>CAZSBO010000053.1:0-23385 GCA_964605265.1 uncultured Prosthecobacter sp.
GCACGACCAGCCACCGCGTTTGCTCCAGGCCATGGCCGAGCGGGGGATGTCGCCGCAGCGCTGGACCTTCCTCACCGCGCCCGATCCGGTGGTGCGTGAGGCGGCGGTGCTGCTCGATTTCCAGTATCAATGGAGCGAGGGTTTTTTGGCGCACTCCAACCTGATCGCTGTGCTGGATGCCGACGGCCGGGTGCTGCACCGCGACACCGCCCTCGGTGCGGATCTGACGCCGACGATTGAGGCGGTGCGACAGGCTTTGGGCCGGCCGTGAGGGCGGCGTCGATGGCAGGGGGCATTCAACGCCACTCGGCCAATTTGGCCGGTGGTACGCCCAGTCGGTGACCGGCCAGGATGAGCTGGTGGCGCAGGAAGGTGCGCAGCACGCCGTCGCGCTGCCAGCGCCGCGCGGAGGTGGACGCGGCGGCGGAAGTGAGGCGGATGCGGCCGAGGCGGCGCAGCCGTTGCACGAGGTCGACATCCTCCAGCAGCGGCCAGTCGACAAAACCGCCGAGCGACTGAAAGAGGCTGCGGCGCAGGAACAGGCCCTGGTCGCCGTAGGGCAGGGACAGCAGTGTGCCGCGCAGGTGGGTCAGGGTTTCGATCCAGCGGCTGCCGGGGATGGACTCGCGCAGGGCGAAGCGGAAGGCGCCCGCGGCGGTGCCTGGCGACAGGGTGCGGGCGATGAGTTCGGGGAAGTCGGCCGGCGGCAGGGTGTCGGCATGCAGGAAAAGCAGGAACTCCCCGCGGGCGACCGCGGCCGCGGGGTTCATCTGGCGGGCGCGCCCGCGCGGCGCGGTGATGAGGCGCGCGCCGTGGTGTTCGACCACCGCCGGCGTGGTGTCGGTGCTGCCGCCGTCGGCGACTAGGATTTCCAGCGGCGCTGCCGCCTGCAGCACGGGCAGCAGTGTCTCAAGGGCTGCGGCTTCATTCAGGGTGGGCACCATGACGCTGAGCGTGCGGCCCTCGGCGAGCGCGGCTGCCGCGTGTGGCAGATCAGCGGCTTCATCGACATCCTGCAGCGGTTCCAGGAGCGCGGTGCTGAGGCCGAGTCGGCGGGCCTGCTGCAGGGTGGCCTCGGTGACCTGGTCGGTGCTCCACGGGATGTTTTGAAACACGCCCTGCTGCGGCTGGCGCAGGCCGATCAGCGCGTAGCCGCCGTCGTGCACCGGCAGCAGCACGAGGTCATGCATGTCCAGCGCTGCAAAGGCCCTGCACCAATGCTCTTCCGCCAGTGCCGGGCAGTCGGAGCCGACCATGACGATTTTTGCCGCGCCCGCGGCATGGGCGCGAAGCATGGCGTGTGTGAGCCGCGCGCCGAGATCGCCGCCGGCCTGGGGTTCGAAGGCGAGCGAGCCCAGCCAGTCGCACAGTTGCGCCGGCGTGCCGCCCTCGTGGGCGATGCGCAGTTGCGTGCCGGAGGCGGCGCAGAAGGCCCAGGCGCGACCCACCGTCTGCTCGGTCATGCGTCGCTGCAGGTCCGCCGCACCCTCGGCGCCGAGCGCGGGGATGAGCCGCGTCTTGGCCCGCCCCGGCTCGGGCCAGCGGGTGAAGAGGAGGAGGGCATGGGGCGATGCGGAGTTCACCCTGCCAATAGACCTTGTTCAGGTGGCTTTCGCCAGCGTGGGTGCGGCATGGGTCGAGAAAGAACGCGGAGCTGGGCACGCGCAAGCCGCAGAAAAGCCCGGGCAGATCAAACCCGCCCATGACACGGGGGGAAATCGGGGCGATGGCTGGCAGGATCTCCGCCGGGGGGCGCCCATGTCATGCAACGATTCACCTGCGAATGCGGCAATGTGCTTTTCTTCGGCAGCTCGCGCTGTCTGGGGTGCGGCGAGGCGGTGGGTTACGATCCAATCGCAGGTCGCATGAGGCCGGTGCGCCCGGGCGGCCCGGTGCAGCTCTGTGCCAACGGCACGCGGCACGGCGTCTGCAACTGGCTGGTGCCGGCGGATGCCGCCGAGACGCTTTGCCAGGCCTGTCGCATGAACCGCACGATCCCGGATGTGACGTTGAGCCGGAACCTGCTGCTCTGGGGGCGCATGGAGATGGCGAAGCGACGGCTGCTGCACAGCTTGCTGCGCCTGGGCCTGACGCTGCCTTCGCAGGCGGAGGATGCCGAGCACGGCCTGGCTTTTGACATCGTCAGCACGGTTTGCAATCCGTCGGTCACCACCGGGCATCTCAACGGCGTCATCACCGTCAACCTGGAGGAGGCCGATGACACCTACCGACAGATCAACCGCCAGCAGCTCGGCGAAAACAGCCGTACGCTGCTCGGACATTTTCGTCACGAGAGTGCGCATTACCTGTGGCGACGCCATCTCTCCGGGCTGGCCTGGGAGGACCCGATGCGAATGGCGTTCCGGGAACGGTTTGGCGATGAATGGCTGGACTACGCGAGCGCGCTGGAGGCGCATTACCAGCGCGGCGCGCGCGCGGATTGGGAGCAGGATTTCATCTCGGCCTACGCCGCCTCGCACCCGTGGGAGGACTGGGCGGAAACCTGGGCGCACTACTTGCAGATCGTCGACGGCCTCGAAACGTGCGAGAGCCTCGGCATCCAGGTGAAACACCTGGCGGTGCCGCTGGTCATGTTGCCAGTGGAGGCGGGATTTCTGCCGGTCATGCTGGCCTCCAGCGCCGCGGAGGACGGGGCCTTCCTGGCCTGGCTGCAACGCTGGATGTGTCTGTCGGTCGTGCTCAATGAAATCTCCCACAGCATTGGCGAGCCGCCGCTCTATCCCTTTGTGATCTCCGTGCGCGTGGCGCAAAAACTGCGGCTCGCGCATCGGTTCGCCCGTGTGTGGAGTGGGCGAACCTGAAGCGCACCACGCTTGCGATCGCTACGCGGGCGGCTGCGGGGTGGGTGGCGGCCGTCGGACGGATGAGGATTCCAGCGGGGTCGTCAGCAGTCCCATCAGGGTCTGACTGCGGGTATCGGCAAATTCATCGAGACCGAGCTGCAGCCTCGCCGGATCGGACGTGGTGCGAAAGCTGCGGAAGAGTCGGTCCCAGACCGACAAAAAGGCGCTGTAGTTGGAATCCGTCTCCGGCTGCCAGCGCGAGTGATGGACCTTGTGCATGAAGGGTGTGACGATGATCCAGCTGAGCAGGCGGTCGGCACGCGCGCCGAGGCTGATGTTGGCATGATGGAACTGCACCACGGCGAACATCATCAGCTCATAGAGCGCCAGGTGTTCGAGCCGGACGCCGAGCAGGGCGATCAATGGCACGCGCAGCAGCGAGGATAGGGCGATTTCGCCCAGGTGAAAGCGGTTCGCCGTGGTCACGTCCATGTGCGGGTCGGAGTGATGCACGCGGTGGAAGCGCCAGAGAAAGGGGATGCGGTGGTTGAGGCGGTGCCAGGCATAGGTCCAGGCGTCGAGCAGCAAAACGGCGAACGCCGTTTCCACCGCCGCGGGCCAGGGCAGGTGATGCAGCAGGCCGAAACCGTGCTGGGCGGAGGTTGCCGCCGCCCACCACCACAGCCCGGGGAAACCGAGCGAACTGAGCAGGCCGTTGCTGATGCCGAGCAGCAGGTTTTTGGCGCCGTGCGCCAGGCGGGCGCCGCCCTTGGGAAAGAGAAAAAACGGCAGCGCCGTTTCCCAGAGCAGCAGGGCGGCCAGCAGGCCAAAGGCGAGCCAGGGTTTGAGTTCGGCGAGGCTCATGGCGCGCTGAGTTCGAGGGCATCCACCGTCACCGTGAAGGTCGAGCCGCTGTCATCGCCATCGGCCATCAACCACAGACCGACCAACTCCAGCGGCTTCGGCAGATCGACCCGCATCGTGAAGCGGCCGCTCGCATCCGGCGTGGCGACCATGTGGTCGACGAGCTGTTCCATGTGTGGATTCGGTCGCTGCTGGCCGATCCACGCGGCATGCGGCACCAGCAGCTGATTGTGGATCGCCGAGGGCGCACGACCGTCGGCACACAGCACCTCGTCCAGGGTGACGATCCAGGCCGGCGCGATCAGTCGCTCCAGCGTGCCGAGCGGGCGTCCGCCGGCGACGATGAGTCCGACGCGCAGGTAGGCATCCTCATGGCCCTTTTGCCAGAGTCGATCCGCGTCGACCTTCAACTCACCCTGCACGCTGCCGGTGACGATGAGCGATTGCACCCGGGTGCCCTTGGGCAGTTGTCGCACCAGTCCGCCGGCGGAACTCTGCACCTTGAAGGTCAGGCGGCCTTCCGTCAGCTGGGTTTCGATCGGCGGGATGCGACGGAATTGCAGTGAATGCCAGTCGGCCGGAGTGCCGAGTGCGGCGAGGGAGATGGCGAGCAGGGACAGGGCAAACATAATCAGGGGTGGTCGATTGCATTCGTCACGGTGCGCCGGTCACCTTGATGTCAGAGCGGCCGAGGACGAGGTGACAGTTGACGCACTGCTGGCGCAGCGTGGTGAGAGTTGCTGCGGCGCGCGCGGGGTGGTGATCCGTCAGGGCTTGGGTCAGTTGTCGCCACTGGCTTTCCCAGGCGGTCAGCAGAGGGCGCAGGTCGGCGGTTTGGCCATCGGGCCGCTTCTGAACGGGGCGACTGAGCACGGCCTGGACGACACTGCCCTTCAGGCCCTCGGCGCGCGTCTGCGCCTCGGTCCAGCGACCGGCGGCGGCGAGGCTTTCGACATCACTGAGTTTGCGATCGGCCGCCAGCATGCGGTGGCGGGCGAGCAGGCCCGCGCAGGCGACGAGCGACAGGCAGAGCAGGAGCAGGGTGGCCTTCTTCATGAACGCAGCCTAGTCAAGCGAGTGATCCGCCGCAACTGCTGCCGGTAGCTTGTGGTTTTCAGGAAATGGGGAAGAGTCTTTTCAGGGAAGTGGAAGAGAATCCGCCGCTGGCGCGTCTGACCTAACCCAAGCCATGATTTCGCGCTTCCTTCTTCCGCTGCTCTTCGCCGCCGCCTGCATTGCCCAGGACACGAGTGTCAAACCCGGCATCAATGACAAGTTCCTCGATCCGGCCCTGAAGGTCGAGGAATGGACGCAGAAGTTCGAGGTCGAGAGCCGGGAGATCTACCATGAGCGCGAAAAGATCGTTGCCGCCCTCGGCCTGAAGCCGGGTATGGCGATGGCCGACATCGGGGCCGGCACCGGCCTGTTCACCCTGTCATTCGCGCAGGCGGTGGGGTCGCAGGGCCAGGTGTACGCGGTCGAGATCGCCAAAAACTTTCTCGAACACATCCGCGCCCGTGCGGCCAAGGCGAGCGCGGCCAATGTGCAGACCGTCCTGTGCACGGAGAAGAGCGTGGAACTGCCGGAGGCGAGCATCGACCTTGCCTTCATCTGCGACGTCTACCACCACTTTGAGTTCCCCCAGGCCAGTCTGGCCACTTTGCATCGGGCGCTCAAACCCGGTGGCACTCTGGTGCTGATCGACTTCAAGCGCATCCCGGGTGTCAGCAGCGATTTCATCCTCGGTCACGTCCGTGCCGGCCAGGAAGTGTTCGAAGCCGAAATCACCGCGGCCGGCTTTGAAAAGGTCGCCGAGGTCGATGGCCTGCTGAAGGAGAATTACTTCGTCAAGTTCCGGCGGAAGTGAGCGACGGATCAGGCGCGGCGCAGCCAGTCGATCAGCCGGGCAGCGGGTTGAAAGCCGCTGGTCTGGGCGGCGAGGCGGCCCTGGCGGATCAGGGCGAAGGCGGGAATGCCCTGGATGCGGAACTGCGCGGCGATCTCCGGCTGCTCGTCGGTGTTGACCTTGAGGAAGATCGCCTCGCCTGCGGCCAGGGAGGCGGCCTTGGCGAACTCGGGAGCCATCATCTGGCAGGGGCCGCACCAGGGCGCCCAGAAGTCGACCACGACCGGCAGCGGAGATTGCGCGATGAGGGCGGCGAAGGCGGCGGGGTCAAAGGCGTCGGCCGGCGCGGCGATTTTCGGCAGGATGGCACGGCAGGAGCCGCAGTGGCCCTGGCTGTCGAGTTTGGCGAAGGCGATGCGGTTGACGGTGCCGCAGGCGGGGCAGGACAGCAGCAGGCCGCGGTCATCAGAGGCAAGGGAGGCGCTCATGGTAGCAGAATTTGAGGAGTGGTTTTTCTTGCATATGAGCATACGCGCATATAGTTTGGATGCAACTGAAACGTCGTCCTGTCATGCCCAAGCATCTCCTCATTCTCGGCGCCGGCACGGCGGGCACCCTGATGGCGAACCATCTGCGCCGCCGGTTGTCACGCTCGGAGTGGCGGCTGACCGTGGTGGACCGCTCGGACCGGCATCTGTACCAGCCGGGACTGCTGTTCCTGCCCTTCGGCACCTATGAGGAGAGCCAGATCATCCGTCCGACCCGCGATTTCCTGCCACGCGGGGTTGAGTTCCGCCAGGCCGAGGTCGAGCGGATCGTGCCGGCTGACAAAACGGTGCTGCTCAAGGACGGGGAGTCGCTGGGTTACGATGTGCTGCTGGTCGCCACCGGCTGTCGCACGGCACCCGAGGAGACCGAGGGCATGCTCGGCCCAAAGTGGCGGGTCAATGTGCATGACTTCTACACCCTGGACGGGGCCCGTGCCCTGCGCGACAGGCTTGCAGCCTTCGAGGGCGGGCGTGTGGTGGTGCATGTCAATGAAATGCCGATCAAGTGTCCGGTGGCGCCGCTGGAATTCACCTTCCTGGCCGACACCTTTTTCCGCGAGCGCGGCCTGCGCGACAAGGTGTCGCTCACCTACGTCACGCCGCTGTCGGGGGCCTTCACCAAACCCAAGGCATCGAAGAAACTCGGCCATCTGCTCGGCGACAAGGGCATTGATCTGGTCGCCGATTTTGTCGCGGAGAAGGTGGATCAGGAGAACGACAAGCTGGTCTGCTTTGACGGTCGCGAGGTGCCCTACGACCTGCTGGTGACGACACCGACCAACATGGGCGACGAGGCCGTGCGTCGCTCCGGCCTGGGCGATGATCTCGACTTCATCCCGACCCACAAGCACACCCTGCAATCGCTGCAGCATCCCGATGTCTTCGTCATTGGCGACGCCACCAACCTGCCGGCGTCGAAGGCAGGATCGGTGGCGCATTTCGAGAGCGAGACGCTGGCCAACAATGTGCTGCGCCACATCCGCGGCGAGCCGCTGGAGGAGGGCTTTGATGGCCACTCCAACTGCTTCATCGAGTCGGGCAACGGCAAGGCCCTGCTCATCGATTTCAATTACGACTACGAGCCGCACGAGGGGAATTTCCCCTTTGCCTTTGGACCGCTGAAACTGCTCGAGGAATCGCGGCTGAACCATCTGGGCAAACTGGCCTTCCGGCATGTGTACTGGCACTTGCTGCTCAAGGCCCGGCCGCTGCCGGGGATCCCGCGGCGCAAGGCCAAGCCGGTGGAGGGATGAGGCAGAAGGGATAAGGGATAAGGAAAAAGAACTTTGCATCATGAAAAAGACCATCGCAGGAACTGAAGTCGACGTGAACGAAGAGGGCTACCTCACGGACATGACGCAGTGGAATGAAGCCATCGCCGCGGCCATCGCGGCGGAGGAGGGCATTGGCGCTTTGACCGAGGCCCACATGAAGGTCGTGCAGTATTTGCGCGAGCAGCAGTCCAAGGGCGCGGCGCTGACGATTCGCAGCATGGGCAAGAGTGGTGTGGTGACGACCAAGGAACTCTACGACCTGTTCCCGGGCGGCCCGCTGAAGAAATCCTCCAAAATCGCCGGCATCCCCAAACCGGTGGGCTGCATTTAACATTGTTGAAAGGGTTCGCGGTTCCTGGTTCCCGGTTGGGCCGCAGCACGGCCTTTTGAACCTCGAACCTCGAACCTCGAACCTCGAACCGTCCCCCATGTCCGCCCCCACCCATCCCGTGAAAAAGATGTCCATCATTGTCAGCCGAGGATCCCTCGATGGCATCTACCCCGCACTGATCATGGCCAATGGTGCGCGTATGGAGGGCATCGAGGCGTCGTTGTTCTTCACCTTCTTCGGCCTGAACGCCCTCGCCCACCAGACGATGGATCATCTGAAGGTGGCGACCGTGGGCAATCCGGCGCTGAACATGGCCATGCCGATGCTGGGGCTGCCGATGACCTTGCCGTTTCCGACCTGGGCGGGTGCGCTGCCGGGGGTTTCGGCCTTCGCCACCCACCTGATGAATCAGGAGATGGAAAAGCTCGACATCCCGCCGGTGCGCGAGTTTCTGGAACTGATCTCCGATTCCGGTGGCAAGATTTATGCCTGCAAGCTGGCCATGGACATGTTCAAGCTGAAGCGTGAGGATCTCTGGGAGCGGGTCGACGACGTGCTCACGGTCGGTCAATTCTACGAGGCCTCGGCCGGCGAGGGTAGCCACATTCTCTTCACCTAAAATGCCTGCCCTGACCAACGACCCGGCCCGCTGCGAGGTGATGAACCTCGGCTGGGGGGCGCACGGGCACGGCCCGTATCTGGTCCGCCAGGAAGGTTATGTGCCCGGCGGCAACGACCTGCGGCCACAGCGTTTCATCCTGCAGAAGGACGGTCGCTGGCTGCTCAACCTGGCCTTTGTGCTGCTGCCGGAGGCGGAGCAGGAGCGACAACTTTTTCACACGCTCACCGAGGTGCTGATTTGTCTCGATGGCCTGAGTGGTCGGTCGGTGCGTGCCGATGCGGCCCTGCCGCCCGGGATTGATGAGGCGGAGATTCTCGCGCAGTTTGAGTCCTGCACCCGGCGCCTGCTGCGCGGTCTGCGCGACTGCGAGGCCCGACCGTTGCTGCGCCCTGCCTGAAACCGGGTTTTGGCACATTGACAGTGCGTCGCAAACTCGTTACCCTTGAGGGAAATTCAGCGGTTATTCGACTTATGAACGTTTTTCACCCCCGTTTCCTTGGCCGATCGGCGATTGCGGCGGCGGCGCTGACCCTGAGTGGCTGCAAGGAGGCGGAGCAGGTTCAGGCGGATCACGCCGCCACGCTCAAGCGCCAGGCCGAATTGAAAGTCGAGTTCGATAGCCTCGAGCAGAAACTCGTCGACCTGCGCAAGGCCGTGCCTCCTGGAGCCACGCCGGAGGATTCGGCGCGGCGAATGACCGTCCGCCTGCAGACCGAACTGGAAATGCTCGACCAGCAACTCGCAGTCGCCACCAAGGATTTCGAGGCCGCCGATGCCGAACTGAAGACCTTGCAGGATCAACTTGAGCGGATGAAGAAGGAGCTTGTCCGCTAAGCCGGTTTGTCGATCATGAAGAATCTCTTCGCTCTCCTCCTCTTCGCCGCCGGGCTGGCTGGCTGGTATTTCTACGACCAGTTGGAAAAGATGAAGGGCGATCTCGCGGACGCCCGCCGCAACATTGCGGCCTACGAGAAGACCCTGGAAGCGCGGCGCACGGAGTTCCAGACCCTCGTCGCGGCCCTGGAACTGCAGAAGAAGGTGGAGTTCCGCAAGGCGGAGATCCTGGCCATGAAGGGCAAGGCCGAACAGGCGCGCACGGAATCCAAGACGGTGCGACAGCAGCGGGCGGAGGTGGTTGCCCGTCTGCGCCAGCGCCTCGTCGGTCAGATGCTGCCCGAGCTGGTGCTGGCCGATGGCCGCAAACTTTTCAACGTCCGCATCAGCAAGGTCGATGACACAGGGCTGGCGGTGACCTCCGCCAGCGGCGTCACCAAGCTGCGGCCGGCCGAGCTCTCCGCCGACCTGCGCCGCCGGTTGCACTTCCCCTGAAGCTGGTCCGGGGCGAGAGCCCGCCGAAACATCCCGTTGCCTCGGCTGGGGGAAGCTCCATACTGGGCGCCCTCCCCGCATGTCCCCGCCCGTCTCCAAGCGCGTCGTCATCAAGTTCGGCTCCGGCATTCTCACCCGTCTGCAGACGCCCGAGCCCGATCCCGTGCAACTGCGCAAGCTGGTGGAGGCGGTGGCCCTGCTCAAGCAGGCCGGTCACACGGTCGTGGTGGTTAGCAGTGGCGCGGTTGCCAGCGGGCTGAAACCGCTCGGCCTGGGCTCTCGTCCCGCCGACCTGACCACCCTGCAGGCCCTGGCCGCGGTCGGTCAGACCCACCTCATGCACGCCTATGAAAACCTGCTGCGCGACCACGGCCTGCATGTCGCCCAGTTGCTGGTGACCCACGAGGACCTCGAAGCGGCCCCGCGCGCGGCCCGCTTCAAGGCGACGCTGGAGCGCCTGCTCGAGTTCCCCCAGGTGGTGCCGGTGATCAATGAGAACGACAGCGTCGCCATCGAGGAGCTGCGCTTTGGCGACAACGACCTGCTGTCCTCGCACATCGCCCGCCTTTGGGGCGCCGACCTGCTGCTGCTGCTGACCAGCGCGCCCGGCCTGCTGCGCGATCCGGATAATCCCGCCGAGGGACCGATTCCCCTCGTCGAGGACGTCGCTGCCGTCATCCATCACGCCCAGGAAAAGAAAACCCAGCTCGGCACCGGCGGCATGGTCTCCAAGCTGCGCGCCGTCCAGGATGCCGCCAAGGCCGGCGTCGAGTGCATCATCGCCTCGGGTCGGCAGGCCGAGCAGATCCCGGCCGTGGTGGCCGGCGGTGGCGTCTGCACCCGCTTCCTGGCTGCCGCCCAAACGGCCGGTTGAACCCGCCGGGCATTGGCGCTAAGGAAGCGCCCCCATGTTTCGCGCTGTTCTCACCGACCGTCTCCAAGCCGCCTTCGCCGCCGCCGGCATTGAATTGCCGGAGGGCTTTGCGCCCGAAGTTGCCCTCGCCTCGGACACCCGCTTTGGCGACTACCAGAGCAACGCGGCGATGATCCTGGCCAAGCGCCTGAAGACCAACCCGCGCGCACTGGCCCAGCAGGTTGTCGACCAGCTCGACACCGCCGGCCTGTGCGACAAGGTCGCCATCGACGGTCCCGGTTTCCTCAACTTCACCCTCTCAGCCTCGGCCCTCGAAGGCCGGCTCGGGCGGATCCTCGCCGACGAGCGTGCCGGCGTGCCGTCCGTGGTGTCACCCAAGCGCATCGTTGTCGATTTCTCGGCGCCCAACATCGCCAAGCCGATGCATGTCGGCCACATCCGCAGCACCTTCCTCGGCGATGCCCTGGCACGCACGGCGCGTTTCCTTGGGCACGAGGTCATCACCGACAACCATGTCGGCGACTGGGGAACGCAGTTTGGCATGATCCTGCACGGCTGGAAAACGCGGCTCGATCGCGAGGCCCTGGCGCGCGATCCGATCCATGAGCTGGTGCGGGTGTACAAAACGGTCAATGCCGAGGCCAAGGCCGACGAGGCCGTGCTGGAAACCTGCAAGGGGGAACTGGTACGGCTGCAGCGGGGCGATGCTGAAAACCTCGGCATCTGGAAGGAGTGCGTGCGCCTGACCCTGGAACAGTTGGCGAAGGTCTATGACGCTCTCGATGTCCGTTTCGATCACTACCTGGGCGAGAGCTTTTACAACGACGCCCTGGCGCCGCTCGTGCAGTCCCTGCTCGCCGCCGGCATCGCCCGCGAGAGCGAGGGCGCGGTCGTGGTGTTCAGCGACGGCAGTCTGCCGCCCGAGGAGGATCCCTTCCTGATTCGCGACAAGGACGATTGGAAGGCCGCGCCCTGCATCGTTCGCAAGAGCGACGGAGGGTTCCTCTATGCCACCACCGATCTGGCGACGATCGACTACCGGGTGCGCGAGTGGCGGGCCGACGAGATTTGGTACGTGGTCGGCGCGCCGCAGCAGTTGCACTTCCGCCAGGTGTTTGCCGTCGCCCGCCGTCGCGGTGCGACGACGCAAATGAGCCACATCGCCTTTGGCAGCATCCTTGGCCCGGACGGCAAGATGTTCAAAACCCGCAGTGGCGAGACGGTCGGCCTGCTGGAAGTCATCGACGAGGCCATCGAACGTGCCCGCGAGGCGGTGGCGAGCCGCGATCAGGGACTGGATGCCGCGGAGCAGGAGGAGATCGCCCGCATCATCGGCACCGGGGCGGTGAAATACGCCGAGCTCAGCCAGAACCGCCTGACCGACTACAAGTTCAGCTGGGACAAGCTGCTGTCGCTGCAGGGCAACACCGCGCCCTACCTGCTCAACGCCTACGTGCGCACGCGCAGCATCTTCCGTAAGCTCGACGCTGCCGAGGCGATGCCCGCGGCGGATGAGGCCTTCACCCTCACCGATCCCGCCGAGCGCGCCCTGGCGGTCAAACTGGCGCAGTTTGCCGAGGCGGTGCACGACATCCTGATCGACCACCGCCCGAACCTGCTCGCCAACTACCTCTTCGAACTGGCCAACAGCTACCATGCCTTCTACGAGGCCTGCCCGGTGCTCAAGGCCGAGGGCAGCGTGCGCCGCACCCGGCTCGCCCTGTGCGAGGCGGCCGGCAAGGTGCTCAAGACCGGACTCGGCCTGCTCGGCATCCGCACCACCGAGCGCATGTGAGTCGGGAAAACGTCGGGCCGGGCGAAGAACCGCCCGGGTCGCACCTTATTGACTTTTTGGCGCGCGCTTTCCGTCCCACCTCGCCCCTTGCAACCTCACCCGCCGCGCCTACACTCCGCCCACTCATGCGTCAGAATTCCCCCCTTGTCCGCGTCCTGCTGCTCTTTGTCTGCGGCTGGCTGACCGCCGCCGGGCTGCAGGCCCAGACCCCCGCCGCGCCCCCCGCGCCGGCCGCACCGACAGCGGCAGCCGCTCCGGCCGCCGAGGACAGCCCCTTTGCCAGCGCCCTGACCCTCGACGGATTCATTCAGCGCACCGGCGTCATGGCCTACCCGCTGATCCTGCTGTCGATGGTGACGGCCTTCCTGATCGTGCTCTTCACCTTCACCGTCCGCCAGGGCACGGTGGTGAGCGATGCCTTCATGAACTCGGCCGACGCCCTGATCCGCAAGCAGGACTACCTCGGCCTGCTCGCTGTCTGCAACCGCCGCAACGAGTGCATCGCCCGCATCACCGCCAAGACGCTCGACTTCGCCACGCGCAACCCGACCGCCAGCTTTGAGGAAGTCAAGGAGGTCACCGAGGCCGAGGGCAACCGTCAGTCGAGCCTGCTGCTCGCCCGCATCGCTTACCTGGGCGACGTCGGCGCGGTGGCCCCCATGCTCGGCCTGCTCGGCACGACCCTGGGCATGATCACCACCTTCCATGCCATCTCCGCCAAGGACTACGGCGGCTCCAGCCAGCTCGGCCTGGCGCAGGGCGTTTCCGAAGCCCTGCTGTGCACGGCCTCGGGCTTGGTCATCGGCATTCCGGCACTCATCTTTTATGCCATCTTCCGCGGCAAGGCGAACCGGCTGATCTCCGAGATGGAGGCCGCCACGACCCACCTCATGGCCCTGCTCGCCGTCCAGTACAAACGCGCCGCCCGCGCCGTCGCCAGCGGCCGCGGTCCGGACGGCCAGCCGATGTGATCCCCGCATGAACTTCCGCAAGCAGCATTCGATCGAACCCACGCCCCTGCAGCTCGCCCCGCTGGTGGACGTGCTGCTGCTGCTGGTCATTTTCTTCGCCGTCACCAGCCATTACGCGAGCGTCGAGCAGCTCATGGATGTCAGCGTGCCGGCGGCCGACACCGGCAAGGATGACCGCGCCCGCAACGTCGGTGAGATCATCGTCAACATCAAGGCGGACGGCGGCGTCATCGTCAACGGCCAGGAGGTGAACAACGAGCAGTTGCTGCGCAACCTCGCCAACATCGTCTCGGTGAACAAGGATCAGGCCGTCATCCTGCGCGGCGACGAGGTCGTCGATTACAAACACGTCATCGCCGTGCTCGACACCTGCCAGAAGGCCGGCATCTGGAACATCGCCTTCGCCACCCGCCGGCCCGAGACCCCCGCTCCCCCGCAATGAAGCCACGCGCCCCGCTCCGTTTCGCCCTCCTGCTCGCCGCCGCCGGTCTCACCGACGTCCGCAGCCAGGAGGTGCCGCGCGCGATCCCGGTCGAGGACGCTCCCGCCGTGCCGCGGGCCATTCCGGTCGAGGACAGTCCGACCCCGCCCGCCCAGCCGGCGGCCCCCGCGGCGCCGGCCCGGCCGAAGTCGCCCGGGTCCGACCTGTTCGACTACGCGACGATGATTTACGAGCGCGGCGAACACGCGCTCGCCGCCCAGTCCTTCGCCCAGTACCTGAAGGCGCATCCGAATGGCGCCGACGTGTCGATGGCGATGTTCCGTCTGGCCGAGTGCTTCCTCAAGCAGGACAACGCGCGCGCCGCCGAGACCTACTACCTCGAAGTCGTCAGCCGCTTCCCGAACAGCGAGGGCGCGCCGTCCGCGGCCTACCGCCTCGGCGCCATGCGCTTCAACGCCCAGGACTTCGACGACTCGGCCCGGCACTTCGCCTTTTGTGCGGCCAAGAGCCCGCTGCCGCAGGTGCGTCTGGCGGCGTTCTTCAACGAATCGCGTGCCCATCAGCAGATCGGCGATCGCCGCAAGCAGGCCGAGGCGCTGCGCCAGGTGGTGGCGGTGCGCGAGGACAATCCCTACCGCGAGAACGCCCTGCTCGCCCTCGGCACCGTGTACCTGGCCGAGGATCGCAAGGCCGAGGCGCTGCCGCTGTTCCTCGAACTCATCCAGACCAGCAAGGACAACCCCGTGCTCTCCGAGGCCTGCGTCAAGGCCGCCGTGCTGCTTGCCGAAACCGGCAAACCCGATGAGGCCCTGCCGCTGTTTGATCGCGCCCTCAAGATCGCCGAGACGACGCCCGTGAACCGCGGCATCGCCCTGGTCGGACTGGTGCAGTCGCTCTACGCCAAGGGCGATTACGAGGGCGTCATCGGCCAGTATGCCCGTCATTCGAACGTGCTGCCCGAGGGCGACACCCGGCCGCGCATGCTGCTGCTGGTGGGCAATGCCTACCGGATGAAGAAGAGCTACGCGCGCGCCGTCGAGGTCTACCTCATGGTCGAGCAGGAGTTCGTCGGTACACCGCAGGCCTTTGAGGCCGGCTACTGGAAGCTTTACTGCTTTTACCTGCTCGATGACAAGCAGCTGGGCGACTTCGCCAATGCCTTCATTGCCCGTCATGCCGAGGCGCAGGCCGAGCACGAGTTCCTCAATCTCGCGCGCCTGATTCGCGCCGACTTCTTCTTCAATCAGGCGGACTACGCGCGCGCGGCCGACAGCTTTGCCGAGGTGCGCATCACCGGCCTGCCCGAGAAGCTGCGCCCCGGGGCGCTCTTCAACAAGGCCTGGTCCTGTGCCGAGGCGCGACGCCATCAGGACGCCATTGCTTCCTTCGCCCAGTTCCTCGCCGAAAATCCGGGCCATCCGCTCACCGCCAAGGCGCTGGCGCGCCGGGGCATGGCCTACAAGGACGCGCGTGAGGTCGTCAAGGCCGTGGCCGACTTCCAGCGGGTCGTCAAGGAATTCACCCACTCCGATGCCGCCGAGGTTTGCTACCTGCAGTTGGGCCTGATTGCCGGCGACCAGCGCGACAGCAAGGCGATGGTCGCCGCCTTCGAGATGCTGGTGAGCAAGTATCCGAACAGCGCCGCCGCCGCCCAGGCCTGGTATGGCATCGGGCGCGGCAACTTTGAGCAGAAGCTCTTCGACAAGGCCGTGCCGGCGCTGGAGAAGGCCATCGAGAAGGATCGCGAGAACTACCTCGACCGCGCCAGTCCGATGATCCTGCTGTCGCACTACGCGCGTCAGGATGTCGAGGCGCTGGCCAAGGCGATAGATGCCTACCGCAAGGCCAATGCCTCGGCGGTCGTCCCGCTCAACGCCCTCACTTGGCTCGGCCTCAAGCTCTACGACCAGCGCGATTTCACCCGCTCGGCCGCCTACCTGAAGCTGGCGGCGACCCCAGAAGTGCCGGAGAACACCGATCCGCGAGTCTGGAGTTACCTCGGCCAGACCCTGCTTGAAGCCGGTCATTTCGAGGAGAGTCTGCAGGCCACCGGTCATTACCTCGCGGTCACCCCGGAGAGCGGCAACCGCGCCCGCGCGCTGGTCGCCAAGGGCCGCGCCCTGCTCGGCCTCGGCCGGATCGAAGAGGCGGAAAAGGCGGCCGAAGAGGGTCTGACCTTCGCCAAGGACGGCAAACCGCAGGCCCTGCTGCTTATTCTGGAAGGCGACATCCTGATGGCGGCCGGCGACAAGCTTGCCAGTGCAGGGCAGTCGGCTGGCGCCAAGGAGAAATACAATGCTGCTGCCGGCAAGCTGATGATTCCCGCGCAGTTCTTCGACGATGCTGAGGTCACGCCCGAGGCGCTCGACAAGACGGCGCGCGCGCTGGAGAAGGCAGGGCAGGCCAGCAAGGCGACCGACTTCCGCAAGACCCTGAAGGAACGCTACCCACAGTGGCAGGCACGCGGCTGAGAGGGTGATCCAGGGCTGCCTGTTTGAGCCCTGCCGTCGAGACCCGGGACTCGACTGGTAATCCTCCATGGGCTTCGTCCACTCCATCCGAGGTCCATCAGGTCCATCAGGTCCATCAGGTCCATCAGGTCCATCAGGTCCATCAGGTCCATTCGTGGATACCACGGCCTGTTGGAACCACCAAAGTCAAGTATGCCCCTGCCGTGACGAGTGCCGGCAGAGACCTCCAGCTCGGCAGAAAGAGCGCTCAAGAGGACATTATTTTGTCAGCCAGTTGCACACTGACCCCATTTGAGGCTTAGAAGCGCAGGGTGGCGCCGAGAACGGCGCCGAAGCCGGGTTCGTTGCTGCCGGAGCCGGTGTAGCGGTATTCCTGGTCGAGCAGGTTTTCGAGTGCGGCGGTCAACTCCAGCTGCTCGGTGACGCGCCAGCCGCCGCGCAGGGTCAGGTGGGCGAAGCCCGGGTTGCCGTCCGGGGGAATGCGCTGGGTGTCGCGGCGGTCGCCGCTGTTCATGCGCTCGTAGCGACTGTGCGCCAGGCAGAGGAATTCGCCCCAGACGCGTTTGTCGGTCCGCTCCCAGCGAACGCCGGCCCGGCCCATGAGCGGCACGACACGGCTGATCGGCTCCACCTGCTGGTAGCTGCTGTTGGTGCGCGGGAACTGCTCGACCCGGCCCTCGGTCCAGGTGAGGTGACCGAACAGCGTCCAGTGGTCATCGAGCCGCCAGGAACCGTCGAGTTCGACGCCCTGCATGAAGCCGTCGCCGCTGTTCGACTTGTTGACGATGCCGGCGCCGACCGGGCGACGCACGATCATGTCATCGATGACGGTGTAAAAGTAGCTGAGGCTGCCCCGGAAGCGCTCGGTCTGGGTGCGCAGGCCGAGTTCGAAGTGGATGAACTGCTCGGGATCAAGGCCGGTTGACGGGGTTTCGAGTTCGCCGCTGCGGGCGACGTCGAGACGCGAGAGGTCGGACAGGTTGGGCGCGCGGAAGCCCTGGGAAACGCCGCCGAACAGCTGGTGGCGCGCCTGTTCGTCGAGGTCGTACAGCAGGCGCAGGCTGGCCGAGAAGTTCTGCCAGTCGTCGCGGTAGGAATCCACCGGTGCCGGCGTCGCCGGATCGGCGAAGCGACCGATGTCGGCCGCGGCATGGGTGAAACGCCCACCGAGCTGGGCGTGCAGGCGCGAGGTCAGATCGAACTGATCCTGCAGGTAGAGGCCGAGCAGATCGTAGCTGGCGTCATCGCCGACCGGACCCTGGATGCCCTGGGCCTGGGTGCCGTTCTTGTTGTAGCGCTGGCTGCCGCTGGACACCCAGTCGCGGTAATAATCGATGCCATAGGTGAGGCGACCGAGCGAGGTGTCGCTGGAGAGCTGCAGGTCGAGGCCAAGGGTGCTGATCTCCACCTGGGCAAAGTCGCGCCGGGTGGTGCGCTCGCGGAATTCGTACTCATCGGCCGTCTGCAGCGACACCGTCAGGCTGGCGCTGTCGGCAAAGCCGTCGAGGTCGAGACCGGCGAGGCGCAGGTAAGAGAGCGTGCGCTCCTGGTCGTAGGAGCGCTGCAGGTCGGTGCCGACCGTGGTGCCTTCCCACCCAATCCCGGAGGTGGTTTGGTGGGTGCGCCAGGCATCGCTTTGGCGAAGCTGCTGGTGGACCGCGGTGATCGTCCAGTGGTCATCGAGGGCGAGGTCGAGACGGGCGTCGTAGGCCCATTCGTCATAGCCGGTGTTTGGCTGGAGGCCGAGGCCGGCGGCGCGGACATCGCCAAAGGACTTCAGGCTGGCGCCGAGGTGCAGGCCCCAGCGACCACCTTCGCCAAACTGGAGTTCCTGGCGGCCGACATGGCTGCGCTCGGCCGTCGAGGCGCGGTAAGCGGTCAGGCCGTGGAAGAAGAAGCCGGCGTCCTCGTCGCGGAAGCCCGAGTCCTTGGTGAGCAGGTTGAGCGTGCCGCCGATGGCGTCGCTGCCATAGAGCACCGAGCCCTGGCCGGGCACGAGTTCGAGCCGTTCGATGGCCCAGGAGTCGATCGTGTTCCAATACTGGTTCGGTCCCTCGCGGAAGGTCGAGTTGTTGAAGCGGATGCCATCGATCAGCGCCAGGTTGCGGAAGCCGGTGAAGCCGCGGATGAAGGGCGAACCCTGGGCGTTCGAGGTTTTCTGAACGTTGACCCCGGGCGTTTCGCGCAGGGCCTCGGTGAGGGTGCGCACCTGGCGCTCCTGCATCTGTACGGCCTCCAGCGTGCGCACGGTCTGCGCGGTCTGCTGCAGCGGCAAAGCTTCGCGCGTGGTGGTCACGATGACCGCCGGAATGCTGGCCGCGGGTTTGGCGGCCGCCTCGGCCACCGTCGATGGGGGCGGTGTCGCCGCCGGTTCAACGGCGGCGAGCAGGGAGGGCAGGCAGAGCAGGATCAGGTGCTTGGCGGACATGGCAAAGCTCAGCCCTTAGCCCGTGAACAGGTCGCCTGTCATGTCCGGCGTGCGACAGAAGCGGCCTTTGGACAGGTCCTGTTCCTGGGCGGGGGCTGTTGGACAAATCCTGTGCGGGTCAGGGCTTGGCGAGCTTTTCCAGGTAGTCGAGCAGGCTGGCGAACTCGCGCACGGTGAAGTTCAGCATCAGGCCCGGCGGCATCAGGCTCATCGGCAGTTTCTGGCGCGTGGCGATGCTGACGGTCGGGAAGGTG
Organism: uncultured Prosthecobacter sp.; assembly: GCA_964605265.1. Classification (GTDB taxonomy): domain Bacteria; phylum Verrucomicrobiota; class Verrucomicrobiia; order Verrucomicrobiales; family Verrucomicrobiaceae; genus Prosthecobacter. The sequence continues at coordinate 18,854 of CAZSBO010000053.1, forward strand.
AACTCGCGGGCGGCGATGTCGCGCAGCTTGACCTCGGTGGCGCCCTCCAGGGTGATGAAGCCCATCTGCTGCGTGCCGTCCTTGAGGGTGATCAGCTCGCTGGTGAACCCCTGGGCGATGGTCTTGTTCGGGTCGAGGATGTTCTGGGCGAGCTCCGGTCGTTGGTAGGTCTGGGCGATGTTGCCGAGGTAGGGGCCCTTGGGGGCCTCGGATTCCTTCACGGTGTGGCAGGCGCTGCAGGTGGCACGCTGGAAGATCTGCTCGCCCAGGGCGGCATCGCCCTTGGCGGCGAGCACGGCCGACAGCATCTGCTCCGGCTTCAGGGTGGCGAGCTTGGGCGTCTTGTCCGCGGTCGTCGACAGGCGCAGGTTTTTGGCGGCGCGTTCGGCGGCCTGGCGCACCTCGGCATCGGCGTCGCCGAGCGCGGCGAGCACGCGCGGCGCGCTGGCCTGATGCTTCACCAGGGAGATGGCGTCGAGGATCTGGCGACGCCGTTTCGGGTCGGTCCAGCCGGCGTCGAGCGCCTTGGCGGAAAGCTCGCGCGACTCCGGGCTGCCGGTCGTGCGCGCCGCCAGGTGCAGCAGGGCGGCGTCGGCTGTCAGCGAAACCGGGCCGTCGAGCTGTTCCGCGAGTTGCTCGAGCAGCAGGTGGTGGTTTTCCAGCTTGGGCGCGTTGTAAAAGGCGGTGCTGGCGGCCTCGAAGTCCTTGAAGGCGTCGGGCATCTTGCGCAGCGGCTCAATCGCCGCCAGCGTGGCCTGCACGCCTTCGGCGCTGTCGGTTTTCGACAGGGCGAGGATGGCCTGGGAAAGGGTGGCCGATCCAACGCCTTCAACCTGTCGGACGAGCCCGACCAGCAGCGGCACGGCCTCGGCCGGAACCTCCTCGGCGGTGGCGAGTTGGGCGGCCAGTTCGGGCAGGACCTTGGCGTCCTGCTTGGCGAGGGTGAGGATGCGCTGCAGGGCCTCGTTCGACTGGATGCGGTTGCGGTTCATCTCGCGCACCAGGAAGGCCGCCTCCTCCGGCGAGGCCTTGGCCAGCGCTGCCTTCAAGGCTTCGGCGATGCGCGGGGTTTCGCTCCAGGCTTCCGGCTGGTAGTAGGGGCCGCGCGTGTCCGGGCGCGTGCCCCAGGAATCGCCCTTCCATTCCCCCTCGGTGAAATGCAGTCGGCACAGCGCCGCGAGCAGGCCCTGGCGCAGGGCGGGATCGCTGGCCTTGCCAAGGCGGTCGATGAGGCCGCTGACAACCTCGGGGGTGTGCATCAGGGCGAGGGCGTGACTCGCCGTTTGAAGGCTGACCGATGCTGCTTCCGCAGAATCCAGCACGGAAAAGGGCAAGGCAACCAAACCTGCGCCCACCCTTCCGTAGTCGATGCTTCTGGATGTTGGCGGCTGTTGCTCGAGGGCACCTGCAAGGAATGGATTTACGTGGCGGCTCGCGGTGTTGTCTTTCGCCAGGTTGGCACGGCAGGAAGAGTGAGCCTGAGCCAAGGCGCTGATCAGCGTCAGGCGCACCAAGTCGTCCGGATCTTGAAACAGGGGTTTCAGCTGCTGAAAGGCATTCGGATCTCGCAACCAGCGCTCCTGTGGTTCTTTGAGAAAGGATTGAATGGCTGCGCATCGAACTGCCGCATCCGGGGCATGGAGTCCCTCGATCAAGGACGTCGATTCAGCTTCGCCCAGAAGCCAAGGGTTCATCACCAGACCTTCATAAGGACGTTTCTCGCGGGCCTGTGCATCTGCTTCTGCCTTCGTGACTCGAAGGATGATCGGCTGGTTGGCCAGACGATTCATGACATGTTCACGAATGGCAGAGTCGGAGGGTAGGGGGAAAGACAGGCGTGGCTTGGATGGGGCTGTGTTGAGCTTTTCTGACTCGTAGTCTGGGCGCAATGACCAGAGCGCCGCGACACGGGTCGCCAGCGCTTTGCCTGCATCCAGCGCCACTCCGGCGACAGATGTTTGGGTCGCCTTGTCGATCTCCTGTTTGGCGAAGGCTCGATTCCACAACTCCCTCTGCGCCTCCAACCTGCGTCGATGGCTCGGTGACTCCAGCACCTTCACCAATTCCTCCTCCTTCGCCTTGGCGAAATCCGGCAGCGGCTCGGGTTGAAATCCCTTGGGCCTGACCTGCACGATGTAACCGACGTCCGGCCCTTCCCAGTTGAAGGTCGCGCCCTTCCAGCTGGCGACGTACAGGCGGCTCATGGCATCGACATCAGCGTCGGTGGGGCGGGTCAGTTTGACGAAGGCTTCCGGCGGACGGGTTTCCTCAAAGGTCGCGCCCTTGGGCTTTAGCTGATGGTGCCAGAGGGCACCCGTGCCCCAGTCGGCGGTGAAGGGGGCGTTGTTCCAGGCGCCGAAGCCGGGTTCGTCGAGGTAAACCGCGCCGCAGCCGCTGCCGCCACCGTAGTCGGCGAGCGGTGCCACGGCTTCGTCGGGGAAGTTTTTGTACAGGCGCGGGTAACCGTGGTCGTCGAGACCGGTGAAGTGGTGGAAGCGCACGTTCCAGCCGCCACCGTCGTTGGTGTTGTCGCGGGCAAACAGGTCCATCAGGGGGCTGATGGCGACCTCGAGGATGTTGCGGGTGCCGGTGGAATAGATCTCCAGGCCGGTGCCGTCGGGGCGCAGGCGCACCACCCCGCCGCCGCGCATCTGCAGGCTGCGGCCATCGGTGCCGGTGGCCTTGAGGAAGCCGAAGTCGCCGACGGCGACATAGAGCCAGCCGTCGATGCCGAGGCTGAGACCGTTGGTCGTGTGATCGGCGGGGCGATCCTTGAAGCCGAAAGCGATGTCCTTGACGAGAATGTTCTGCTTTTCCGAAACGCCATCGCCATCGGCATCGATGAACTCGCTGAGGTGTGGCGGATGCACGAGGTAGAGGCGGTCGCGATCCCAGACGAGACCGCGCGGGCTGTCGACCTCGCAGAACACCTTCGTTTCATCGGCGCGGCCATCGCCGTCGCGGTCGCGCAGGCGGATGACCCGGCCGCGGCCGGGATTGCGGCCAAGCGAGCCGTTGCCGTCGGAGGAGACATAGAGCGTGCCGTCCGGGGCGGCAGCGACGAAGACCGGGTAATTGGCGGCGGTGCTGTTGGCGAAGAGGGTGACTTCAAAACCGTCCTGCACCTTGACGTCCTTGAGCAGGGCGGCCTCCTGCTCGGGAGTGAGTGGGACGATGCGCGGCGTGACGTTGCCGGACTTGGAGTAGTCGGACTTGTCAGACGGGTCGGACAGGTCTGGCTTGCCGGACACTTGAAGGGCGGTGATGCCAGGCCCCTGCAGTCGCACCTCACGCACGCTGGCCCAGCCACCGCTGGTTTTACCGAGCGCCTGGATCCTCACGAAGCGGATGGCCTCGGCCTGGGCAAAGGCGTGCCGGTAGGGCGCCTTCTCGGTGTTGGCGCTGCCGTCGACCAGCGTGCTCCAGGTCTTGCCATCGCGGCTGGCCTCGATCCGGAACTGGTAGACGCCGCTGTTTTCCCAAACGGTCTCCAGGCCGGTGAGGGTCTGCGGCTTGGCCAGTTCCAGTTGCAGCCACTGCGGGTAGGAACTGTTGGCGGCGCACCAGCGGGTGGTTTCATCGCCATCGACCGCGCGCCAGGCGAAGTTGTTTTTGCCGGTCTCCTCGCTGCTGGCCGTGGCCTTGACGCCGAGGGCGTTTTTCGGCGCCGGTGGCGGCTTCGGGGGCTCGACCCGTTGGGCCTTCACGAAACGGACCTCGCCCTGGCCCTGGAAGGGTGTCAGGTAGGCCGGTTCGAGCTTGCCGCAGGCCCAGAGCAGGCCGCGGGTGACGAGGTCGAGGTAGCGGGCGTCGGCGACGGTGGCGGTGTTGTGACCGAGGCTGGTGCTGAAGCTGCGCGCACCGGCCTTGTCATGCGTCCAGGCGACGATGGCATCGACCTCGCGCAGGCTGCCGTCCTTCTGCTTCACCTTCTGCCGGCCCATGACCAGCGGATGGGCGCCGAAGATTTCGACGTTGTTGTAGAGTTCCTCCTTGATCGTGGTCCAGTCGCTCAGCGGCTGGGTGATGGGATGGGCCGGATCGACCAAGGTGAGGGCGATGGGTTCCTGCGGTCCGTGCGAGGTGGATTGCAGGCCGAGGTGACGGAACCAGGCGTCGGACCCGGTGCGGAAGCTGTGCATGGCGCAGTGCAGGTGCACGGCCGGGACGGTGCGATGCACGTCGAGGATGCGCTGCAGCACGGCCGGATCCTTCATGCCGGCGGCGCACTCGTCGTGCAGCACGATGTCGTAGCCCTTGGCCCAGTCCGGGTTGTCGTAGAGGGGCAGGGGCGGGTTGACCGATGTGTCGTCGGTCCAGACCACGTCGACCTGGACGTTGGCGCGCGCCTGGACGCCCTGGCGCAGGACTTCGTGCTGGCCGGCGTAGTCGTGGCAGCAGCCGCCGGCGACCAGCAGGGCCTTGAGTGGGCGCGGCGCCGCGTCGGTGAACGACACGAACATCACAAAAGTAGCAATCGGGAGGAGAAAACGCAGCATGGAGCCCGAACAAACGCGGGTCGCCCCGCGAAG
>CAZSBO010000054.1:0-23014 GCA_964605265.1 uncultured Prosthecobacter sp.
AGGTTCGCCTGACCGATTATCTGAATGCCGCCCAGGGGGTCGATGCCTACGGGGTGATTGCCGACGAGGCGCAGCGTGCGCCCGCGCTGGCCGCGTTGCAGGCCCTGCGCCGGGCCGGCGTGAAGACGGATGTCAGCCTGTCGACCCAGAAGGTGAACAAGCAGTTCCAGGCGGCCGAGAACCAAAACGCCCGCCTGGCGCTGGTCTTCGGCGCAGAATACCCGCGCGTGGTGGTGAAGAACCTGGTCAGCCGCGAGCAGGCCGAGGTGGCGGCGGAGGAACTTGTCGCCCACGTCCAGGCGGCACTGGCTGAGCCGGTGCGCGGTCCGCTGCTGGCCTGACCTTCCGGGTGGCCGGGTTTTTCAAGGCGCGGCCGGGCTTAGCAAACCACCACGCCGTCGCGGCGCATCTGGCGGAACCACTCGACGTAGCGGGCGACGCCCTCGCCGATGCGGGTGCGCGGCTGGAAGCCGAGCAGGCGGGCCGCCTTGCTGACATCGGCCGAGGTGAGGGGGACGTCGCCGGGTTGGTCGGGCTGGGGGTTGATGCGGGCCGGCTTGCCGACCGCGGTCTCGATCGTGGTGATGAGTTCGTTGAGTGTCACCGTCTGTGAGCCGCCGAGGTTGAGGATCTCACAGAGCGGGCCCGTGCGCAGGTGCAGGGCGCCAATGACCCCCTCGACAATGTCATCGATGTAGGTGTAGTCACGCGCGGTGCTGCCGTCGCCGTACTTGTCGATCGGCAGGCCGTCCTCGATGAGGCGGGTGAATTTCGAGATGGCGAGGTCGGGGCGTTGGCGTGGGCCGTACACCGTGAAGAAGCGCAGGCAGACCGTGCGCAGGCCGTACAGATGGCTGTAGTTCGAGCACATCTGTTCGCCGGCCATCTTGGTCATCGCGTAGGGACTGATGGTCTGCAGGATGGGGTCCTCCTCGCTGAACGGCACCTTGGTGTTGACGCCGTAGACCGAGGAGCTGCTGGCGAAGACGAAGTGCTGGCAGCCGGTGCGGCGGGCGTTGTCGAGCAGATGAAAGGTGCCCTTGATGTTGGTGTCGAGGTAGAGTTCGGGCTCGGCGATCGAGGGGCGGACGCCGGCGCGGGCGGCGAGGTGGATGACGGCGTCGAAGCGGCCCTCTTCAAACACCCCGCGGACAAAAGCGGCATCGGTGAGGTCGCCCTCGCGCAGGGTGATGCGGTCGGCGACGGCGCTGAGGTTGCGACGCTTGATCGCCGGGTTGTAGTAGTCGTTGTAGCTGTCCAGCACGGTCACTTCGCCGGCACCGTCGCGCAGCAGGCGTTCGACGGTGTGTGAGCCGATAAAACCGGCGCCGCCGGTGACGAGAATCTTCATAGCAGGGGTCCGGCACACCGGAGGGTTCGAGTTGGCACCCTAACACCGTCGGTGGCGGGCGCGCAACCGGCGAGCCGGCGCAGGCAGCGAAAAGATGCGAAAAGCGATAGAAAAACCTTTTTCACACGGGGTCCCGAGGGGATGCATCCGCTGTTTGACAGGGGCGGACAAGCGGTGACTATTGTTTCTCAGAAATGGAGGAGACGCCCGACATTCCAGAAGAAGCCAAAAAAGAGAAAGGCCTGTGGGAGAAAACCCGCAAGAGCCTGATCGAGCGTCTCAACAACTGGGAGGACCAGCGCACCTGGAACGAGTTCTACCAGACCTACTGGCGCCTCATCTACAGCGTTGCCACCAAGGCCGGCCTGACCCGTGAGGAGGCCTTCGACGTCATCCAGGAGACCATCATCGCCATTGCCCGCCAGGTGCAGAAGGGGCAGTACGACCCCCGTGCCGGTTCCTTCAAGGCCTGGCTGCTGCAGATGACCCGCTGGCGCGTGCTCGATGTCTTCCGCGCCCGCAAGCGCCAGCCTTCGCTGGCCGACCAGGGCAATGCCGACAGCGAGGAGACCAGCAATCTCGCCCTCGACCGGCTTTCCAACGAGAAGGACAACATGCTGGAAAAGATCTGGGATCGCGAGTGGCGCGACAACATCACCGCCGCCGCCCTGGAACGGGTCAAGGCCAAGGTGTCGCCCCGTCAGTTCCAGATCTTCGACTGCTACGTGATGAAGGGTTGGGGCGTGAAAAAGACCAGCGAGGCGCTGGGCATCAACGCTGCCCAGGTCTACCTCGCCAAGCACCGGGTCGGCGCCCTGGTGAAAAAGGAAGTGCAGGCACTCGAGCACACGATGCTCTGAGCGCCTGCCGGCAAGCCGCCTGCGTTTGCCAACCGGGTGCCAGGTCGTCTCAGGGGCTGGGTGCCGGCTCGTTGAGCAGTTGCGCCAGGTAGCCGAGCATGCGCGGCAGGTGGAAGGGGCCCTTCCAGAGGCTGCCCTTGAGCCGGGTCGACGGCGTGCCATCGCGATGCAGGTAACCGAACCACTCGCCGTGCTCGGCATCCGGGAAATGCCGGAAACTCCACTCGTGCACCTGCTGGTGCCATTGGGCGTACTTGGCTTCGCCGCTGACCTGATACGCCAGGGCGGCGGCAATCAGGCCCTCGCAGTGCGGCCACCAGAACTTCATGTCCTGCCAGTACTCCTGCACCGGTTTGTCGAAGACGTCGCGATAGTAAAAGAAGCCGCCGTGCTCGCGGTCCCAGCCGCGCCGCCACATGGCGTCAAGGATGCGCAGGCCGAGGCGCTGGTAACTGCTCTCCCCGCGCAGCCGCCCCTCGTGCAGGATGAACCAGGCGCACTCGATGGCGTGGCCGGGATTCAGGCAGCGACCATCGAAGTGGTCGATCAGGCTGCCGTCCGGCGCCACGACTTCCATCAGCGCGTCGAGTTCGGGTTTGAAGAAGAGTCGCTCAATCTCGTAGATGAAGCGGTCGATCCATTCGGTGGCGCTGCGGCCGGCGACCTCGACATGGCCGAGGTTGGCGCGCAGTTCCTGGGCGGTGGCGATGCCGATCATGGGGGCGCCGATGCCGATCATCGGCCGGGTGTCGGCGTTGACCTTGGGCGTCATGGCGCCGGGTTCGAAGGACAGCTTCAGGAAGGAGGCGAAATCGCGCACTGCCGCCTCGTGATAGTGGTGGTCGCCACTGGCGCGGGCGTAGGCGGCGTGGCCGATGGCGGCAAAGGCCTCGCTGAAGGCGTAGCGCCGCATGCGCAGGGGATGGCCGTCGCGGGTGACGGTGAAGAACAGCTTGCCGTTGGTGGCGTAGCCGTGGCGATCGAGGAAGCTCAGGCAGGAGCCGGCGGCATCGAACCAGTCGCGGCGCGGTTCGATCGTGTTGAAGCAGGTCGCATAGGTCCAGGCGGCGCGACCCTGGAACCAGATGCTCTTGTCGCTGTCGATCAGGCTGCCGTCGCGGTCGAGGCAGGTGAGCATGCCGTCGTGCTGGGCATCGAGGCCGTGGCGCAGCCAGAACGGCAGGACGCCGTCGACCAGCTGCGTACGGTAGAAGGCAGCCAGCCGGGCGCGTCCTTCCGGGCTGGCCAGGCTGGGGCAGGGGATCATGGCGGTGCCGCGGGTCTCAGGCCTCGTCCTTTTTGCCGAAGCGGCTCTTGCGCTTGGGAGCGGCGGCGGCGCCCTCGGCCTTCGGCTTTGCCTCACGAGGCGGGAATTCCCAGCCGAGCAGGCGCTTGTCGCCGGCATTGCAGACGAGGAAGGATTTGAACGGCCGGCCGCGCTTGGAGATCATGCCCTCGATGAGCGCGGTCTTGCCCTCGGTGAAGAAGAGCACGGCGTTGTCGGGGGTGATCGCCTTCTGGCAGAGCAGTTTCGGCAGCTTGGCGTTGCAGGCCTTGGGATCGCCGGCGGCGATGTTGCAGATGTAGTTGTCGGGCGTCTCGTAAATGGCGCCCTTGTGGCCCTTCTTGGCGCAGACCGGACAGACCGGCACGAGCGGCGTGGCGGTGCTGAAATCGAAGGGGGGCGGCGCGTCGGGATCGTTCTCGCCACCGGCAAAGACAAAGGCGGTTTTGCCATCGTCCTTGATCTCGATGCCGGCGGTGAACTCCTGGCCCTTGCGGCTGCGGAAGCCCTCCATGGGGGGCAGGAACCGCTTCTCCAGCAGGTCGCGCAATTCATCGTCGCTGAGCACGCGCCCGGCGATGATTTTGTACACCCGCACCTTGCAGTCGGGGTTCTTGCAGGAGAGATGGTCCTCGGTCTGCTTGAAGTCGCGCTGGCCGCACAGGCCGCAGACGGCGTCGAAGTCGGGATAGACCTTCTCCTTGGCGATCTTCAGGTAGGCGCGCGTCTTCTCGACGACCTCGGTGGTGAGGTTGCGGATGTCGCGCATGAAGCTGGCGCGGTCGAGCTGGTTGTGCTCCATCTGGCGCAGCTTGTACTCCCACTGGCCGGTGAGTTCCGGGCTGCTCAAGGCCTCGATGCCGATCTGGCTGATCTGATCGATCAGGGCCAGGCCCTTGGCGGTGACGAAGAGTTCGCGGCCGGTGCGCTCCAGGTACTTGTCCTGGATCAGGCCTTCGATGATGGCGGCGCGCGTCGCCGGCGTGCCCAGGCCGCGCTCGCTCATCGCCTCGGCCAGCTCCTCGTCCTCGACGAACTTGCCGGCATTCTCCATGGTCGACAGCAGGGTGGCTTCGTTGAAGCGGGCCGGCGGCTTGGTGGCCAGTTCCTCGGTCTTGGCGTCGATCGTGCTGGCGGTGTCGCCGTCCTTGGCCTGGACGATGAGGCGATCCTTGCTGTCGCCCTCGGCACCCGCCTCGGCGGCGGCACGACGGCCGTACACGGCGAGCCAGCCCGGCTCGATCATGACCTTGCCCTCGCTCTTGAAGGTGTCCTGGCCGACGCGGGTGATGCGGGTGGTGACCTCGAACTCGGCCGGCGGGAAGAAGACGGCGACGAAGCGGCGGGCGACCATGTCGAAGACCTTCTGCTCGGCTTCCGGCAGTTCCTTCGGCGGGATCAGGCCGGTGGGGATGATGGCAAAGTGATCGCTCACCTTGCTGGTGTCGAACACGCGCTTGGTCGGCCGCACCCAGCCCTGGTCGAGGGCGGTGGCGGCGTGTGTGCCGAGTTCATGCGGCAGGGCGTCCTGCTTGCGACTGTCGTGGCTGGCAAAGGTGCCGAGGGTTTCGCGCACGGTGCTCAGGTAATCCTCGGGCAGGTAGCGGGAATCCGTTCGCGGGTAGGTCAGCACCTTGAACTTTTCGTAGAGCGCCTGGGCGATCTGCAGGGTGCGGCGTGCGGAGAAGCCAAAGCGGTTGCTCGCTTCACGCTGCAGGCTGGTCAGATCGTACAGCAGCGGCACGGCCTGCTTGGTCGGCTTGGTGGTCTGTTCGATTTTGCCGGGTTTGCCGAGGCAGCGCTCCACGATGGCCTGCGCCTGCGCCTCGTCCCAGAGTCGCTCGGCCTTCTTGTGCTCATCGCTCTCGTCCTTCTTGAAGGATTCATCGAACCAGCGCCCCTCGTAGCGGCCGGCGGGCACTTCAAAGAGCGCATGCACCTCATAATAGGTGCGCGGCACGAAGGCCTGGATCTCCAGCTCGCGCTTGGCGAGGATGGTCAGGGTCGGCGTCTGCACACGGCCGGCCGGGGTCAGGCGGAAGCCGCCATTGCGCGAGTTAAAAGCGGTCAGCGCACGGGTGGCATTGATGCCGACCAGCCAGTCGGATTCGCTGCGGCACTTGGCGGCGTCGGCCAGCGGTCGCATCTCGTCGTCCGAGCGCAGTTTCTTGAAGGCGTCGAGAATGGCGCCCTGGGTCATCGACTGCATCCACAGGCGCTGCACCGGCTTCTTGATGCCGGCGGCTTCGACGATGTAGCGGAAGATCAACTCACCCTCGCGGCCGGCGTCGCAGGCATTGACGAGACGGTCGACATCCTTGCGCTTCATCAACCGTGTCAGCACCTTGTAACGGTCGGCGCTGTCCTCGATCGGCTTCAGTTCAAACTCACGCGGCAGGATCGGCAGATGCGTCCAGCCCCAGCCGATCTTTTTGCCGTTCGCCTCCGGCATGGCCAGCTCGATCAGGTGACCGACGGCACTGCTGATGACATGGCTGTCGTTCTCATAATAGTCCTTCTCCTTTTTGAAGGCGGTCATGCCCGGCGCCTTGGCGAGGGCTCGGGCCAGGTCGGCCGCGACGCTGGGTTTTTCGGCAATGATGAGGGCCTTGGACATGAGAAAAAAAGGGGGCGAACGGCCGAACCTAGGGGACGCTTTCCGCCCGCCTGTCAAACATTTGCTGCCGGTCGCCCGAGCGTACGTACGCGTGTGACGCGCGTCTCAGAAACAGGGGGTGATCGTGCGGTAAAAAAATAATGCGGCGCAGGCGCTGCCGATTCGTGTGACCCCGCTTCAAGGGCGCAGCCGCACCGGCTCCAGACGCCGCGCCTTGCGCCGCAGTTGCCAGTCGCCGGGCAGATTGATCCGTGCCGGATCCTTGGCTTCGAGCAGGGAGAGTGCGCGCTCGATCTCGCTGTGTCCGATCTCCGGCAGTTGCCAGATCTCGCGCAGCCAGCGGCGCAGCACGAGTGACTGCACGGCGGGCGACAGCGATGGCCACACGCGGTCGAGACACAGCCTGCGCTCGGCATCGACACAGGCGGGATCGGCGAGGGCGGCGCCGGCGAGGTCATCGAGGTGATCGGCGGCGAGCCGGGCCTGCGTGCCGGCACGGACGATGAGCGGCGCCACGCGCCGCGCATAGAGGGCGTCGAGCAGGGGCAGCACCTCGTGGCGCAGGCGGTTGCGACGGTGGTCGTTCGAGGCATTGCTGGCGTCCTCGCGAAAGCGCAGGCCGAGGTCGGTGATCCAGTGGTCGATGGCGGGCCGGTCCATGCCGAGCATGGGCCGGCGCAGGGTCAGTTGGCCGAGAGGTTGCACGGCGCGCATGCCGGCCAGGCCGTTGAGACCGGCACCGCGGCAGAGGTTGGCGAGGATCGTTTCGGCCTGGTCGTCGGCATGATGGGCGAGCACGACCTGGCGGCTGCCATGGCGGCTGGCGACCTCGCGAAAAAAAGCGTGGCGGGCCTCACGCGCGGCGGTTTCGAGCGACTGCCGCTGCTTTTGGGCCAAGTGGGCGACATCGGCCCGGCCGACCTCCACCGGCAGACTGAGACGGCGGCCCAGGGATCGCACAAAGCGCGCATCCTGGCCTGACTCACGCCCGCGCAGGCCGTGATTGCAATGAGCGATGACGAGATTTGTCCAGCCGGCGCGCAGCAGCAGGTGCAGCAGCAGCACCGAGTCGCGTCCGCCAGAGACCCCGACGATGAGGCGTCGCCCACGTGCCGGCAGGGCGCTGCCATCGAAGCCTGGCGGCAGGTCGGCGATGGAAGGGCGCGGCATGACGCATGGATGGCCGGGCTGGGGCGATTTCAAATTTCAAATTTCAGATTTCGATGCCGAGGGGCGGGCGCGGCGGAGCAACTCAGGGCTTGCGCCCTGTCCGGGGGCATGCTTTTTCAGGGGCGCCCGAGCGCTTTTCCACCCATGTCCATCTCTGCTGTTCTTCTTTTCTCCGGTCAGGGTGCCCAAAAAGTGGGCATGGGCCAGGATCTGGCCGCCACCTGCGAGTCCGCCCGTCATCTGTTTCAGCAGGCGGATGCGGCGCTCGGCTTTTCGCTCTCGCAGGTGATGTTCGAGGGGCCGATGGAGGAGTTGACCAAGACCAGTCGCTGCCAGCCGGCTCTTTACGCCCATGGCCTGGCCCTGCTGGGGGCACTGCGCGAGCGTCTGCCGGGCCTGCAGGTGACGGCGGCGGCGGGGTTGTCGCTCGGCGAGTTCACCGCCCACGCGGCGGCGGGCAGTTTTGATTTTGCTACCGGCCTGAACCTGGTGTTCCAGCGCGGCAGCTTCATGGAAGCGGCCTGCGAAGCGACCCGCGGCGCCATGGCGGCGATGATCGGTGGCGAGGAGGAGGCGGTCCGCGCCCTGGCGACGGAGTGCGGTGTCGACGTCGCCAACCTCAATGCCCCTGGGCAGATCGTGCTCAGCGGCAGCGTCGAGGGCATCGAGAAGGCGGCGGCCCTGGCCAAGGAGAAGGGCATCAAACGCGCCATCCCGCTGCCGGTGGCCGGTGCCTACCACAGCCGACTCATGCGCTCGGCCCAGGAACGCCTGGCCGAGGTTTTGGCGTCGGCGACGATTCAGTCGCCGGCCGTGCCGGTGGTCTGCAACTTCGAGGCACGGCCCGTCGGTGACGCCGATGACATCCGTCGCACCCTGACGGCCCAGGTGACCGGCAGCGTGCGCTGGGTGGAATCGATGCGCCACTTGTTGGGGGCCGGTCACCGACTCTTCATCGAGCTCGGGCCCGACGCCACGCTTGCCGGCCTGATGGGCAAGATCGACCGCGAGGCCAAGGTGATCTCGATCCGCGATAGTGCGACGCTCGACGCTGCCGTCGCGGAATTGGGCGCGTGAGGGAGCAAGGAGCAGGGAGCAGGGAGCAAGCCTCTCCGCCCCACGCTCCAAGTTCTCCGCTTCCAGCCGAACCCGAGCTTGGCCGGGGGCGTTTGCAGAGCCTCAGGACTTCTCCAAACCGAGGTAGGCCTTGGCGTTGGCGTAACAGATGTTACGGATCATCGGGCCAAGCAGGGCGTCGTCATCGGGCACGAGGCCGTTTTCGACATCGTTGCCGAGCAGGTTGCAGAGCGTGCGCCGGAAGTACTCGTGGCGCGGGAAGGACATGAAGCTGCGGCTGTCGGTGAGCATGCCGATGAAGCGGCTGAGCAGGCCGAGGTTGCTGAGGGCGTTGATTTGCCATTCCATGCCTTCCTTCTGGTCGACGAACCACCAGCCGGAACCGAACTGCACCTTGCCCGGCGTGGTGCCGTCGGCGAAGTTGCCGGCCATGGTGCCGAAGACATAGTTGTCGGCGGGGTTGACGTTGTAGAGCACGGTCTTGGGCAGGGCGTCCTCGCTGTCGAGAGCGTCGAGGAAGCGACTGAGGCTCTGGGCCTGCGGGAAGTCGCCAATGCTGTCGCAGCCGACATCGGCGCCGACGAGGCGGGCGAGGCGGCTGTTGTTGTTGCGCACGGGGCCGAGGTGGAGCTGCATCGTCCAGCCGCGGGCGGCGTTGAGGCGGCCGACATGGAGCATGAGGTTGCTGGCGAAACGGTCCTGCTCCTGCGGGTTGGCGGCATGACCGGTGCGGGCCTTGTCGAACAGGCTCTCGGCCTCGGCATCGCTGATGAAGCTGGCGTGGCAGGCGTTGAGGCCGTGGTCACTGAGGCGGCAACCCTGGGCGTGGAAGAAGTCGTGACGCTGGGTCAGGGCCTCCAGCAGGCTGGCGTAGGAATTCACCTCGATGCCGCTGGCCGCGGCGAGGCGGTCGCACCAGGCATTCCAAGCCTCGGGCTGGTGAATGGCCAGGGCCTTGTCGGGACGGAAGGTTGGGTACACGCCGACTTCAAAACCGTCGGCGGCGCACTGCTGATGCCAGCGCAGGTCGTCGATCGGATCGTCGGTCGTGCACAGGGCGCGGACTTTCTGGGTGCGCAGGATGCTGCGCGCACTCATCTCGGGACGCGCCAGCGCGGCTTCGGTTTGTTCCCAGATCGCATCGGCGGTTTTCTCGCTCAGCAGTTCATCGATGCCGAAGTAGCGCTTCAGCTCAAGGTGGGTCCAGTGGTAGAGCGGGTTGCGCAGGGTGTGCGGCACGGTGCGCGCCCAGGCGAGGAATTTTTCCTTGGGACTGGCGTCGCCGGTGACGAGCCGCTCGGGCACGCCGTTGCAGCGCATGGCCCGCCATTTGTAGTGATCGCCCTCGAGCCAGATTTCGAACAGGTTCCTGAACTGGCGGTCCTCGGCGATGTCCTTGGGCGGCAGGTGGTTGTGGTAGTCGAGCAGGGGCTCGTCCCTGGCAAAATCGTGGAACAGACGGCGGGCGGCGTGGCTGGTGAGCAGGAAGTCGTCGTGAATGAAGCTCATGGCGGTTGAGGGGTTGGAATTGTGATCCAAAGTGGGCGGATGACGTGCGATGGCAAATGGAGATGCGTGCTCGGCCTGCTGGCCGTGCTGACGCTGGCTTCCTGCTCGACGGCGCGCTTTTACGGCCAGGCGCTGGCGGGGCAGCGCGAGATGTCGCGCCGGGCCCGGCCAGTGGAGGCGGTGCTGGCCGATCCCGCCAGTTCGCCGGCGCTGCGTCGCAAGCTGGAGACCGCGCGCGATCAACTCGCCTTCGCCGAAAAGCAACTGGCCCTGCCGGTGCGCGGGCAGTACGAGCGGTACGCTGATCTCGGCCGCAAGCAGGCGGTCTGGGTGGTGTTCGCGGCTCCGGAATTCAACGTGGAGGCGAAGACCTGGTGGTACCCGCTCATCGGCAAGCTGAAGTACCGCGGCTTTTTTCGCGAGCAGCTTGCGCAGGCCGAGGTCGAGCGCTGGCGGGCGCGCGGGCTGGATGTTTTTGTCGGCGGTGTTGAAGCCTACTCGACCCTGGGTTGGCTGCGCGATCCGCTGCTGAACACCTTCCTGGGCCGCGACGATGCCTGGCTTGCCGACCTGCTCTTCCACGAGTTGACCCATCAGCGGATCTACCTGCCGGGTGACACCGATTTCAATGAGGCGCTGGCGACCACGGTGGGGCACGAGGGGGCGCGGCGCTGGCTGCGCGCGCGCGGCCGGCTGCGGGAGTTGGCGACCTTTGAACGCGAGCAGGCGATCGAGCGGGAGTTTGTCGCGGAAGTGCTCGCCACCCGCCAGCGACTGGCGGTGCTTTACAAGAACGAGTTGGGCCGGCCTCCGGAAGAGTTGCGGCGTGCCAAGCAGGCGGAGTTCGAGCGCCTGAAGAAGCGGCTGCGCGCGTTGGACCGTCGCCAGGGGGGATCGCTGCGGTTGGATCGCTGGCTGGCCCAGCCGCTCAACAACGCGCGCCTCAACACGGTGGCCACCTATCACGAGTTGCTGCCGCAGTTTGAGGCCCTGTTGCGTCGGCACGACGGTGATTTTGAGGCGTTTTTCCGCGAGATCGAAGGTCTGCGCCGGCTTGAAGGACGCGCACGGCTGGCCAGATTGAAGGAACTCGCCTCATGAAAGCCCTGATTGCCGCCCTTTTGCTGCTCGCCCTGCTCTGGGAGTTTCGCGAGCCCCTGCGCGACTGGCTGGCGCG
The DNA here is from genome assembly GCA_964605265.1 of uncultured Prosthecobacter sp. Taxonomy (GTDB): domain Bacteria; phylum Verrucomicrobiota; class Verrucomicrobiia; order Verrucomicrobiales; family Verrucomicrobiaceae; genus Prosthecobacter. The sequence goes on from CAZSBO010000054.1 coordinate 11,047, forward strand.
GCCCTGGCGGGCGCTCGAGCATGATCCACTTCCCGGGCTGGTCTGGCGTCACGGTCGCGAGGAGCCCGGGTTGCGGGTGCAGGCCGAGTTCGAGCGCTGGCTGCGTGCCGAACGCTTGAAGGATCGTCGCTTTCGCGCCGAGGTCGATGCCGCGGTGACCCGCGAATTGGAGCTCTGGGCGCGGCAGTTCCCGACCGAGGAGGAGCGCCTGCGACGCCTGCGCCTGGCCGGGCTGGGCGGTGGGGAACTGGAGCGACGGATTCGCGAGCACCTGCTTGACGAGGCCTGGCTGGAGCGGCGTTGGCCGAAGCCGGAGGCGCCGGCGACCGGCATGCTGGTCGTGCCCGAGGTGCTGCGGGTGGCGCACCTGTTTCTGTCGCGCCACCGCGAGGGGCGATCCGACCGAGCCGCCGAGATTGCCGGGTTGGAGCAAAGGCTGCGCGGGGGCGCCGACTGGCAGGCCTTGGTGGCTGCACACAGCGAGGACGAGCGCAGCAAGGCGCGGGCAGGGGATCTCGGCTGGGTGGCGGTCGGTCGGTTTCCCGAGGTGCTGTGGCGGGCGGCGGTTCGTTTGTCGCCCGGCCAAGTTTCGGCACCGGTGGAGACCCCGCTGGGCTGGCATCTGCTGCGTGTGCTGGAGCGACGTCCGGCGGGCCGGGTCAAGGGCGGAGTCGAAGTCGCTGCGCATGCGGATGTCGAGGCGCGCCGGCAGGTGCTCGACACGCTGCGCGGTGAGGCGGTCGCAGCAGGGCGGCTGAAATGACCGGCCCGGGACGGCGTATGCTTCCCGATGACCTTGTTCCGCCGCTGCCTCTTCGTTCTGCCCTGCTTTGTTGCCGTCTCCCTCGCCGCCCAGTCGGCGGCGCCGCGTCCCGTGGTCATCGATGCCGGCGCGCATCCGAACCTGCAGGCGGCCTTCGACGCCCTGCCGGCGACCGGTGGCATTGTGCGCATCCCGCCGGGGGAATACCGGCTGCGTGAGCCGCTGCGGGTGAAAACGGCGGAGACGCGGATTGAAGGGGCGGGGGCGGCCACCCATCTGATCAACGACAACACCGAGGGCCAGCCGGCCCTGATCCTGCGGCCGGCGGATTTGGACCGCAACAAAAAGGCCACGCTCTGGCGGGTGCAACTCGCCAATTTTCGCGTCAGCGGTCAGGAGAAGAGTGGCGACGGCATTTTCGCCGAGGGCATCCAGGAAATTTACTTCGAGGGCATGTCGGTCGACCACCATGGCGGTCATGGCATTCACATGATCCAGTGCACCGAGGATCCGCGCGTGGCCGACTGCATCTTCACCTACAACAAGGCGGCCGGCGTGCGCATCGACGGCGGGCACGACATCGTCGTCAATGCCTGCCACTTCGAGGAAAATCTCGACGCCCTGCACTGTGTTGACGCCTTCAACCTGTGCATGAATGGCAACAACATCGACGACCACATCCGTCACGGTGTGGTCATCGAGAACACCTATGGCTCGGTGTTGAGCGGCAACATGATCGAGGAGTGCTCGGGCACGGCGGTCATCCTGGATCGCGACTGCTATGGCATCACCCTGAGTGCCAACGTCATCGCCCACCATCTCGAAGGCGGCATTGACCTGCGCGACGCCCATGGCTGTGCGATCAGCGCCAACACCTTCACCATCGCCCACAAATTCAGCGTGCGGGTCGGTCCGGACTCCGGCCGGCTGACGATCACCGGCAACAACTTCTGCAACACCTGGATCGGCGCGGGCGACAAACGGCCGGCCGAGGCGAAGACGCCGATGGGCATTGACGAGGGCACCGGGGTGCTCCTGGAGCAGGGGGCGTCCCACTTGAGCATCACTGGCAACAGCTTCAGCGGCCTGTCCGGGGCGGCGGTGTGGAGCCGCGGCACCTGTCGGGCCGTGCTGGTGAGCGCCAACACCCTGACCGACTGTGGCCGCAAGCTGCCGGCCGGCGCCGCCTGGATCGATCTGCCGGAAGCGGCTGCCGGCCTGGTCAAGGACAATCTCGAGGACCGCTGACTCTTGGCGTCGCTTTCTCCATTTGACGTGCCGAGGGGCGCGGAGTAAAAACTCACCCCGAACATTCCGGCTCCAAGCTGGTCCAAGTCATCCTATGCATTCTTCCCGCTCCCTGTTCCGCCTTTCCGTGGCCCTCGGTTTCCTCTCCATGGTGGGTGCCGCGTTCAGCGGACCGCTGCCCCTGGATCATCCCTGCTCCGGTCTGGTGAAGAAGTACCTGCAGAGCGTCGTGGCCCAGGACTGGAAAACCGCGGCCGGCATGCTGCTGCCCAGTTCGCTGGAGCGGAAGCAGAAGGAGACCATCTCGATCATCAAGACCGCGCCGACGATGACCGTCGAGGAGGAGATGCTCGAGCGTTTCGGCGTCAAGGAGATCCGCGACCTGGAGAAGCTGTCGCCGCAGGAGTTTTACATCACCGACCGCACCGCCTGGCACCAGCGGGTGAATTCCTCGCCGGAAGTCACCAAGCGCAAGCAGGACACCCTCAAGATCGACGTGCTTGGCTTGGTGGAGGAGGTCGACAAAAACTACGTCCACGTCACCGTGCGCACCTCGCAGGAGACGTTGACCGATCGCATTGAGGAACTTTTCCTGATCTCCTTCGTCAAGGAAGGCGATGCCTACCTGATCTGGCCGGAGATGAAGGATCGTCCGATCATCACGCCCCTCGGCACGGCCTCGGAAGCCAAGCCGGAGGAAGGCAAGGCCCGCTGAGGCGAGCTGCCGCGGCCATGCTGCAGGACACCATCGCCGCTCTGTCGACCGCCGCGGCCGAAGCTGCCGTCAGCGTCATTCGCGTCAGCGGACCACGTGCCTTGGAGATTGCCGGCACCGTGCTGCGGGGCCGTTGCCCGCTCGCCGAACTGCCGGTCCGCACGGCCTGCCGGGTTCAGGCGCTGGGTGCCGCGGGCGAGGTTGTCGATGAGGGCCTGGTCCTGGTCTTCCGGGCGCCGTCGAGTTTCACCGGCGAGGATGTGGTCGAATTTCAGGGTCATGGCGGCCTGCTGGTCAGTGGCACCGTGCTCGCCGCCCTGCTCGCCGCCGGCGCCCGTGCCGCCGGACCTGGCGAATTCACCCAGCGCGCCTACCTGAACGGCAAGCTCGACCTCACCCAGGCGGAGGCGGTGATGGATCTGATTCACGCCCAGAGCACCCTTGCCCTGCGCGCCGCCAATGAGCAGCTCGGCGGCGCCATCGGTCGCGAGGCCGAGGCGCTCAAGCAGGACCTGCTGCCGGTGCTGGCCCATGTCGAGGCCTTCATCGACTTTCCCGACGAGGACATCAGCCCCGAGACCGGTGCGGCGTTGGTGGCCCGGCTCGACGCCGTCATCGCCCGGGCGCAGCGGCTGATCGCCACCAGCGAGCAGGGGCGCATCCTGCGTCAGGGAGCGCGCACGGTCATCTGCGGGAGGCCGAACGCCGGCAAATCCAGCCTGCTCAACCTGCTTTCCGGCTTTGAGCGCGCCATCGTCAGCCCGGCCGCCGGCACCACGCGCGACACGATTGAGGAGATCGTGCAGGTGCATGGGCTGCCCCTGAAATTGGTCGACACCGCCGGCCTGCGCGACAACGGCGACGCCATCGAGCAGCTCGGCATTGAGCGCACCCGTCGCGAGATGGAGCGTGCCGACCTGATTCTTGAGGTGGTGGATGCCAGTCAACCGCCCGAACCCGGTGTCGAGGTGCCGGTGGGCCTGGAGAGCCGGCGCCTGCGCGTGCTCAACAAGGCCGACCTGGGCCTGGCAACCGGCTGGCAACCGGGACCTGCCGACCTCGCCGTGTCCTGTCGCGACGGTGCCGGTCTCGCGGAACTGCGCGAGGCGATCCGTCAGCTCATCCTGCGTGCCGGCCCCCTGCAGGAGGCGCATCCGGTCGCTGTCAATGCCCGTCACCGCGCCTGCTTTGAGAAGGCCGCCGAACGCACCACCGAAGCGCGCCGCGTCCTGATCGACGGACTGGCACCGGAATTTGTCGCCCTGGAATTGCGGGAGGCCCTGCAGGCCCTGGGTGAGGTGGTGGGGGCCGTCGATGTCGAGGAGGTGCTCGACGTCATTTTCGCCTCCTTTTGCATCGGCAAATGATTTTGGTTGGGTGATTATTTTTTTGACATCCGCAGGCCAACCAGACAAACTCGGCGCGCATTTATGAATAAATATCTCGCTCTCGTGGTGATCCCCGTTCTCGCCTCCTGCACCTCCAGCCAAGTGGCCCAGCGCCCGTCGCGCGACGCCGCCTACGAAAGCGAACGGAAGCTCGACGAGGCCTTTGGCCAGGGCGTGCACGGCACGATCGACAACACGGCCGTTGCCACGATGGACGTGACGGATGACTCCACCGGCCTGTTTGGCAACTTTGGCCGCAGGCAGACCCGCCGCTACTCCAACACCGTCATCGACACCACCCGCCGCGGCAGTGGCATCGTTGCCAAGCAGACCCACAAGACGGCCGACACCGTGCTCGACATCACCGATGACACAGTCGACCTCGGCAACGAGCAGATCACCAACTACACGGGCATCGTCAACAGGTCCGCCGGTCGCCTCATGTGCACCGCCGGCAGAACCGTCGGCACCGGCGTCGAAGTTTACGCGGACACGGTCCACACCGCCAGCAGCGGCTTCTTCTGCCTCTTCAAGCGCACCGTCGTGCCGACCCGGAACTACATGGTCGGCAGCGCCAACGATCAGTACATGATTGAAGGCATGCCTGGCGCCGGCTGGAACCGTCCGTTCCCGCAGAGCCCGCAGTATGTCATGGCTCCGGAAGCTCCGGCTCCGGCGATGACCAGCGGCAAGGACGTCACCCTGTCGAAGTAATTTTCCGATCCCTCGGAGTGCAAACGGCTTTCCCGCAAGGGGAAGCCGTTTTGCTTTGGGCTGGCTTCAGCGCCGTTCGTCGGTCTCCGCGCTTGAGTCGACGGGATCGAGGAAAAAAAGCTGACGCAGGCGACCTTCACCGTCGCTAAAAAGGATCAGGGTGCCGTCGCCGGCTTCGTCAAAGGGCAGTCGGCCCAAGGGCTGGCCGGCGTGTTCCAGCATCGGCTGGGGATGGTTGACGCCCACGGACTCGGCCCGTAGTCGGCGACAGCGGATCTCCCGGCCGGCAAGGCGCAGATCAAGCTGTGTCAGGGGGGTGACCTGCAGCACCTGCAACCGGCGTTGCGTCGAGGGATCGGGCGCGGGCTGGACGAGAACATGGCTGGTCAGTTTCGGCGGTTGTCGTGGTGTTTCTTTGGCGCGTGCTGGCTCGATCAGGGCGACCACGATGCGGGCATCGCCCGGTTGCAGTTCCAGGAGCAGGATGGCGTGGCCCAGCTGAGCCTGGCTCAGTTCGATGCGGCAGGGGCCGGCAGCGAGTTCCAGGCGGCCGGTGGCCTCGCCGCTACGGTAGCCGCGAGGCTGCAGCGGCTCGCCATTGACGCGCACGAGGAGGGGCGTGTCGACACCGGTGGCGTTGACAAAGCGCAGGCTCGCAGGTTCTGCCTCCTCGGCCTGACTGGCGAGGGCGAAGAGCAGGCAGAGGCAGGTGCTGTTAAAGCTGGCGCGAGCGGGTGAGGTGGATTTCATGGCGGAGGATTGAGCCGTCGGCGGCACGCACGGGTTCGAGAAAAACATCGCAACTGCGCGAGCGGGTGGCCAGCACCCGCAGTTGGCCATTGCGGGTGAGGCGACAGCATTGGCCGGTGATCACGACGCGGAAGTGGCGGCTGCGCACGGTGGCGCCGTTGAACAGGCGTGCGAACACCTCCTCCGCGGCCGCGTCGTTCCACTCGGGGGTGACCTGCCGCTCACCGTCGCGTTCCGTTCGGCCCAGCTGGGGTTCTCCGTCGTCTCGGAGCAGGCGTTCGGGCAGTTCGGCGGCCGACAAAAACGGCCGGTGGCGCAGGATGGCTTCGGCGATTTGATCGGCCTGTTCGACCTGCGACGGCGGGTCGAGTCGGGCCGGCACCGAGATCGGATCCATGACGAGGCGACCTGCGGCCAGGGCGCGCAGGCTGTCGCGGGTGGCGGTGTTGAGGTTGAGGTGGCCGTCGATGCGCACGAAGTCGCCCTCGCGCTCGGCCGGGTCGTCGCTGAAGGGCTGGCCGCAGTGGAAGAGGTCGAGCAGGGCGGTGGCACAGAAGCGGCGATCCGGTGGACGACCGGCGGCGGGGCTGGCGTAGGCTGGCCGGAAGCGGAGGTGCTCGGGGCGACCGATGCGCAGGCTGTGGCCGCCGCAGAATCTGGCCGAGGGTTTGGCCGTCAGGGTCAAGTCGGCGGCGGCGCGGTAGGAGGGGGTGTCAAACTCGCCGCCACCGTTGGCGTCCCACTGGATCGGATCGAAAACGTGGCCGAGTTCGCTGAGACTGAACAGCCGGCCTTGGTTGGAGAGGTGCTGGACATGCGTGTGCGGCTCGGCAGGCAGGGGCGGCAGTTCATCGGGGTTGCGGTCGAGGCGGCCGACGCGCTCGCTGCGAGCGGTGCTGCTGTGGCCGCCATCGGGCCAGAGGTGGGGCAGGCATTCGCGGTGGAAGGCACCAGCGGCAACGTTGGAGCGCAGGTTGCGCGCGCCCGGGCTCGAGCCGTTCTCGTAGTTCACCTGATCCTGCGGATGATCGATGAAGAAGGCGGCGCGCGGGTCGCCCAGGTTGTCGGCGTAGCGACCGCTGCCAAAGCCCTCCGAGTGGGACATGCCGGGCAGGGTGGTGTTGAAGCGCTGGCGACGGCTGCCGGTATTGAGGTTGAACCAAGCCGGCCGGTCGAGCGGGCGCAGGGGTTGATCGACCAGCACCGGCGGGTCGTCGCCCTGGCCGAAGCGCAGTCGGTACCGGCTCTGGCGGTCGCGGCCGTCATCGGGGCCTGTGTAATCGGCGCTGCGGGTGAGCAGGCTGGACGGGCCGGCACGCAGCTTGAACACCACCGGTTCGAAAGCGACGACCATGAACGCGGCCGGGGCCAGGTCGATGGGCCGGCTGGCATGCCACCACTGGCCGGCTTCGGCGAGCGGTTGTCCGGCGCAGACGCGACCGTCCGGGGCGGTGCCGGCGAGCAGCTCGTCGATCGGGTACAGACCGACGCCGGCGGTGATTTGGCCGCGGCATTCGAAAGCGGCTTGCACCTGTCCCTGGATGGGGTGTTGGCTGAGGTTCCAGAGTTCCAGGTAGGTGGTGATGGAAAACTCGATGAAGCGGTCGCTGCCCTCGGTGTAGGTGCGCTCAAAGCGGTAGCGCTGCCATTGCTCGCTGACCAGCGGATGGGCGTCCGTGCCGCGGCAGACCCCTTCGATGAGGATGGGATAGGGGTCGCGGTCGGCGTAGTCGAGCAGGCCGGCCGCCAGGCACTGCAGGTAGTTGAAGTCGCGCTCGGCTTCGCTGGCACCGAGCGGGTAACCGCCGCGTCGGCGGGCGAACTGCGGCAGATGGCGACGGATGTGGTCGGCGATCTCCGCCACCGCCTGTCTGGCCAAGGCGGGGCGTTCCGCGGGGGTGGCGCGCTCCAGGGAAGCGAGCAGGCGGTTGAGGTTGAGTTTGACGGCCGGTGACGTGGTGAGGGCGATGGCGGGATCGGGTGGGATGAGCGCCCGCTCGTTGTAGGCGGCCAGGCGTGGACAGGTTTGCTCCTCCAACGCCCGCCAGGCAGGATCCCTCAGGCGACCGTTGGCTGGGTCACGCGCCAGCACCACCGCAGCCGGTCGCCCCGGCCAGTCGCTGCTGGGCTGCAGCAGGACTTGCTTCCAGAGGTCGGGCGACAGCAGCAGGCCCCGATGACGCAGGAGTTGGCGGCCGAGGTCGGAGGTGTCTTCGGAGGCGATCGGATCGAGCAGGGTGAACAGGGCGGCCTGGTCGAGGGCGCCCGCACGCTTGAGCTTGAGGCCCGGCACCGCGTGCGGTTCGGGGGGCTCACGGGCGTGGCGGTTCTCCGGGCCATCCAGGTTGCCGGCATGGCCGAGGTTGAGCCGGCCCTGCAGGTCCTCGAGGTGGAAGCAGTAGCGTGCCAGCAGCGTTTCGGTTTCGCCCTCCGGCAGCTTGAGGTTTTCCCACCAGAGCGGCGGCGGCAGTTGGCCGGGGCTGGCGACGCCATGGCGGCTCAGGGCGATTTGTTCCTCCTCAGTGGGGGGCTGCAGCGCTGCGGGCCAGTCGTCGTCGACAGGCGCCTGCAGCCGGTCGCTCGCCGCCGGTGCGCGACAGCCGGAGACGAGGGGCTGGTAACGCCACTGGTCGGCGCTCTCATCGTGGTTGGCTGCCAGCAGGACAGGCAGACGCGCGGGTTCAGTGTCGGTGGCGACGGCGAAGAGAACGCCGGTTTCATCGCGCAGGCTGTGGTCGAGCCGCGTGACCGCCTGAGCCAGGCCGGCTTGGATGGCGAGTTCGGCCTGGGCGATGGCGTCGTAGGCGTGGGCGACCTGGCGCTCGCGCAGGGCGAGGCTGAGCAGGCCTGTGACAATGAGGGTCAGGGTGGCGAGCAGCAGCAGCGTCGCCACCAGGGCGAAGCCGCGGCCGGTCGCCTCAGCGCGCAGGCAGGCGCAGGGTGTAGGTGCGAACTTCACGGTCGTCATTGGGGTCGTCGGGCGTGTTGTGGTGCAGCCAGCGCGCCTGGGCGCCCAGGCCGCGCCAATCGGCCTCGCTGCGCAGCAGGCGGGCGGTGGCGCGGTGGGTGACACGCAGCGTCAGATCGAGGTGAGTGGGCGGCGCAGCCGGAGACACGTCAGGGGCTGTCGGGGGCTGGGGAACGACCCGAAAGCGCACCACATCATGGGCCAGGGGTGGCAAATCCTCCGCCTCCCGACGCAGCGATTGCCAGTCGGCTTCCGTCAGCAGCGGTCGTCCGTCGATCTGGTGCGCGCGCAGGCGTTGGTAGGTTTCCGCGGCGTTGAACACCCGACGCAGCAGTTTTGGGCTGGCCTGCTGGCTGGCGGCGGAGGTGGCGCCGCCATCGGACGTGAAAACGACGGCATAGAGCACCAGGCAGAGGTCACCGCCGGAATCGGCGGCTGAACGGCGCTGAGCTGGCTCCGTGCGCAGAAAGGCCAACCGGCTGGAGGCACCCGGGCTGTCCGGGGTCTCGACCCAAAAGCCGGGCCAGGCCGGTGGCGCCGACTCATCCAAGGGCCGCCACGCCAGGCTTTGCCAGTCGTCCTGCAGCAGGCGCAGGGCGGTGCGCGCTTCGCGTTCCATGCCGAGACTGGCAATCTGCCGATGCCAAGCGGTGGTGGCGGCGCTGACGCCTTCGAGCAGGGCGAGGACCAGCACGGCTGCGGCGGTCAGGGCACCGAGCAGTTCGAGCAGGCTGGTGCCGCGACGGGCTCGGTCAGGGCAGGGCGAGGGTGACATAGGTGTGGACCCGGCGGCGGCCGGCTGGTGCGCTGGCGGGAGACTCCACCCGAATCCGCAATCGGGCGGCGCCTGGCTGCGGATCCGCCGCAGGCGGCAGTTGATCGATACGGGCAAAGTGGGCGGCGGCGGGCAGGGGGGATCCGTTGGCGTAGGCTGCTTCGGCGGCCTCAAGCTGTTCGCGCCGGCTCAGCAGCGGTTGCAGCGCCTGATCCACCAACAGGATTTCGGGCGAAGACGAGTCGGCCTGCCAGTCGCTCGCCAACCGCTGCGCCAGCAGGCCGGCCGCGGTCTGGCGACGGCAGTCGAGGGCTGTGTTCAAGGCGCCTGCCAGCAGGCCGATCACTGCGAGCGCGGCGCTGGAGGCAACGGCGAGGGCGAGCAGGGTTTCCGCGAGACTGAAGGCGCGAGGGGAAGCGTTCATGGCAGCAGCAGGGGGGTGCCTGTGTGGCGGTTCAGAACGAGCCAGCGGCAGGTCTCGGGGCCCGGTCCATGCCGCTGGCGGGGCAGGCCGTGCTGGATGTCGCCTTCGCTCAGTGCCAAGAGAGGACGGCCAAGCGAGGGGTGCAGGATCTGGCCCAGAGCCCCAAAGCCGAGGCAGGGCAGTTGCGCCTGGGTGCCGGCAAGTTGCACCGACTTCAGGGCGGCGTCATGGGTCAGCAGATTGCGCCCGGCGTCCGGACTCGCCGGTGCGGCCAGAGAAAACACCTGTCCGGGCGGCAGACGGCGCCAGTTGCCGACCGGCTGCAGGTGCTCTGTGCCATCGGGGCCTTGGATGGGGGCACATCGCACGTAGGCGCGAAAGGCGTCGGAACCGATGTTGGCAAAGGCCAGCCAGACCTCCTCCTGCCCGGTCAGGGCCTGTGCCCGCGCTTCATCGAGGTCGGCGGCAAGCTGTTGCATGGCGCTCAGACCGCGCCAACTCGCCAACGTTGTCAAAGCACCTCCGGTCAGGGCGGTCAGCGTGGCAAGCAGCGTCAGCGTCACCAGGACCTCGAGCAAGCTCAGGGCGGTTGGCTGGGGCAAACCAGACGTTGGCGAGTTCGACAAACGCTGCATGCAGGCCTCCGTGAATTTCGCTCAACATATACAAAAAGAAAGTAAGACAAACAATGAGAAAATCAACTGCGTGCCGGTGTCGATAATCGATCGTATCGTTATCGACTTATATTCAAAGAATTAAGATGTTTAACACTCGGGGAAAGTGTTTTAAAAATGGGCGTGGCTCCCTGCCGTCGCTTCGGCACAGGTCTGGCACCGGCCTTTCAGGTGTGGAGTGGCAGGGTGAAGCCAAAGATGGCACCCCCGTCGGCTGCATTGCGGGCGCTGATCTGGCCACCATGTTCTTCGATGATTTGTCGGCAGATCGACAGTCCGAGGCCGGTGCCGTGGCTTTTGCCGTGGGTGGCGAAGGGTTGGAAGAGTTTTTCCAGCACCGCCTCGGCGATGCCTGGGCCGCTGTCCTGAATTTCGGTGAGCACTTCGTGAGCGCGTGCTTCGACACGCAGACGCAGGCGGCCGCCGCCCTCCATGGCATCGCTGGCATTGCCGGTCAGATTGGCGAGCACGCGGCGCAGACGCCGGGGGTCGGCCTGCAGGATGGCCTCGGGCAGTTCGCCGGCAATCGTCACCTCGATCTGCTTGAGGTCGAGGGCGGGGCGCAGTTGGGCGAGGGTGTCGAGCAGGAACTGGCGGTAATCGAGCGACTGGGGTCGGCTGGCGCCGCCTTGGGTGAATTCGAGGATTTGGGCGACAAGATCGTTGATGCGTTCGACCTGCGCGCGGATCTGGCCGGGGGCTTGGGCGGTGAGGTCGGCGGGCAGGCCGGGAGTGGCGATCAGTTCGGCGTTGAGGCTGATGATCTGCAGGGGGTTCTTCAGGTCATGAATGATCGAGCGCGCGAACTGGCCGATGACGGCGAGCCGCTCGGCCTGCACGATTTCATCGAGGAAGACGCGGTTGAAGTCGCGCAGGCGGTGGCTGATGAGCTGGAGCAGGCGCATGGCGAGCCCCGGCGTGCGCTGAATGAGCGTCAGCATCGCGTCGCGTTCGAGGAAGTGCAGCACGCTGGGCTCGGTGGCGGCGGCGCTGGCCGAGCGATTGTGGTTTTCGATGACTGCCATTTCGCCAAACAATTCGCCGGGGCCGAGGCGACAGAACACGCGGTGCCCCTGACCGAGCATCTGGCCGGAGATTTCCACCTGACCTGACTCGATCAGATAAAGTCCGTCACCCGCCTCGCCCTCGTTGAACACGGTTTCACCGGCTTGCAGGCGACGGGTCACGGCGAGGTCGGCGAGGGCTTCCGGCTGCTCGGGCCAGAGGGCGCTGAAGATGGTTGGGGCTGCGGCCATGCCAGAGCCTAGGAGGAATGGATTGCCGGGTAAAGCTTTGTCTCGCGGCGCATCTACCGCGGTCTGTGCTGCGTAATTCACGGCCATGTCCAAGTCCTCACCTGCTCCTGCCGGACATCCTTCACCCGGCCAACTCGCACCCGATTTTGACGCGCCTGTCGCCGGTCCGGGTCATGCCCCGGGCGATCGTCTGCGACTTGCCGACCTGCGCGGCCGGCCGGTGGTCCTGTACTTTTACCCGAAGGACGACACGCCAGGCTGCACCCGTCAGGCTTGCGCGCTGCGCGACGGCT
>CAZSBO010000055.1:0-13334 GCA_964605265.1 uncultured Prosthecobacter sp.
GAGCCAGGCTCTGCACCTCGTCATGGGTCGCTTCGGCTGCAAACCGGTGAGCCAGCGCGAATTCGACTGGCAACTCACGAAGCTAGGCGACCCCCTTTCCGCCCGGCGCGGTGTTCGCATGGATCAGGCTCTGGCCGTGCTGGAAACACAGTGCGACAGCGGTGGCTACATCACCAGCTTCGTATTGGGCCAAGGGCGCGACGAGCTTCAAGTCAAGATGGATGCGCTGCGCTGCCTCACCGACACCCTGGCCAACGGCTTGCCCGTGATGATGATGGTGTCGCAGGACCTGCTGCCCGTGCACCCCTCCACCTCAGCCCCGACATCGACACCCACCCCCTCCGCAGAGGCGGATGCGGAGGCTGGACACCGCGACGAATCGTCCTCACCGGTGTCGCACGCGACCCTGATTCTGGGCATGCACCTCCTGCACTCGCGTCATGAGATCCCCAATCATTCGCCCTGGCCAAATCCCTCGAGCGGATTCACCCGGGAGGATCACGCGGAATTGCCAGGCCGGCTGGTCGGGCATGATGTCCTGCAGGGTCCGTTTTCCGAATGGACCGCAGAGGCGCTTCTGGATTCCGCTTTCCGGATCCAAGCCAACCACGGTGGCGAACCAACCCAGGGGGTTCACTTTCTGGCGGTGGGCCCTCGCGGATTGCGCCTGGGACTGGATAGGGCCGCCGAAGCAACACGTGCCTTCGTGGCCGCGCATCTGAGGATGGGGGGGCTTCTCCTGCAGACGTTTCGCCACTACTGCAGCACGTTCAACTGCTGTCCTGAGGACGGCCTCGACACCCATCTCCAGAACATTGAGCATTGGCGTTTCGTCGTCCGCCTCATGAATGAGCGGGAGGTTCGCAAGCGCTGCGACCGGGCTTCCGACTGGCATCCCAAAAGCGGCCCACTGCGGCGCGGCTTCCACTGGGTGGTGGAACTTTGGCACCCCGTCGCCAAAAGAGAGCCCCATTTCCCACTGTCATCCGTGCCCCTGCCGGCGCTTTTTGTGCTCTGGGATGCAAGCCAGCCCGCAGTCGATGAGCAGAGTTCCTCAGCTACCTTTCCGTCGCCCACGGCCGTGCTGAGGTGGGATGCCGACACCATGGTGGAATGGGTGCTCCGCCCCATCGACACTGCCCGCACACCTGGAGTTTGACCGCCATGGAACTTCCCGAAGTCAGCCTGATCAGCTCCTGGCACAGCCCGCCCCCGAAGCAGGCACAGGCTGATCCAGGCCTCCTGGCCCTTCGTCTTGGACTTGAACAGCAAATCGCCCAACACGATCTGTATTTCCTCAACCACACTGACATCCCCTGGTATCAAAAGGTGCTGAAGGAAGCAGGCAGGCAGGACAGCCCAGCCCTCGGGAGCAGGCAGATCAAATCCCCGCTGCAGTTTGCCGCCGCCCTACGGCCGGAAGATGTGGATGTGCTGGCCGCCGCACTGATCCGGTTTCTGGCGGAGCATTTCAAGGGCCGCCTTGTCGGTCCCCGGCCACGCTTCACCGCGCTGGCCACCTACTGGCCGCTGATCAGCCTGCCTGAGGGTGCCGACCGCAAGAAACTGCGCGAACTCTCCGTGCTGGCCCTGGCCAACTCCCTCTTGCTCGCCTCCAAACTGGGGTGCCACCATGTCGAGATGGTGGCCGGTTCTGCGGTCCCGGAAGATCCGGAAACCGCGGTCAACCCTGACCAAGCCCGGCAGGAGCGCACGAACGCACTGTGCCTGAGCTTGCGCGAGGCGTTTGCCCGGGTAGAATCGTCCGGTGCGTTCACCAATGACGCCCGACGTCCCAGCATCTGTCTGGAGATCGAACCCGGCGAAGTGTACCTCATGGACAAGGTCGAGCGCTTCGCGGAACTGCGCTCCGAGCTGGAGAAGCGAGAGTTCCCCTGGATGGACCGGGTGTTGCTGAACCTTGATCTGGCCCACATGATGCTGACTCAGGGCGCCGAGGGACAAAGCGGCAGTCAAGTGCAGGAAGCCGCGGCGCGCCGGCCCGACATCATGCCCTGGATCGGACACATGCACATGTCCGACCATGCCCGCACTCATGCGGCGGATCTGTGCCCAGGCACCTACCACTTCTACCCGGACTACAAGCCATGGCTCGAACTCGCACTCCATCTTTGCCGCACGGAAAACAGCCGCTTTTCCGGTGTCATCGCGGTGGAGTTGGAGGCCTGCGGCGACATTTTCGAAGTGGTGCGTGCCGTCGGCAAAACACGCCGATGGATTGCGCACACAGCCAGAAGCCGCTCGCAAGAAAGGCCGGAAACCACCCCACGGCTCCTGGAGGGAGCCCTGCTGGTAGTGGACATCGGCAATTCGACGGCCTGCATGACCGACACGTCGCCGGTCCTGATCGAACGCTGCGTCACTCACATCTGCAAGGCGGTGCACAGCCAGCGGGGCTCCGTTTATTCCTTCACCGGCGACGGTGTCATCGCCCTGTTCGACGCCGCCCATTTCAGCTCCAAAACGCAGGCGGCCAAGCATGCTTTACAAGCGGTCGAGTCGCTATCGGACAGGATCGCGGAATTCATGGTCGCCCACCCGGAGAAGCCCGCTCAACCCTACTTGCGGGCAAGCCTGCACTGGGGGACAGAAGTGCGGGTGCCAACGGGGGGACCGCTGCGCTATCAAGCGATCGGCCGTGACGTCGTCATTGCCTGCCGCCTGTGCGGTCGTGTCGACGAGGAACTGGGCCAGGCCCGCCATCCAGTAATGAATCTCATCGCCTCCCGCGCCTGGCTGGATGCGGCGAACGAGCTGTGGCCATGCACCTCCCTAAGCTTGAAGGGCATTCACGAAGGGGTGGAGGCAGCGGCCTGGCGATGGCAGCCTGCTCCAGACGCGGCCCCGGAGTGAAGCCGTCCCCGGCCGCCGCAGGAAACACCCCCGCTCCCGCTTCCTGATTCCCATGCCTTGGGGACAAGCCCACCATCCCTCATCCCAATGCCGCTTGCAGAGCCGGCGCACGGCCCTATGCTGTACGCCCCCTTTTTGCAATGGAAGCCCCCCTCCCCGGACAACGCTGGGTCAGCGACAGTGAGCCTGAGCTCGGCCTCGGCGTGGTCATGAAGGCCGAATTCGGCCGCGTCGAAATCTTTTTCCCGGCCGCCAACGAGCACCGGCAGTTCGCCATGAAGTCGGCGCCGCTGCGGCGCGTGCGCTACCAGCCGGGCGACAGTGTCAAGCTGCACGACGGCAGCAGCCTGGAAATCACCGCCGTCGAGGATCGCCGCGGCCTGCTGCACTACCTCGGCAAGGGCCGCACGGCCAGCGAGGCGGAACTGTCTGACACGATCAGCTTCAGCAAACCCGAGGACCGCCTGCTGGCGGGCCAGATCGATGAGGCGCGCGCCTTCGACCTGCGCGTCGAGGCCCTGCAGCGGCGCGCAGGCTTCCGGCAGTCGCCGGTGCGCGGTTTCTGCGGCGGCCGGGTCGACCTGCTCTCGCACCAGATGTTCATCGCCGCTGAAGTGGCCGGCCGGCTGCTGCCGCGCGTGCTGCTGGCCGATGAGGTCGGCCTGGGCAAGACGATTGAGGCCTGCCTGATCCTGCACCGGCTGCACCTGACCGGCCGCGCCGAGCGCGTGCTGATCCTGGTGCCCGAGCCGCTGGTGAACCAGTGGTTCGTCGAACTGTTCCGCCGCTTCCACCTGCTCTTCGCCCTCTTCGACGAGGCGCGCTGCGACTCGATTGAGACCAACGAGGAGAATGGCAACCCCTTCCTCGACAGCCAGCTGGTGATCTGCGGCACCGGCTTCCTCGCCGGCTCCCCCGAGCGCGCCCGCCAGGCCGCCGAGGCCGGCTGGGACCTGCTCATCGTCGACGAGGCCCACCACCTCGAATGGAGCGAGGCCTCGCCCAGCCCGGCCTATGCCCTGGTGGAAGACCTCGCCGCGCGCGTGCCCGGCCTGCTGCTGCTCACCGCCACCCCGCAGCAGCTCGGTCCCGAGGGTCACTTCGCGCGCCTGCGCCTGCTCGATCCGAATCGCTATGCCGACCTCGGCGCCTTCCTCGCCGAGGCGGAGCACTACGAGGAGCTGGCGCGTGCGCTCAACCGCCTGCTCGCCGGCAAAAAGCCGAGCGCGGCCGATGAAAAACTGTTCATGCGCAAGTCACCGCACCTGCGCGAGCGGCTGGCCGAGGTGAAGGCCGGAGCCGAGGGCGCGCGCGACCGACTGGCGGCGGCCCTGCTCGATGAATTCGGCACCGGCCGGGTGATGTTCCGCAACACCCGTGCCGCGCTCGGTGGTTTCCCCGAGCGCCGCGCCTGTCTCGCGCCGCTGGCGGCGGACGGCGAGGAGATCGAGACCAAGGTCAAGTGGCTGGCCGGCCTGCTGCGCGAATTGGGCGAGGCCAAGGTGCTGCTCATCTGCTCGAGCCGCGCCCGCGCCGAAGCCATTCAGGAACGCCTGCTGCATGAGACCGCGCAGAGCGCCGCGCTCTTCCACGAGGGCCTGACCCTGCTGCAGCGCGACCGCCAGGCGGCGTGGTTTGCCGAGGCGGAAGGCGCACGCGTGCTGATCAGCTCCGAGATCGGCAGCGAGGGCCGCAACTTCCAGTTCGCCCACCACCTGGTGCTCTTCGACCTGCCGCAGGATCCCGAACTGCTCGAGCAGCGCATCGGCCGCCTCGACCGCATCGGCCAGACGTCGACCATCCAGATTCATGTGCCCTACCTGCAGGACAGCGCCGAGGCGGTGCTGGCGCGCTGGTACCACGAGGGCCTCGGTGCCTTCGAGGCCAACCTGCACGGCGCCACCGAAATCGCCCAGTCCCTGCAGCCGCGCTTGCAGGCCCTGCTGGCGCAGCCCGGCTCCGGCGATCTGACCGATTTCCTGCGCGACTCGCGCGAACTGCGCGGGCGCGTCGTGCAGAAGCTCGAGCGCGGCCACGATCGCCTGCTTGAACTGAACTCGCACCGGCCGGAGGCGGCCGATGCGGTCATCGAGGCCGTGCGCGCCCAGGATGCCGACGCCGATTTCGAGGAGTTTTTCATCCGCCTGGTCGACCACTTCGGCATGCACGTTGAGGAACTCGGGAACCGCTCCTACTTCCTGCTGCCCGGCAACCTGACGACCGACGCCTTCCCGTCGCTGCCCGACGACGGCCTGACCGTCACCTTCGACCGGACGCGGGCGCTGGCGCGCGAAAACGTCGGTTTCCTGACCCCGGACCATCCCATGGTGCGGGCGGCGCTCGACCTGCTGCTCGGCAGCGAGGCCGGCAACAGCAGCTTCGGCCTCTGGCGCGGCGCCGGTGCCGAGGGCCTGCTGCTGGAGGCGCACTTTGTCGTCGAATGCGTGGCGCCGGCGACCCTGCATGCCGACCGCTTCCTGCCGGCCGCGCCGGTGCGGGTGGTGGTCGATCACACCAAGAAGGACCGTCGCGAGGACGCCGCCTACCGACACGCGCGCATCGAGAAGGGCAGTCCGTCGCGCCTGCTGGAGAATGCCGGCATCAAGCACAAACTCTTCCCCGCCATGCTCAACCGCGCACGCCAACTGGCCGAAGCGGAGCTGACGGAACTGGCTGGCCAGGCGGTGACGGCGGCACACGCCCAGCTCGGCGACGAGATCGCTCGCCTCGAGGACCTGGCGCGTTTGAACGATCATGTGCGCCCCGAGGAAATCACCGCCCTGCGCAGCCAGCAGGCCGCGCTGGAGCAGGTTCTGAGCGATGCCCGCCTGCGGTTGGATGCCGTGCGCCTGGTGCTGCAGGCGGTCTGAAAGAATCAGGCCACTGCCAGCCCAGCCGCCTGCCGACGCAGCACCTTGCCGCCCGGTTCGTCGCTTTCGACGACGCCGTCGCGCAGGCGGATGATGCGGGTGCAGCGCTCGACCATGCGTTCGTCGTGGGTGACAAAGACGAGGGTCTTGCCCTCGGCATTGAGCTCGTCGAAGAGGGCGAGGATCTCCTGACCCGACTTCGAGTCGAGGTTGCCGGTGGCCTCGTCGGCGAGGATCATCAGCGGGTTGTTGGAGAGGGCGCGGGCGATGGCGACGCGCTGCTGCTGACCGCCGGAGAGTTCGTTCGGCTTGTGGTACATGCGGTGCGACAGGCCGACGCGTTCCGCGAGATTTTCCGCCACCTCGATCATGCGCGCATCATCGGCGCCGCCGTAATACATCGGCACGGCGATGTTCTCGAGCACGGTGAGCTGCTGGATGAGGTTGTAGCTCTGGAAGATGAAGCCGAGGTTGCGATTGCGCGCCGCCGAGAGGTCGTCGTCGTTGAGATGGGCGACGTTTTCGCCGCCGAGAAAGTAGTCGCCACTGGTCGGCTGATCGAGGCAGCCGAGCACGTTGAGCAGGGTCGACTTGCCGCAGCCGGAGGGGCCCATGATGCAGACGTACTCGCCGGGATGGATGTCGAAGGAGACCCCCTGCAGCACCTGGCTGAGGACGTCGCCCATCTGGTACGACTTGCGGATGTCGACCAGCCGGATGATCGGCTCGGAGGCGGGCATGGCGATGCGGTCAACTGCGCACGGCGGCGACGTTCTTGTCCTTGCTCTTGGCCTTGGGTGCCGGCTTGTCGTTGCCGGTTTCGGTGGGCACGCTGCCGGAGGCCGAGGATTTGACTTCCGGGGTCAGGCTCTTGGGCAGGGCGAGGGCGACGAGTTCGCCGGACTGCAGGCCCTCGCGGACCTCGATGAACTCGTCGTTGAAGAGACCCGTGACAACGCTGCGGCGGGCGAGGCCGGAGCCGTCGTTGACGTAGCAGAAGTGCTGGTCGTCCTGAACCTCGATCGACTGCACCGGCACGTAGACGACGTCGGCGAGCTGGTCGACGATGATCTCAACCTTGGCGTTCATGCCCGGCTTCATCCAGGGGTGGGTGCCGATGATGTGAACGGTGGCGGGGTAGACCTTGAGGTTGGGGGTGTAGCGGCTGCTGCTTGAATCCGGCAGCATGGCGAGTTCGGCAACGCGGCCTTCGAGCACCTTGCCGGGTTCGGCATCGACGCGGATCAGGGCGGGCTGACCGATGCGCACCTTCTTGACCTGGGACTCGTGGATGTTCACATGCACGCCCATCTGCGACATGTCCGGAATGGTGAGCAGGGTCTGGCGGAAGCGCACGGTGGCGCCCTCCTCGATCGGCTCGCTGTAGCGGGTGGAACTGCTGGCGTTGAGGTTGCCGTAGGCGACCAGGCCCGGCTGGGTGGCGCGCATCAGGCAGGCCTTGAGCTGGCGGTCGAGGTCATCCTTCTTGGCCAGCTCCATCTCGTAGCGGCGCTTGGCGGTCTGGAAGCGGGTCTCGGCCTGGGCCATCTTCGAGCGGTTGGCGCGCACGGTGCGCTGCAGCTTGGTCAGACTCTCGCGGTAGTTGGAGAGCAGCTGGGCGCACATCTTCGAGAACTCGTAGGTCTTGAACAGCCCGAGCTGGGTCTCGGCGGTCTTCACCGAGAGCGAGACCTTCTCAAAGTTGACCTGGTCGTTCTCCAACTGGGTGCGCGGAATGAACTCACGGGCGGCGAGGCGCTCGGAGGCCTCGACCTTCTGCTTGGAGACCGCCAGCTCCGACTTGCGCAGCAGCAGCTCATCCTCCAGCTGACGCAGCTTCTGCTGGGCCTCGCCATCGCCGCTGCCCTTCTTCTCAAGGAAGGGGGTGAAATCGATGCGGTCGGCGGGGGCGGCCTCCTGGGCGGCAGCGACCGTTTCCGTCTTGTTCTCCGCGTCCTTGTCCGTGGTGGCGACCTCGCCGCTGGCGCGCAGGGCGGCCCCGGACTCCAGCTGGGCATTGGCCTGGCTTTCGAGTTGGTCGGCGAACTTATCGAAGTCCTGAACGTCCTTGGGCAGGCCGGCGGCGGTGAGCACCTCGGAGGCGAGCTCACGGCCGAGGTACTTTTCAAAATCCATGAGGGCGAAGACCGAGGTCTGCTTGACGTCGCGCACCAGGCTCTGGTTTTCGCTGCGCTGGATCTCACGGCCCTCATCGGCATCGATGTAGGAGGAGACCGTGGTCTGGAACTGGATTTCGTGATCCTGAATGCGCGATCTGAGGTCCGTGTTGTCGAGCTCAATGAGGACCTTGCCCTCCTTGACGTCCTCCTCCGTCACGTAGTAGCCCTCGGGAATGACGCTGATGATCTTGGTCGGCGTCTCGATTTCGGACTTGTGCTCGAAGTTGCGCAGGGCGCGGATCTCACCGCCCTGAAGGACATTGATCTGCAGCGGGCCCTTTTGCACGGCGAAGGTCGGCACATCCTCGGTCGCAGCCTGGCCGCCGGTGAGCCAATAGCTGGCCGCCGCGACGGCCACCACGGTCACACCCGACACGATCCACGATTTGCGAGTTATTCTCATTCCTTTGCCAATCCCTTGGGTTTTTCTTTGTTCAATACGTCCCGCCAGCGCCCGTCTTTCTCCAAGAAGAGGATTCCCATGTCGCTCCAGAGCTGGAGGCGGGCGAGGACATGGTCGATGCGGGTGGAAATCACAAGGTCGCGCGCGGTGATGAGGCGGTCCTGAGACTCAACGATGTCACGCGCGGTGCCCTGGCCTTCGGCCATGAGCGCCTCCTCGATCTCCAGACGCTTCTGGGCGAGGGCGAGTCCATCCTGGGCGAGCTTGAACTGCTTGCGCGCGACCTCCAGGTTGCGCCAGTCGCCGCGGATCGCGCTGCGCAGCTGTTCCTCGGCCAGCTCCAGCTCGCGTTCGGCGCGCTGCTCGGCGATCTGGCTGGCGCGCAGGACGTTGCGTTCGGGCTTGGTATTGAGGTTGAGATCAACGTCGAGCCCGGTGCTGAAGCGGCGGTTGCTGGCATCCAACTGCAGGCCGTCGGTGTTCGGCGGCGAAGTCGCCTGGTAACTGACCACGGCACTGACCCCGGGCAGGGTCTGCTGGTGGGCGATCTTGACCTTGCGCGCGGCATCCTGCAGGCGGTCGCGCTGGTTGAACAGGTCGAGACGGGTGACCAGGGCGGTGTCCATGGCCAAGTCAAGGTCGCCTTCGGCGTCGATGATCTCAAGTTTTTCCAACTCGTCGCTGTCGAGCACGATGCGCTCGTTGACCGGCAGGCCGAGGGCGACCTTGAGGTCGTCGAGCTGGTCCTCGTAGGCGCGGATGGCGGTCAGGCGGGTGCGTTCGTAGTTGAGCAGACCCTGCTCGATCTGCTTGAGGCTGGACTGCGAGCGCAGGTTGGCGGCGGCGAGGGCGCGCTCGCGCTCCAGCGAGAGCACGGCGGCGCGGTAGGCGGTGTTGCGGTTGCGGGCGGCCTCACGCGCCTGCAGCACCCGCAGGTACTGGCGGGTGATGTCGACCGCGAACTCCTTGCGGTACTGGGTGAAGTCGCGGATCGAATAGAGCACGTTGCGCTCATCCTGACGCAGGGGTTCGGAGGCGGCGAGCACGCCCGCGCCGCGCAGCAGCGGCTGCGACAGGGTGGCGGCGGCGCGCGAGTCGCTGAGCCGGCGGTTGTCGCCCGTGAAGAAGCGGGTGAAATCCGTGCTCAGGTCCATCGCCAGGCGGGCCCCCGTGCGCATGAGATAGTCGAGACCGACCGCGCCGTCGGTGGTCAGGGTTGAGTTGCGGACCAGGTTGTTGACGCCGCCCTGGACCTGCTGCTCGGTGTAGAAGACGCCGCCACCGCCGTCGGCGACCGGCGCAAACTGCTGGCGGGTGAGGGTGAGGCCGAGGGCACTGAGGTAGACGAGTTCCTTGCGCGCCAGGTAGGCGCGGTTGCGGTGCAGGGAGAAATCGAGGGCGTCGGCGAGCGTGAGCACGCGCGCGTCCTTTTCGATGAAGGCGCGCTCGCCGAGGAAATCGCTGCCGTCGCCATTCTTGAGCAGGCTGTCGAGCTTGACCGGCGGCGGCGGGGTGATGTTGAGCAGGCTGTCATCGGCGCCCGGGACAACCGCGGATTTTTTGCCAAGGATGCCAAAGACCTCGCGGTCGGCCGAACGCTTGTAGAAGCCCTGGGAGCAGCCCGCGAGGGCGCACAGGCACAGCGCGGGCAAGGCGTTCAGGAGGTGGGCAAAAAGGTTTTTGGGCATGCAAATGACACAAGCACCCCCGGAACGCCTGCTTGGGGTGGGTTTTCAAGGCAGTTCCGGCGGGACGAAACAACGCCGGCCGGCGGCGGCTTCTATCGGCGGAGGCCAAATTAGGGCTTGGCCCCCCGCCCGCCCGGCGATAGATTCCGCCCCGCATGGAGGATCCTCTCCCAAAAGACATCACCGAAGAGCTGGTCAAGGAGGCGTCGGGCACCCTGCCGACGCGCAAGACCCTCATTGAGCGGCTCGACAACTGGTCGGACTGGTCCAGTTGGGACGAGTTTTACCGCACCTACTCGGGTTTTGTCTTCCACGTCGCCCGCAAGTCCGGCCTCAGCGATGACGAGGCCAACGACGTCGTCCAGGAGACCTTCATCGGCGTCGCCAAGAACCTGCAGAAGAAGAAGTTCGACACCAGCCTCGGCTCCTTCAAATCCTTCCTGCTCAACCAGGCGCGCTGGCGCATCCTCGACCAGTTCCGCCGGCGCAAGAAGCAGCAGAGCCGCGAGGCCAACCTGTATGCCGACGAGACCGACGAACGCCGCACCGCACCGATCGACCGCTGTGCCGATCCCAACGGCATGGTCTTGGAAAAACTCTGGGACCAGGAATGGCAGGAGAAGGTCATGGACCTCGCCCTGCGCCGGGTGAAAGCCATCGTCTCGCCGCGCCAGTACCAAATCTTCTCCTGCTACGTGCTCAAGGGCTGGAGCCCGGAGCGCGTCAAAAAGGAGCTCGGCGTCAACGCCGCCCAGGTCTACCTCGCCAAGCACCGCGTCGGCCGCATCCTCAAACGTGAGGCCGCCAAGCTGGCCGCCGAGGACCAGTGACCCCTTCCCCAACCCTGCCCCGCCATGAAAACCCTGCTCTGCTGCGCCCTGCTCGCCGCCCCCGCCCTGCTGCATGCCAACCCCGATGTGCTGGCCGCGGTCGGCCGCCAGTTCGGCGCCTCGGTCCAGGCCAACGTTCTGCTGCTCAAGGGCAGCGGCAGTGTCGCCGAACCCACCGAATGGACCGCCTATGCCCGCGACACTTTCCGTCCGCAGGACCTGCTGCGCATCCGCGTCCGCCGGGTCGACAGCGCCTGGCAGGCCGAGGCCGCGGGCTCAGGCAGCCGCGTGCTCGACCGCGCCCCGCAGCGTCCCTTCGATGCCGCCCTGCTGAAGCTGCGCAGCGAGGCCGCCCGTCAGGCGGCCGGCAAGGCGGCGGTCACCGCCAAGGCGGTCTTTGCCTCGGTGGATTACCAGCTCGCCGCCAACCCACAGACCGGCGTGCCGGAGTGGGGCCTGGCCCTCAGGGATGAGACCGGCTACGAGGTCGGTTTCGTCGTCATCTCGGCCGACAACGGTGCCGTCACCTTCCAAGACTGGACCCCGCGCGTCACGACCGCCCAGCGCCGGACCGAGGAGGCCGAGGGTGAACGCGCCGCGCGCGCCGTCAAGCGCACCGCCCGCCGCGCCTGGAACTGGACCGACAACGCGCGCAAGGAAACCGGCAACTTCTTCCGCGAACTCTTCCGCTGAACCGGTGCCCGCGACCCCGCGCTTTTCCGGGCCGGCCACCTGGCTGGAGCAGGCCGCCGCACGCTGGCCCAACCAAGTCTTTCTCGACGACGGCGCCACCACGCTCAGCTACGCCGAAGCGGCGGAGCGCAGTGCCGCCCTGGCAGGTTGGCTGCAGGGCCTCGGCCTGCGCGCTGGCGACCGCCTGCTGATCGCCGCGCCCAACCGGCTCGAACTGCCGCTGCTCGCCTTCGCCGCCCTGCGCCTCGGCGCGATCTTCTCGCTGCTGCCCGCCCAGTTGCAGCCGGCGGGACTGGTCAAAATTCTTGACCAGTGCGCCCCTGCCCTGCTGCTGCTCGATGCCGCCACCGAGCCGCTGGCGGTCGCCGCCGCGAGACGCTGCCCGGTGGCGCGACTCGACCACGCCGGCTTGGGCGAGCCGCCCGTGCCTGCGAACCCCGGCGCGGACGATCCGGCCTTCCTCGTCTTCACCTCGGGCAGCACCGGCACGCCACGCGGCGTCATCCTCAGCCACGGCAATGTCGCCTTCGTGACACCGGCCATCCAGGCCCGGCTGCAGTACCAGGAGCAGGACCGCATCGCTGTCCTGCTGCCACTCGCCTTCGACTACGCGTTGTACCAGCTTTTCCTCGCCTGCCAAAGCGGCGCCTGCATCGTGCTCGGTCGCCCGGAGCAGGTCGGTCCCGGCCTGCCACAGTGGCTGGAGCAGCAGCGGATCAGCGTGCTGCCCGGCGTGCCGACGCTGTTTGCCGCCCTGCTGCGCCTGCTCGAGCATCGCCCGCGCCCCCTGCCCGACCTGCGCCTGCTGAGCAACACCGGCGAACGCCTGCCGCCGGCGCAGATCGACCGCCTGCAGGCAAGGCTGCCGCAGGCGCGGATCTTCCCGATGTACGGCCTGACCGAGTGCAAGCGCGTCAGCATCCTGCTGCCGGAGGAACGTGCAGCCCACCCGGACAGCGTCGGTCGCGCCTTGGATGGCACGCGCGTTTTTGCGGTGGCTGCCGATGGCCGTCCCCTGCCGCCGGGCAGCACGGGCGAGATCGCCGTGCAGGGCCCGCATCTCAGCCCGGGTTACTGGAACGCTCCGGAGGAGACGGCCCAGCGCTTCCGCCCCGTCGACGGCGTGCGCACGCTCTTCACCGGCGACCGCGGCCGGGTCGACGCCCGGGGCTTCCTGAGCTTTGAGGCGCGGGCCGACTTCCTCATCAAGCACCGCGGCACGCGACTCAATCCTGCCGAGGTCGAAGAGGCCGCCCTCCTGCTGCCCGGCGTGACCGCGGCCGGCTGTGCCAAGGATGAGGCGCGCGACCTGCTGCACCTGTTCCTGACCGCGCGCGGCACCGCGCCCGAACCGGCGGACGTGCTCGCCGGCCTGGCCGCGGTCCTGGAGCGGGCCAAGCTGCCCGACCGCGTGCATGTCCTGGCGGAACTGCCGCGCACCGCCAACCAAAAGCTCGACCGCAAGGCCCTGCGCGCGCTGGCGGCAACGCTTTGAATCCGGCTCAGGCCAGCAGGTCGCGAACGACGTGGCCGTGGATGTCGGTGAGCCGGTAGTCGCGCCCCTGGAACCGCGCGGTGAGGCGCTCGTGATCGAAGCCGAGCAGGTGCAGCACGGTCGCCTGGAAGTCGTGCACGTGCACCTTGTTCTCGACCACCGAGAAGCCGAGTTCGTCGGTGGCCCCGTACTCGTAGCCGGCCTTGACGCCGCCACCGGCCATGAACAGCGAGAAGCAGTCGGGATAGTGGTCGCGCCCAAGCACCTGGCTGGCGGC
This sequence comes from uncultured Prosthecobacter sp., assembly GCA_964605265.1. Taxonomy (GTDB): domain Bacteria; phylum Verrucomicrobiota; class Verrucomicrobiia; order Verrucomicrobiales; family Verrucomicrobiaceae; genus Prosthecobacter. The sequence continues at coordinate 13,311 of CAZSBO010000055.1, forward strand.
GGTGCGGCCCTCGCGGAAGGGCGT
>CAZSBO010000055.1:13434-22717 GCA_964605265.1 uncultured Prosthecobacter sp.
CTCGCGGCCGATGTCCATGACCTCGGGCACGCTGGCCTGCATGCGGTAGGCGAGTTCGTACTGGGCCATGCGGGTGGCGGTTTCGGGATGGCCGAGTTCGGCGGCCTGCAGGGCGTTCAACTCGCTGAGCGCGTCCAGGCTGCGCCGGCGCAGGGCGCGGTCCATGCCGGGCGGATCGTTGACGAAGAGCACGGGATCGCCCTTCGACCGGCACTGCACGCCCTGGTAGACCGAGGGAATGAAGCCGCTGCCCCAGCAGCCCTGACCGCCGGAGGGCTGGGTACCGCTGGAGATGAGGACAACAAAGCCGGGCAGGTTTTCATTTTCCGATCCAAGACCGTAGGTGGCCCAGGAGCCCATCGACGGCCGGCCCTGACGGCTGTGACCGGTGAACAGCAGCAGCTCGGCGGGCGCGTGATTGAACTGGTCGGTGTGCATCGAGCGCACCAGCGTGATCTCATCGGCCAGGCGATGGAAGTTCGGGCAGGCATCGCTCATCCACATCCCAGCACGGCCATGGCGCTGAAAGCGGCGCGGCGTGCCAAGCAGCTTGGGCACACCGCTGGTGAAGGCGAAGGTGCGGCCCTTGAGGAAGGCATCCGGACAGTCCTGGCCGGCGCGTTTCACCAGCTCCGGTTTGTAGTCGAAAAGATCCAGGTGCGGCGGCGCCCCGGACATGTGCAGGTAGATCACCCGCTTCGCCTTGGCGGCGTGATGCGGCGCACGGGCATCGAGCGGGCCCGCCGAACCCGGATTGGCCAGGGCCTGCAGGGCGACCGCGCCCAGGCTGAACTGGCCGGCGGCGCCGAGAAATTGGCGGCGGGTGCGCAGGTGCAGGTGTTCGAGGCGGGGCGACATCTCCTCCCATACGTTGCGACGACCCCGGTTATTCCCGGCGTTTCCGGCGCAGCAGCCAGAACAGCAGACCGAGACCGATGAAGGCCGCACGTCCCGGTTCGGGCACGAAGGCCACGGCGAGCGTGCCCTGATCGAACAGGCCCGTGGTGTCCCAGGCCAGTCCCTCGGGCAGCACCGGCAGTTCGAAGGTCGTGAACGCGCCTTCGGCCGTGCCGGAAAGCGTGGTCCAGTCGAACAGACGCCAGGTATCACCCACCATCCAGGCCTCCATGCGATTTGGGTTGCCAACCCTCAGGACGGCGCTGTCGCCCAGGACCAAGCGGCCGCCGACCACCAGCTGATCGGCCGCGCCGGCCTCGGTGGTTTGATCGCCCCATCCCGCACCGGAGAGCAGGTCGAGGGCGAGCACCGAACCGGCCAGCAACTGGGTCGAGCCGTTGCCGGAAGTGTGCAGGGTCAGGGCCGCCGCACTGGCCGGCTCGCCCTGGAGATCGAGTCCGACCTGCAGGGTGGCGCCGGTGAGGGCAATCTCGACATCGGCCGCGGGTGCGATCCGGCCGGTGCCACCGAGCACGGCACCGGCGGCGACCGTCACCGGCCCGAGACCGGTGGCCGAGCCATTGCTGTTGGTCACCAGCAGGCGACCGGCCTGCACCTGCGTGCCGCCAGTGAACAGGCTGGCACCCGTGACCGCCCAGGTGCCCACACCCGTCTTGACCAGCGAGGTCGCATTCACCGTGCTGATCTGGCCGATGCCGACCACCTCATTGAGGCCGGTGTTGCCGCCGCCCAATTGCAGCACACGGCCCACCGGGTTGCTGCCACCGACCGTGAACGGCGCGGTGAATTTCACCGTCCCTGTGCCCACACTCTCCAGCACCGCGGTGACCGACGTGATTTCGGCGGCGACGTCACTGTTGGTGAGGTTGAGCGGGCGATTGGTCACCGAATCGCTGGCACCGGTGTGGCGGAGCACGGCTGTCGCCAGCGATCCCACGGCACTGGTGGTGGCATCGCCCATTTGAATCACCGGATTGAGCGAGCCCGTGCCCAGGGAACTGGGCTGACCGGAGTCGGCCAGACGCGCCACCTCGATCGTGCCGCGCGACAGGATGGTGGCGCCGGCATAGGTGTTGTCCGGCCCCAGCATGACCAGGCCGTTGGCGCTGGCGAGACGGAATTCCAATTGGTTCTCATTCGTGCCCGGACCACCGAGGAAACCACTGGCGAAGTTGCTCGGCGTCGTGGCGGACCCGGTGAGGGTGAGTCGCGACAAGCCGCTGGCACCGCCGACGATGCGGTTGTCCGTGCCAGTGCCAACCGTGGCGATGTAATCGATCAGCAGCGAGGCCGTGCCAGCGGCCGAACCGAGGGTGACCCGGCCGCTGCGTGCACCCGAGCCGATCAGGAACTCGATGCTGCTGCTGACAACGGCCCCCGCCGCAAACTGCACATCGCCCTCGTAAATGCGCAGGTTGCCGCTGAAGTTGCTGGTGCCGCCAATCACCACCCGGCCCGGCCCAGCCTTGGCCACGGAAACCGTGGTGCGACCGGTCTCGGTGCGATTGAGGATGCCGGTCTGGAAGATGAGCGAGCCCAGCGGATTGTTCTGGACGATGACGAGTTCGGGGTTGCTGATCGTCGAGGCCGTGGGCCGCACCTGCGCGGCAATGACACTGTCGTGCGCGCCGACCGTGCTGCTGACGAGGATGCCACCGGCGTTGAGGATCGAGTTGCCTGTCTGGGCAAGGGTGGTGGCCTGCGCAACGCCGAAACGCAGGCTGCTCACCGTCGTCTCGGCCGCCAGTGTCGTCGTCGTCACACCGGCGGTGATGTCGGCATGGCCGGCGAGACTGTCGAGGCTGGACGGCGTTTGAATGCCGAGCGCCGACAGCTTGACAATGTCGCGCAAACCGCCTGTCGCCGCCGTCGTGCCCGCCCAGTCATCGCCGAGCACGGGATCGCGCAGCACGGCATAGACCCGGCCATCCGTGCTCAGGGCCTGGTTGTCGGCGACACCGGTGCTGCCGCTGCTGCGCAGGGAGCCGGCGCTGTGCGGGCCGATCGCCAGAATGCCGCTCCAACTGCGCGCCACATCGCCCACGGTCAGGCTCAGGCTGGTGGCGCCGTTGGGCTCGAAGTCGAGCTCGGAAAAACTGCTGCCCACCGTCAGCGTGCCGGTCGTCTGGCTGTTGGCCGTGTCGGCCCGTCCGCTCAGCAGCAGCCGACCACCGCCGAGGCTGAGCGTGGCCGCACTGCCGAGGATCTGGCTGGCCGGGCTGGCGCTGCCGGCAAAGTCGAGCTTCATCAAACCGGCATTGACGGCCGTCGCGCTGTTGGCAACCGCGGCCGCCAAGGTCAGCGTGCCATTGCCATCCTTGGTGACGGTGAAGGCGCCGCTGCCGGTGCGCGCCAGCGGCCGGGCGACGAGGACGTCGCCGGCACCGCCGAAGATGAGGGTGCGCGCACTGCTGCTGCTGTGCAGGGTGGCATTGCCTGTGCCGCCCAGAGTCAGCAGGCCGGCATCGGAGTGAATTCGCACGGTGGTGGCGTTGAGCGTGATGACACCGGTGGTCGTGTTGTCGCCCGCAATGTTGCGGATGCCACCGCCGTTGTTGATGCCGGTGCTGGCCAGGGTGACCGGCTCCGCGGCGAGGGTGATGCCGCCCGCGAGTTCGAGCGCACCGCCCGCCGACACGGTGGTCGAACTGAAGCTGCTGCCAGAGACGCCGAGCGCGTTGGCATGCTGCGCGCGCAACGCCCCCTGGCTGATGGTGACCGTGCCGGTGAAACTGTTGTCGCCCGCCAGCACCAGCAGGCCGTTGCCGGTTTTGACAATGCCGGAAGAACTGATCGAGATGCGGCTGTTCACCTCCACCGTGCCGGCGCCGCCAAACGTCGCGGCGTAACCTCCCGCCAGCACGATGTCGGTCGCCGCCGCACGCTCAAGGCGCAGCACCGCGCCGGCATCCGCCGTCAGGAACGTCGGCGCCGCCTGCGTGATCTGGGCCGCCAGCACATTCACATCCGCCAGGCTGCGCAAGCCGCCGAGTCCACCGTCGCCAAAACCACCGACCGCGGTGAGGGTGCGCGTCACGGTCAGCCCGCCGGAAAAGGCCAGCGTACCTCCGTCGACCACCGTCACCGTGCCCGTGCTGCCCAGCGCCGCGGCATTGCGGATTTCCAGGATCCCCGAAGCGATGACGGTGCCGCCGCTGTGGGTGTTGCCGGCCGTGAGCACGGTGCGCGAGCCGGGCGCGCCGTTGACCAGCAGCGTCACCGCACCCGTGCCGTTGTTGGCGATGCGCGAATGCACGGTCAGCACGGCACTGTCGGAATGGTTGCTGAGAACAAGTTGGCCCGCCGTGTTGGTCGTCGCACCGCCGGCGGTGACAATGCTGGCGGAATCCGTCATGCCCAGCGTCAGGCTGCGCGCCCCGGCGACGATCTGCACCCCGCCGACGCTGCCAAAACGCAGCAGGCGATCCAGGCCAATCGGCACCTGGCGATCGAGGCGGTCGTCGTTCATCGACAGGGTCTGCACATCGGCCACGGCCGCGCCCTGCGACACCTCACCAACCGAGGTGGAAGTCAGGCCGACATGGCCCCCGGCGTAGGGCTCGGCATCGAGCAGCCCCCCCGTGGCGAGCTCGACCTCGCCGGCAAAACCGGCCCCGAGCACGCCGCCCTGCACCCGCGCCCAACTGCGCGCGCCGGCTGCCGTCTGGTAGCTGAGCCAGGGGCCGAGAAAGCCGTCGGCCTGCGTCGTCGTGAACGCGCCCGCCGCCGGTCCGCCGACCGTCAGGGTGGCATTGCCCGAGCGCGCAATGGCGCCCGCACTCAGATGCATCTCACCACCGGAGCCGGCCTGCAGTTCGATGACACTGTGCGTGCCACTCACCGACAGGTCGCCGAAGTGCTGCCGGTGCGACTGACCGTCGCGACCGGTCAGCCGCAGCACGCTGGCCGAGTTGCCACCGATGAGTTGCAGGGCGCCGGGCGTCGCCAGTCCCTGGTAGAGGATGTTGTCCTGCGGTGCGGTGACCGCGGTGAAATCGAGGATCGTGATGCCACCCGAGTACCCGGTCTGGGCCCGGCCCAGCACGGTGGTGCCGCCATAGGTGTTCGCCCCGGCAAAGGTGAGCGTGCCGTTGCCGCGGCCGAGGGCGAAACGGTGGAAGGCGTGCCCGGCACCACCGTCGCTGATGGCACCGCTGATGACCATGCCACTCAAGCCGTTGGCGCCCGACGCGTTGGTGTGCACGCCGGCGTCGGCTGTCAGCGTCACCGGACCGGAAATGCGCGTGTTGGCCGTGGTGAAGCGGATCGCGCCGTAGGCGGTGCCAGTGGCGGCGAGGCTGTTGCCGAAACCCGCCAGATGGAAGGGCTGGGTGTAATCCGCATTCGCGCCCCCGAGCGCGGCGGAACCGCCGGCCTCAACAACAATGCGGTCGACCGCCTGCAGGGTGTTGGGATTGTTGACCGTCGCATAAATGCTGCCGCCGATGGTGAAGGCACCGGTCAGCTGCGGGTTGGTGGTCATGCCCAGCGTGAGGAACTGGAAGGCCGTGCCCGCACCGAACTTCTGCAAACGCAGGTCGGATCCCTTCAGGCTGAGATTGGCGCCAAGAGAGACAAATTGGGAACCGCCCGAGGACAGATCGGCCATCTGGATCAGGCCGTTGGCGCCTAAGTCAATGACGCGGCCGGCAGCGTTGCCATTGAGGGAGTATTGCTGGCCGGAAGCGATGCTCGCGGCAGTGACACCCAGAAAGCGCAGTTCCTTCAGCTGGATGTCCTGCTCAACGCTCACCGTGTTGCCGCTGACCGGCGTCGGCGTGCCAAACTGGGCGATGGCATCCACGCCATTCACCCAGGAAACGTTGGTGGAGCCATCCCACCAGTTGCTGTTGCTCAGGTTCCAGGTGCCGGAACCGTTTTGCACACCGGCGGAACCGGTGCTGGCATCCCAGGTCAGGGTCTGGGCGTGGAGCAGGCAGGGGGCCAGCAACACGAGGGCGGGCCGAAACGGGAACTTCAAAAGCATCATGGGGGCGGGGGCTTGCGATACCGGGCAGCTGTTTCAGCCGCACCGGCTGATCCCCTGCATGAGCAGCGCGAATGCCACGCCAGCCGAAATGTCGAGCCGTCAACGCCGCGTCACCTAACAAAGAATGCGTTTACGTTGACACTGAGTCCGTAAGCCGCACGCCGGCCGGCAAAACTTTTTTGCCACCGGCCTCCCTCACTCCAGCAGCAGCCGCACGGTTGCCGCCACCGGGCACATCCAGAGGATCTGCGCGCGCTCGAGCGTCAGCGCCGGATACACCGGATTCGGACTGGACAAGGTGACCCGCCCAGCCGGTCCGGCCGCGCCAAGCACTCGAAACAGCACCTCGCCACCGACGTCATCATGCACGCGCACCAGCACGCGGTCGCCACTGCGCGGCACCGCGCCCGGATACACCACGACGATTTCGCCGTCGCCATGCTGCGGCTGCATGGCGTCGCCGCGCACGCGCACGGCAAAGGCCGCCTCGTCGCGCACACCGAACGGCACATGCTCGCGCGCATGGCGGGCCGCCTGGCCGGGATGGGCCAGCAGCAGCGCGTCGCGCTGGGTCAGCAGCGGCAGAAACACCATCCTCGGCGGTGCGACGACACCCTCGGCCGACCAAACCCGCGCCGGCGCGGCCGGCTTCTCCGCCGGCGGCGCACCGCGCAGTTCCGCCTCCATCTTCTCGACCAGTTTGATGAAGGGCTGCGAGGCGCGCCGGCCGTTCTCAACCTTGCCCACGTACTGGCGGCAGACGCCGAGCATGGCGGCGAGCTTGGGGCGCGTGACACCAAGACGTTCACGCAGGGCGCGCACCCGCTTGGCAAGATCCGCAGGCGGCCCGGGAACGGAGGGCCCCGAGACGGCGGCCGGCGGTTTGGCCCGGTCGAGCACCGCCTGAACCTCCGGCGGCAGCGGCAGACCGGATGGCTCGGGAGCGACAGGGGCGGGGGCGGACACAAAGAGACGGGACATGGCGGCTTCGTTTTCCAGCTGCTCAAAAAGTCGGATCATGGGCGCAGCCGGCAGCCGGCGACCGCACTCAAAGGCGCCAAGTTGGCCGGCACTGACACCGAGCCAGCGCGCCAACTCAGCCCGGCTCAGGCCGAGACGGCGGCGCAACTCGGCACAGCGGCGGGCAAAGCCCACCGGCCGGCCGGTGACGGCAGAGAGAGGAAGCATGACAGGGGGTTCATCCCCATGCCTCGCACGCGCACAGGGTTGGCCGATCCGGACACGCGACCCGGGCCGACCGCCCGCTGGCAGAGCATGCCGAATGCCATGCCGCACGAAAAAGCAGCTGGGCAGTTGCCGCTGAGCGACTCACTCGCGCGCCGCGGCGTCGCGATTCTGCAGGAAGGTGCTGCGCACCGACAGATAAGGATCGATGGCGTCCTTGCGTGCGGTGTCGTAAGTCCGCAACTGCTCGGGCAGGGCGCGCAGGGTGTTGGTCGAAGGCGGAATGTACTGCAGGGAATCGCGATGCTGGAACACGCCCCAGTTGACCGGATTCATCACGTAATCGCCGGCATAACCGAAGGCCTCGCGCACGCTGCTCGGACCCATCACCGGCAGGACCAGATACGGGCCGTGGCGGAAGCCCCAGACGGCGAGGGTCTGACCGCTGTCCTCGGCCGGCAGATTGGCGAGCCGCGGCACACGGTCCGACTGGCGGATCAGGCCGCCGAAACCGGCCAGGCTGTTGACGAGGAACTTCTCGGTCTCAAGCCCGGCGCGGTCGAACTTGCCCTGCAGCAGGCTGTTGGTCAGGCGCACCGGGTACTTGACGTTGTCGAAGCCGTTGTCGAGCGCCTTGCGCAGCGGCTTCGGCGCCACCCATTCGTAGCCCTTGGCGATCGGCCGCATGACGAAATCATAGACGACGTCGTTGAAACGGAAGATGGCGCGGTTGACCGGCTCCAGCGGGTCGGCCACCGCGTCCGTGGCGGCGTAGTCATCGAGGGCATCGCCACCGGCGGCGTCAGCGCCTGAACCGGCGGGAGCGGTGGCACAGCTCGCCAGGGCGAGCAGCGCGGCGGGAAGCAGCAGGCGGGTCAGGAGCACGGCTTTCATGGGCGTCGGGAGATGGACTGTTCGAGCGACTGCAGGACGGCGGCGGCACCGCCCTTCTTGAAGGTGGCATCGAGCTGGGAACGGTAGTTGGCGACCAGGCTGACCCCTTCGATGACCACATCGGCGATGCGCCAGCCACCGACGTCCTCCATGCGGTAGGTCACCTGATAATGACTACCGGCGTAGACCATGCGCGTCGGCACATCGACGCGGCCGCTGGCGGGCGTCACCGCCGGCTGCCAGGTGATGGCGGGGCGCTCACCCGGGGTGAACTTGTCGGTGTAGCTGCGGATGACCACGGTGGTGAACAGCCGCACCGCCTCGCGCTGCTGCTCGCCGCTGAACTGTCGCCAGCCGAAGCCAACGGCCCGGCGCGTCATCGTTTCGAAACTGACGTGGCGCTCGAGCACCGGCCGCACACGCGAATTCAGGGCGGCGCCGTCGGCCGCGCGATCCGCCACGCCGAGCACCTCGTCGACCGCCGTGCGCAGGCGTTTTTCCGCCTCGGCGGGCGAGGCAGCGGCGGGTGCGGTCAGGCCAAAAGCGGCGGCCAACAGGAGGAGGGAGCGACGGGAGGTCATGGAGCGGGTTCTTTGTCGAGACTGCCAAAGGCCATTTTCCCGATGAGTGACTCAAGATCAACCGAGGATTCCGTCAGCGTGATGCGCGCGCCGGGTTCCAGAAAGGACTCCTCAGCCCCCGGGGAAAGGGCTACAAACTTGTCACCAATCAGGCCGGAGGTCTTGATCGAAGCCATGGAATCGGAAGGCAGTTTCAGGCCGGCCAGCACGCGCAGACTGGCAATGGCGCTGAAGTCGGTCTCATCGACGCGGATCGCCTCGACGCGGCCAACCGGCACACCGGCCACCACGACGTTGGCGCCAGCGTTGAGGCCGCCGGCATTGTCAAAGCGGGCTTCAATCGCGTAGGTGTCGCCCCCGACAAAGTTGCGTCCCCCGAGCTTGACCGTCAGCCAGGCGACGGCGACCAGGCCGGCGAGCACGAAGGCGCCGACGAAAAGTTCCAGTTGAGGCAGTTTCATGGGTCTTCGGAAGGTGCTGGCTCGCCGCGGCGCAGGGCCGAGACGGTGTCGCCGAGGGCAGCGGCGCTGTCGCGAAAGCCCCGCACGACCGGGTCGGCGGAGGCGGAAAATTCACCGGGGGTTCCCTCAAACCGCATGCGCCCGTTGTCAAGCAGGGCGACGCGGTCGCTCACCACCAGGGCCTCGGCGACGTCGTGGGTGACGATCACCGCGGTGAAGCCGAACTGGCGCTGGTACTTGGCGATCATGGTGAA
>CAZSBO010000056.1:0-9483 GCA_964605265.1 uncultured Prosthecobacter sp.
GCGAGCGGCAGCACGCGGTAGAGCGACTGGTACCCGCGCAGCCTGGCGGGATCGACACCGGCAAGCAGCGGGCTGGCGATCGTACCCGGCGCGGCGGCGACCGTGTAGGGCAGGCCCTTCGTTTCGTAGCCGGTGTTTTCGCCGCCGAGCACCTCGCGGGTGAACTCGGGCCAGATCGTCAGGCCGGGATCAACGATGTCCTTCGGGCGCGGAATGAAGGCATGGTTGGCGGTGCGGATGCCGAGCAGCGGCCGGCCGGCATTCAGGTGCGCGCGGACGGCGGCCATTTGTTCCTCCGGCAGGAAGCGCCGGCGCGAAAACAGAACGAGCAGGTCCGCGTCGCGCAGCGCCTCAACGAGGCCGGCGAATTGATGCTTCACCGGCTTGTCGCCCTCGACCAGCGTCACGCGGTGGCCGAGCGGCCGCAGCTCGCGCTCGGCGAAGCGGCGCATCGAATTGACCGCATCGTAGTTGTCCGGTTCCTCGACTGCCATGATGACGATGTGAGCGGCGGGCGCGGCAACGGCGAAGCCAAAGATCAGGGCGAGCAACAGGCGTGACAGCATGGCAGGGGGGAAGACAGAAATTCGTGACGGAGAGACGGCAGACCCCGAAGGGCCGTCAGCCAAACAGCGCCTGCACCGGCCGGCCGCGGTCGGTGATCGGCACGGGGCGATCGCCGTCGTAGAGTTCCTTGGCCGGATCGATGCCGAGGTCGGCGAGCACGGTGGCGAAGAGGTCGGGCACCGAGACCGGGTTTTCGACCGGCGTCTTCGACAGGTCATCGGTGACACCGTAGGCGCCGCAGTGCTTCAGGCCGCCGCCGGCGAGCACGACGCTGAAGGCGCTGCCCTGGTGGCCGCGGCCACCGCCTCCGTCGAAGGCGGAGGGCCGGCCGAACTCGGTGTTGACGACAATGAGCGTCTTGTCGAGCAGGCCGTGGGCCTGCAGGTCGGTGATGAGGGTGCTCATCGCCTGGTCGAGATCCTGGATGAGCACGTGCTGCTTGAGCTGGCCCTGGTTGTGGGTGTCCCAGCCGGTGCCATTGACGAAGTTGAGGTTGTGCGAGACCTCAATGAAGCGCACGCCGCGCTGGATGAGGCGGCGCGCCAGCAGGCAGCGCTGGCCGAACTCGCTGCCGTAAGCACTGCGGAGCTCGCCCTTCTCGGACTTCAGGTCGAAGACCTCCATGAACTTCGGGCCGGCGAGCTGCAGGCTCTCCGCCAGCGTGCTGTCGTACTGCTCGAGGATCGGACTGCCGCGCAGTTCCTTCGCGCTCGTGCGCATCGTTGCCAGCAACTGCTCGCGCCGGCTCTGGCGCGGGTCGAGCACGTGCTCGGGCCGCTTCAAGCCGGCCGGGCCGGCCTCGGTGTCGAGCAGGTAGAGGAAACCGGCCTTGGCGCCGAGGAAACCCGGGCCGCGCGAGAAGTTCGGATAGCCGATGAGCACGTACGCCGGCACGCCCTCGGCCGCCGCACCACGTTCATGGGCGATGATCGAGCCGAGCGAGGGATAGACCGTCGTGCCGCTGACATTGCGCCCCGTATGCATGCGGTTCGAGGCGGCGGCATGCTCGTCGATGACGTCGTGGTTCACCGTGCGCACCGCGGTGATGTGCTCCATCAGCTTGGCGCAGCGCGACAGGTGTTCGCACACCTTGACGCCAGGGATGCTGGTGTCGATGCTCGGGTAGTAGCTGCCCGCCTTCTTCGCCTTGGCATCGCCGAGTGCCTTCGGATCCCAGGTGTCGACCTGCGCCGCGCCGCCACCGAGCCAGACGTGGATGACATGCTCGGCCTTGCCCTTGGGGAAGTGCGCCACATGCCCCGCCTCCTTGGCGAGCAGGACCGGGTCGAGATGCGCCGCCGCACCGGCGGCAGCGAGCTTGAGAAGGGAACGACGTTTCATGGGGACAGTGGCCGGAGGAGCGGCCGTCCGTACTACGGCGTGACACGCGGGAACCTGTCTGTCAGCAGCACATCCTCACGGAGGGTGACCGACCGCCCCAGCAGCAGCGCGCTCCCGCGTCGCCACCAGACGCAGCACGGCATCGAGGACACCCTCCAGATCTTTGCCGAGATCTTCGGCCAGAAAGCGTGCCACAAGATAGCCGTGGCTTTGCAACAGGAGATCCTTCCTGCGATCTCGCCGGTAAGCGCTGGCGTCCAGCAGATGCTGATGGCCGTCGAGTTCGACAACCAGCTTGAGCTTTTCGCAAAGGAAATCGACTTCCATCCCGCTATGATCCTCGAAGGGAATGGGCAGTCGTGCGTTCAGCCAAAAGCGACCGGCAAGAGTCGGCAGCGTCTCGAAACGCCGAAACAAAAATGCCTCGCTGGCACTGCGCGCTCGTCCAGCGCCCTCCGCACCCGCAGCCGGCGGACGTGTGGCATGAACGAAAAGCTGGGCCAGGGGCGCGTCCACACCATCCCGGATCAGTCGTCGCACGCTGGCGGCGTAATCCTGCTTCCACTGCGGGTCGACCGGGAGCGGCACCTCCTGCGGCCAGCCAGGCAGGGCACTGGCCGGCAGCAAAATCGTGTACCCGATGGCTTCATAACCCGCGCAACGCTTGTCAAACATGCGGGCGAGCATCGGCACGTCCAGATCGGCGTAGTCATAAACTTGCACCACCCTTTTCCCGTCGTGCAGACGATGCAACCGGCCAGCGTACTGCGCAATGGTGCCGCGCCAGGACACTGGCATCGTGAGAAAAAGGGTGTCGAGTCGTGCATCATCGAACCCTTCTCCGATGAAGCGTCCGGTCGCGACCACGACACGACCTTCAAACCTGGGGATGCCCTTTGAGGCACCTGCCAAACCTCCCGAATCCGCGTTCTGCCGAACGAGCCCAGCAGGCGCTGCTTCGGCGCATTCACCAGAAGGCGGGGAATGGCTCTGTGTCGTCTTTAACTGCTCCAGTGCCGCCGCGAGAGCCTTCTTTCCCATGCCGCCTTGCAGCGTGATGACATCTGACACGCCGGCCTTGCGTAAACCTTCCGCCAACTGCTCCAGATGCTCGGTGCGCTCCGTCAGCACGAGTGGCATGCGCCCCCTGCGCACGGCGAGCACAACCTCGGCGATGACTTGAGCGTTGCGCTGCTCGCTGCGCATCGCTGCCTGGCACAACCGCTGGAACTCCAGCCTCTTGTCCTCCTCCGGCTCCCCCTCCGGCATGAAACCGGTGGGACGCACCAGCACCTCATGGGTGAAGGGTCTTGCCGCCGCCTGCTGACGGGCATCCACGCGATGCCGCACCGGCCCGCACTGCATGAAGATGATGGGATGATGGCCATCCTTTCTTGCCACGGTGGCAGACAGCCCCGTGACAAACCGCGCCTTCAAGCGCCGGGCCACCTCTTCAAAACTGTGCGCCGAGAGATGATGGCATTCATCGACAATCACCTGTCCATAACCCGCCACCTCATCCTTGACCACTCCCTTGCGCACCAGGCTCTGAAGCAACGCCACATCCACCCGCCCGGTCAGTTTCTTTTTACCGGCACCCCAGCGGCCAATCTCGCCGGGTGACAGACCGAGGAAGTGCTGCAACCGCTCCACCCACTGCTCCATGAGCTGCTGGCGATGCACCAGAATCAGCGTATTGACCTCGCGTTTTGCCATCAGCCAGGCGGCGAGCACGGTTTTGCCAAAAGCCGTGGTGGCCGACAACACGCCATAATCGTGCGCCAGCATCGCCGTCCCAGCCTTGAGTTGTTCGGGTCGCAGTACTCCCTGAAAGTGGACCTTGATGGGATGACCGGCGAAACGTTCGTCGCGAAGTTCCCAGCGAATTTTGAGCGCCTTCAACAAATCCAGCACCTCCTCCAAACAACCTCGTGGCAAGCCGAGGTGTTCGGCATGATCCTCTGCACAGGAAATGATTCGTGGCTTGTCCCATACTGGCAGACGCATCGCCTGCGCCTTGTAGAACTCGGGATTCTGAAACGCCGCCAGACGAATCAAGGCATTGCGCAGGGACGGCGGCAGGCCGGTCTTGGGCAGATAAACCTGATCTGCCAGCACGAGGTCGAGGCTGGCCGGCATGTCTCCCGTCGGCAACTCTTGCCTGCGTCGCGAGGGCCTCAGCTTCCAGGGTTCAGCCTCATTCTCCTCCTCAGGCAAACCCATCTTCACTCCAATCACCCTGCCGCGCCCCTCCGCCTCGCGCACGAGGCTCTCCACCTGCGCCGTCTTCATTCTCTCAACTCCCGACAAGAACAGCCACTGGTCTTCAAAAACCTCAAGCTGATCATCCACGAACACGCTGTTGCCCTGCTCGCGGGCCGTCTTTTGCAGCGGCAGTGCGATCAAGTTGCCGAAACCGCCGCGCGGCAGTGTGTCCTGATTGGGAAAGAACCGGTCATACGATTTCAACCCCGCCTCGGGCCGGCACTCCATCGTTTCGGTGAGCACATGGGCACCGAGCTTGCGCGCCAGCGCGGCTGGGATGGCCTGTTCAAAAAAGATCCAAACATGACCACCATTGCCACTGCGCGATCGCTCTAACGCGGCGGGCACGCCAAGCCTGCGACAGGTCGCGATGTAAGCCAGGGCATCCGTCTGCCAATCGTCGCCATCCCAATCCACCGCGAGAAAGAAACAGCGCTCGTCCAAAAGCATGGGGTACACCCCAGCGACGAAAGGTCTGCCCTTTGCATCGACACCCGACAGGTGCCTCCGAATGACTTCATCGGTCACCAGCAGCCATTTCTGATGGGGACAGTCCGAGCACTTGATCCGCGGCTTTTCGCACAGGCCCCTCACCCACTCATTCCCGCACACCGGCGAATAGCCTGATCTGCCGGTCTTCGCCGACTCAAACCGCAGCGGCCACACTTCCTGCCGCCCTCGGAAGAGCGAACGAAACAACGCGATCTTCTCCGCCGCGCTGGATCGGTTCGTGACGGGCATGGTGAAGGCCTCGCGAGGAAAATTGCTTGGGGTCAACGTTGCTGTCCGCCTGCCGCCATCAACGTCGCTAGGGCCTTGGCCATCGTCTCGAGCGCTTCGTTCCCGGGCAGGGTGAGGGTGAGTTTTGCCTGGCCGTTTTCCCCGGGTTCGAGGCATTGGCTGAGGCTGGCTTTCAGAGCCGTGACGATGGCTTCATCGGGGGTGGCGGTCTTTGGCAGCGCCTGGGTCAGCAGGGTAAAGGCGCTGGTCAACAGCGTGCCACTGGCTTCGGCGATTCTGGCCTTTTGCTCGCCGCGCAGGGCGGCGACCTGGGCTTCCACCTGCTGCTGCTGGCTCAGGTCGCGTTCTGCTTCCGGTTTGGCGCCGATCAGGACTTCCAGTCGGCGTTTCAGCTCATCCATGCCGCTGTGAAGCTGGACCTCGCGCAGGTCGCTGTCGGGATCCAACACAGCGGCGGCGAGTTCGTGTTTCGCGCTGAGAGTGGCGAGCAGGTTGTCCTCGATCGTCGCCTCGGTGACGAGCAGATAGACCTGGACGTTGCGCTTTTGGCCCATGCGATGAGCGCGGGCGATGCGCTGTTCCAGCAGGGCCGGATTCCAGGGCAGATCGACGTTGATGACCGTGTCGGCAGCCTGAAGATTCAGCCCTGTGCTGCCGGCGTTGGTGGTGAGGAAACAGCGGCAGGTGGCGTCGGTCTGGAACCGCTGGACCAACTGCTGGCGCTGCTTTTGCGGCACCTGGCCGTCGAGCCGCACAAAGCCGGCCTTCAGCTTCTTGAGCAGAGGCTCGATGAGGTTGAGCATGCTGGTCCACTCGCTGAAGAGAATGATTTTTCGGCCGGGTTCAGCCACGAGCCGTTCCAGCAGATCGGCGAGCCGTTCGAGCTTGCTCGAAAAGCCGGGTGCCTGCTTGTCCACCAACTGCGTGCTGTTCGCGCTCATGCGGGCCATGAGCAGGGCCTTTTGCAGGCGCAGCAAATCCATCTCGGTGATGAACTTTTTGGCGGTGATCTGCGCCACAAGGCTCATGTGCGAATCGTGCATGCCCTTCTGTTCCGCCGTGGCCGGGATGCGCACGATTTCCGTGCTGCGCGGCGGCAGATCGAGCCGGATGCTCTGCCTTGTTCGGCGCAGCAGCATCGGTTTCAGTCGCTCGCGCAAGGCGTCGAGATTTTTGTAGCCGAGCACCTTGCCTGAATCGTCCACGACGCGATGGCCGTGCATGAAGCGGTAGGCGGGACCGAGCCGGCGGTCGTCGATGAATTCGACCACACTGTAGAGATCATCGAGGCGGTTCTCCAGGGGTGTGCCGGTCAAGACCAGGGCGAAGGGGCTGCGCAGCGTCTTGATCACCTGCGAGGTTTTGGCCTCCCAGTTTTTGATGCGCTGTGCCTCGTCCAGAACGATGAGATCCCAGGCTGTGCGCTCGATGTCGAGATGGTCGCGCAGCACTTGCTCGTAGTTGGCGATGGTGAAAAAGGCGCCCGAGTTGTATTGGCCAGCGCGTTCCGCGGTTTTGCCGGCGACGATCTGCACGCTGCGGTCGCAGAAGCGGCGGATTTCCGCCAGCCACTGACTTTTCAACGAGGCAGGGCAGACAACGAGCACACGCTGGACCCCGGCAAAGCGCGCCAGGAACTCCGCAACGCCGACGCCCTGGATGGTTTTGCCAAGCCCCATCTCATCGGCGAGCACGGCACGGCCGGCGCCGGTGGCAAACGCGATGCCGTCCATCTGATAGGGCAGCAATTCGGTGTGCAAAAGGGTGTTGCGCAGGGGGTGTTGCGCGGGGTCGTGGCGGATCTCCGCGACCAGGATCCTCATGCGCTGGCGATGTGCCGCCTGATTGAGGATTTCTTCCGCATCCGGATAGACGACAAAGTCGGCATCGGCCTGCGTGAGCTGGCGGAGGGTGTCAAAAATCCCGCAGATCTCGGCATCACTGCTGGCCATTCGATCCTGCCAGGGCGCAAGAATCGCCTTCACTGGCTCCCGCAGACGTGCCGGGCTTTCGAAGCCAAGCCTTAAATCGCCATCATAGCGTGCGTAGACGCCGATCCGTTTGGGTTTGGGCGTTTTGGCCAGCAGGGCGGCGTCAAAGCGCTTCTTCGCCCAGGCCTGCACCTTGAGCACGTGCTTGCAGGTGCCGAGCCGGTTTTTGCGATAGTCGGGACAGGTGCAGTAGCTCTGTCCGCGTTGCATTCCACGCAGGGCCACCCGATAGGTTTTGCCGCTGGCGGCACTGACAACCGAGTAATCCGCCCATGGCATGGTTTTGTCGTTCGTACGGACTTTCATCGCCTCGTCAGCCGCGCGCTTGACGCGTTCGGCAAGGGCACGGGATTCCAGCTCGTGCTCAGGCAGCAATTCCCAGGGGGTGGTTTCATCCGGTGGCGCGGAGAGGCCCAGAGTCAGCTTTTCCTCCAGGAGAAGTGCCAGGGTGGCGGCGCGATAATAATCGCCCTCCTCCCCGTCGTGACTGCAGGCCATCTGCAAGCGGTCGCGATGGCCGGGATGCAGGGACAGGGTGACCACCACCTGCCGCGCCGGATACACGATCTGGAATTGGTCCGCCGTGAAAAGCACCTGCGAGGCGATGTCGATTTCCTCCCTGCCGGCTCGCGCGATCTGCGCCGAGGCGGCAGGACCGAGCAGCTTTTTGGCCTGCAGCAGGTTCAAGCGTGAAAGCTTGTCGTGCAGCGTGAGGTGAGCGGAGGGCTTGGTGGGCATGGGCTGCCTGGGATTCGAAACAGCCTCGACGACTGTGGAACCGAAGTAAGCGGGCGGCGCAGGGTCAGCAAGGGGCTTGATGCGGAATCAACCTGGTGCATGCCGGCAGATGGCCATTGCAGTTGGATCGGTTTTCCCGTCAATGCCGGGATCTGCTGCTCCATCTGGAACCCAATTCGCCTGCCGCAGCAGAGCTGGAGCGCCTCTTTAAGGGGGACATTGAAACCTGGCAGGCCACGGCCAGACTGATGAGCCAATTCAAAAAACTGTCGGCCGAACATCGGGAGGAAATCGAGGCGGAAGACGAGGACGAACTTCCGTAGCACTTCTTGAACTTTTGACCGGAGCCGCAGGGGCAAGAATCGTTGCAGCCAACCTTGGGGCTGGCAGGAGAGGCTTGCAGACCGCTGGAACGCGGAACTGCGCCAGCGGAAAGCAGGCGAAGGTGGACGACTCCCCCCCCAACTTAGGAGCCGGCGTTCACGCCGTGAAGTGCCGGATTTCACGGGCATCGAAGATCTCGAAGCGCACCCTGGGATGCTTCCGGCTGAGGGCGGTGCGGTGCCATTGCGCCTCGAGATGCCCGAGGACGTGCCGGCGCTCCGCGGCAGTCAGCTTGCGCCACTTGACTTCGGCCACCAGCAGTCCCTTGGCATCCTCGGGATCAGGAGCCACGATGTCGAATTCCAGGTCCTTTTCCCAATGCCGGCCGGCGCCGGGAATACGGGCGCGACAGCTGTCTTCAAACACGCCTGCAGCGTGATCATGAAGCAGTTTTTGCTTCTGCTCCGTCGTGTAGGTCGGCCAGCGGCTCTGATGCGGGGAATGGACGTGAAACCAGAAGCGCAGAGCCGGGTCGGCGATGCGATAGAGGACCTTTTTGGTCGTGCGCACGCTCTCCCCATAAGGCAGTTCACGCTCAAGCACCGAGGCATCGAGCAGCTGTTGCAGCAGGCGAGAGAGATTGGTCTGGGCAGTGCCCAGTCGCGCCGCGATCTCCGAGGGCCGGGTGGCCCCCCGCCCCACCGCCTCGAGCACGGCAAGAGCGCCCGCACCCGTCACGCCCTCGTCGCGCAGGATGCGCTGTGGCTCCTGCTCCATGTAGGGGGCAAAATCGAAAAACAAGGCTTCGGCCAGGGCAATGGCGTCGCCACCGGACTCAACGAACTCCCAATACTTGGGGATGCCGCCGACCAGGGCGAATTGCTCAAAGGACGCCATCGACGCGGGCTGTTGGCCACAGGCCTGGCAAAAGGCGCCGTAGTCCATCGGTTTGACCTGCAGCAACTTGTGCGCACGGCCGTACAGCGGCGCCGCTCGATGGAGGAAAAGGTCATGCATCATGCGCATGCTCGAGCCGGCGAGAATGAGCAGGCATCCCTTCGGCAGGGATTGATCCAGCCAGCGCTGAAGCTGGCTGGGCAACGAAGCATCCTCGGCCGTCAGGTAGGGAAACTCATCGATGCATAAAATCCAGGGCCGTCTTTGCAGCGACAGCAGTTCCATCAACTCCGGCCAGGTCCTGGGTGTCAGGCGCGTCTCCAGACGATCCTTGATGTCGTCGAAAACCTGACGGATCTGGAGCTCCGACGGCCCCTCAATGGCTTGGCTGTACAGACCGCCATGGTCCGCCAACCACTGCCGCAGCAGCCGGCTCTTGCCCACGCGCCGGCGGCCAAAAACGATCAGCAGCCCACCCTTGCGGGCGGCCGCAGACAGTTCGGCCTGCTCCTTGGCGCGATTGACGAAGTCCAGGGTCATGTGCCGGAAAACTGCACGTCAAATGCATGAATGCAAACATTATGTTTATGATACATTATGTTTGCGATTCATGTTTTTT
>CAZSBO010000056.1:9583-22497 GCA_964605265.1 uncultured Prosthecobacter sp.
GCATGAATGCAAACATTATGTTTATGATACATTATGTTTGCGATTCATGTTTTTTTGCGCGCTTGCGCCATGTTGGTGCTCCGGCCAGGGGAAGCCATGCATCGTCGCTACCCGGATGTGTTGTGGACCCGAAGGTTACCCATCCCCCAATGACGAACCGTCCCACCTCTGTGCCAGACCCCGGGGAAACCTATGCCGAACGTCCACAGCACTTCTTGAATTTTTGGCCGGAGCCGCAGGGGCAAGGATCGTTGCGACCAACCTTGGGACTGGCAGAAGCCTGGGCCAACTTCGCGGGAGGCGGGGCCAATTTCGTGCGCGCGGGCTCCTGCCACACGGCCCAGTGGCGCGTGTGCTCGATCGTGTCGAGAATCCTGCCCGTGCGCCGCTGCCACTCCGGGTCGCCCCCCTGGCGAGTCATGCGCAACAAGGCCTTGTAACCATAGAAGCGGGGATCCAGCAAGTCGTCGGCGATGGCCTGCTCGATCAGCGGCGTGGTCGAGGCCAGGCCGAGGTCGGCACAAAGGGCCGTCCAAGCGTCCCAGACCAGCGAGGCCTCCCGCTCCAGTTTGTCCGCCAGCAACTCGGACACGCGGGCTTCCAGCCACTCGCGAGTCACCGCACCTTCCGCCAGCAGGCAAAGCAGGGCGTCGGGAACCGAGACGCCGCGCACCATCTCGTTGACCTCGCGATTCTCCACCAAGGACAGCAGCGGTGCGGGGTCGCCATCATAAACGCCGGCCAGGATCCTGCCCATGTCTTCCGCAAGCATGTCGCCAAAAAGCGCTTCCACCTCATCGGCCGGCAGAGCCAGCAGCTCGCAAAGAGGCTTGCAGGCCGCTGAGACGCGGAACTGCGCCAGCAGGAAGCAGGCGAAGGTCGGCGACTTCCAATGAACGCCTTTCAGGTAATGCTGCGGCTGGCGAACAACGTCGGCCAGCACCTCCAGCAGGGCGGGAATCATTTCGTCGCGCCGCTCGACCATCTCCCGGAGAAGGTTTTCCGGATAGGGATGCAGAGGGGCCTCGGCGAGTTGGCGAAGCAGGTCCTGGGGCGTGGCGCTCATGCGCCCGACCTTGTGGTCAAACGGCCTGCTCGACAAGGGCGTGGGCAGGCTTTGGCCAGCCTCACGGCAGGTGCACGAATTCGGGGGAATTGAGCACGGCCCAGAGGACGTCCTCCAGGCGCTCGCGCCATTCGGGGCGCAGGGCGGTGGTGGGCGGCTCGCCTTCGCGGGCGCGTTTTTCCAGCTCGATCTTGATGCTGTTGGCGCCGGCGGAGAGGTGGTTCGACCAGGCGACATATTTCAGCGGCGGCCGCTTCACCGGCGGCGGGCGCTGGGCCTCAGGCAGGATGCGGTCGCGGAAGCCGGGGCCGAGCAGTTCCATAAATCGCGCGCGCTCGGCCTCGGTCGGTGGCCGGGTGAGCAGGCGCAGGAAGACCTGCTCGATCAGTTCCGCTTCGCTCAAGGTCGCGTCGAGCGCGAGCGCAGTGAGGCCGCTCTGGTCGTCGAGGGTGGTGACCCAACGGCCGAGCGAGCCGTTGGCGAGGATGGCCGGCTGGCGCACGTTGGGATCGGTCTCGCGCACGCTCTTGGGCTCCTGTCGGCTCGGTCGCCAGCCGAAGTTTTCCAGCACGTCGACAATGGCCTGAGCCTTGGGGATGGCGAGGCTGGGGCGGTCGCGCTCGTTCGACAGCGAGGTGAATTCCCAGGCGCGGCGCGGGTGGCCGAGGCTGATCATGGCGCTCTCCGACTGGGTGCCATCGTTGTCCATGGTCAATTCCTCGGCATCGAGGTCCTTGCCGACCGCGGCGAACAGCGAGTCGACGATCTGCTCGGCGGTCATGCGCCGCGGCAGGGGCGCGGCGAAGTCGGGCTGGGCGCCCTTCGCCAGCGGACGGGCCTGGCGCTGGTAGGCCTCGGAGTTGAGGATGCGGCGCTGCAGGTGGCGGAAGTCGTAGCCGTGGGCGACAAAATCGCGGGCGAGCCAGGCGAGCAGCTCGGGGTAGGTCGGCTTCGACGCCTCCCAGTCGTCGACCGGCTCCACGAAGCCGCGACCGAGCAACTGTTTCCAGACGCGGTTGACGAGGACCTGGGCGAAGCGCTCGTTGTGCGGCGAGGTGATCAGGGCGGCAAGCTGGGCGCGGCTGTCGTCGGCGGCCGCTGGCGCGGCGGCGCGGGTGGCGGGCAGCAGCTTTTTCTCGAACAGTTTCGGCCAGGCCGGCGCCACGGTTTCGCCGGGCTTGAGGGTGATCTCGATGAGCGGCTTGCGGCCGGCAAAGGTGCTCATCGGCACCGAGGACGTTTCCGGCAAGGTGATCGGCTTGCGTTCGAGCATGGCGGCCATCTCGAAGAGGTCGCGCTGCTTCGACTGGTGGTAGGGCGAGTCATGGCAGCGGGCGCAGGTCATTTCCTGACCGAGGAAGGCGGTGCTGAGGATGTGCGCCTTGGCGGCCATGGGCACGTCGTTTTCCGCGGCGAGCGAGAACCCGGCCGGACCGCCGGCGAGCACGCCGCCCTCCATGAGGATCAGCTCGGTGACGAAACGATCCATCGGCAGGTTGTCGCTGAGCGCCTCGTGGATCCAGAAACGGAAGGGGCCGGAGTTGTTGAGGCTGGGCTTGAGGATGTTCGGGTTTTCCGCCAGCACATCCTGCCAATAGGCCGTCCAGTGATCGGCGAAGCGCGGGTCGGCGAGCAGGCGATCGATGGCGCGCGTGCGGCGCTGGGGCGAGTCCTCGGCGAGGAAGGCGGTGATTTCCGCGGCACTGGGCACGACGCCCACCGTGTCGAGCGTGACCCGGCGCAGGAACGCCAGGTCGTCGGTAAGCGGTGCGGGTTCAACCTTCTGCCCGGCGGCCGCGTAAGAAGCGCCCTGGACAATCCAGTCGCTCAGCAACTTTCGCTGGGCCTCGGGCAGAGGGTCGCCCTTCGGCGGCATGAGGTCGTCGCCGGCCTGCGGATGGATGACGGCGAGCAGGCGACTTTCCTGGGGTTTGCCGGGCACGATGGCCGGCTCGCCGGAATCGCCGCCCTGCTGGGCAGCGGCGAGGCTGTTGAGGCGCAGGCCGCCCTTGGCCTTCTCTTCATGGCAGCGGTAGCAGTTGTCCGCGAGGATCGGCTGGATTTGCGTGGCAAAATCGATGCCGCCGGCGGTGCCGGCGCCCGTCGCGTTGGCCTTGGCCCAGGCGTCGGCGAGCAGGGCGTCGATGCCTGCTGGTGCCGGCGGCGCGGCGACGACCGCCCGGGCTTCGGCATGGCGCTGCGCCCAGTAGGCGTCCTGGGCGGCGCGCAGGGCAAGGCGGCGACGCTGGTCGAGTTGGGTGTAGTAGGCCTGGCGCTCCTTGCGGTAGTCGTTCCAGCCGGCATCGGTGAGCGGCACCACGCGCTTGGAGGGCGACAGCAGCGCAAAGGAGCCGTCGGCACGACGCAGGCTGAGGCTTGTCTCGCCGAGGGTGGGGCGCACGCGGCCGTTGCCGGCAAGCATCTCGAGCACCAGCACCTGTGGCTTGCCGGTGCCATCGATCTCGACCCGCTGCTCGCGGTCGCCCGGGCCGAGCAGGCGCAGCGCGGCGGCGCCTTCTGCTTCGGCATGCTCCACCTCGTTGTGGGCGCCGCCGCCGGTGTGGCCGAAGGCGATCTCGGCGACGACTTTGCCGTCGAGCCAGAGTCGCCCCTGGCCGCGCACGCGCAGCAGCAGCTCGTGTTTGCCAGGTGGCAGGGTCACTTGGGCCAGCGCGCGCAGCAGGTGGGGATTGCTGCGCGCGGCGCGCACGCCGGTGGGCGTGTACTTTTGGGCGATCTGGAAAAAGCCGAAGGCGTCCTCTTCATAGACATCCGTGGGTGTCGGGAACTGCCGTGGCCACTTGGCGCCCTTGCCGATGTTTTCGACGATCTCGACGCGCACCTTGTCCCTGGGCAGACCGGCCTCGGGCAGGACCGGCGTGTAGGGTTCGACCGGATACCGTGCGACGATGACTTTTTCCGGCAGCGCCTCGCGATAGAGCCTCACCTCGTCGAGCAGGCCGTCGAAGCTGACGCTGGCCTGGCGGTTCATCGAGGTGCCGAGCCAGACCTCATCGTCATCGACCACCGGCGCCTGCTTCGTCGCCCCGCCCATGTCCCAGGCGCCGGGCACGGCCTCGCCGTCGAGGTAACCGCGCACCGACTCGGGTTTGCCGAACTGGTAGGTGAAGGCGAGGTGATGCCAGCCGCTGTTGGCGGCGATGCCGGCCGTCGTGGTCCAGCGATGCCAGTCGCCGGCGTGCTCGCCGTCGGCGCGACTGCGGAAGAGGAAGCTCAGGCGCAGCAGGCCGCCGCTGTCCCAGAGGCGCAGGCCCCAGTTCTGGTTGTTCGCCTGCTGACCGCGGTTGCCGGTGCGGCCCTTGCCCATGATGTAGACGTTGCCACCCTTGGGTGCCGAAGCGGGATTGACCCAGGCCTCGATCGTGATCGTGTCGCCGTTGTCGAAATCGAAGGGGCTGTTCGCACCTGGATCCGTCACGCGGATGAAGCCGCCCTTGGCCGCGTCGAGGCGCACGGCCTTGTTGCCCGCCGCCAGGTGCTTGAACTGCGTGCGCGACGGTCCGTCCTGATGGAAATGCACGCCGCCCTCGGCCTTGCCGAGATCGGGGGCGGCGCCGTCAAAGGTCCATTGCGCCACCGGCTCGGCCGCGGTGAGGATCGAGGTGAGCGCCAGGGCGCAGGTCGGGAAGGCAAACAGGTTCATGTCAGGCGAAAGGAAGATACGGTTCGCGACCGGTGGTTCTTCTGCGCCTGCAGCAGGGTTGTCGATTCGCTCCTGACGCGTGTTCTCCAGGATTTTCTGGTAACCTGGTGCCGGCTGCTGCCATTCTTCGGGAAAGGAATCCAACGTGCCACCTGACGACGACCTCGAAAATGCGATCCGACGCACCCGCGCCGGCGATCCGGAGGCGTTCGGTGGGGTGGTGCGCCGCTTTGAGGGTCCGCTGCGCGCCTGGCTGGCGGCCTTGGCCCCGCCGGGAGTCGATGTCGATGACATCGCCCAGCGCAGCTTCATCACCGCCTACCGAAAGCTGGCGGAGTTCCAGCCAGGCACGAACTTTTCCGCGTGGCTGTTCACCATCGCCCAGTTCCAACTGCGCACCGAAACCACCCGTCTGCGACGCGTGGCCGACTACCACACCCGTTACGCGCCCGACCTGCTCTGCCGCGAGCTCCAGCGCCGTCTGGAAGAGCCGCCGGAGATGATTCAGGAAAGGATGGAGCACCTGCAGGCCTGCCTGGACCGGATCGACGGACAGCGCCGGCGCTTTCTCACCTGGCGGTATGACGAGGAAATGCCGCTGGAGGAAATGTCCGGTCGCAGCGGTCTCTCGGTGCCGGCCATCAAGAAGCTGCTGTGGAAGTTGCGCCGGCACCTGCACGAATGCGTCCTGACCCGGATGGACGAAGCGAAAGGGAGCATGCCATGATGGAATCCAAGGAAGAACGCTTTCACGACCTTTGGTCCGACTATCTGGAGGGCGAGCTGGACGAGTCCGGCGTCGCCGAACTGCACCGGCTGATGGCGGAGGATGCCGGTCTGCTGAAGCTGGCGACGGACACCTATCAAACGCACCGCCTGCTCGGCGTGCTGGCCGGCGAGGCCTGCCCGGAGTCCTTTGTTCAGGACACGCTGCGCCGCCTGCGGGAGGCAGACGGGGACTTTGCCGCGCATGTCATGGCCCAACTGCGTCCGGAAACCCGGCCGGCGCCGGGTCGACCGCTGTTTTCCCGTCTGCTGCAGTACGGTGGCTGGGCCATCGCGGCTGGCTTGGTGGCGATGGTGTTTTTGTGGGATGGCGGGAGCGAGACGACGACGCCCCCGACCCACCGGGTCGTCTTCTCCAAACTGGCGCGGGCGACCTTTTTCAGCGAACTCACGCCGCAGGTTCATTCGGCGCCGGAGTTGAACCGCGATTATTCCCTCGTCTCGGGCTCGGTGGAGCTGACGTTTCCGCAGGGCGCGAGCACCATCCTCGAGGCGCCCGCCGTCTTCCGGGTGGTGTCCGACGACCGGCTCGCCCTGGATGTTGGCAGTTGCTCGGTCCATGCGCCGCCCGGCGCGGAGGGTTTCCGTGTGGACACCCCCAACAGCCGGGTGGTGGATCGCGGCACGCGCTTTTTCGTGCATGTCTCCGAGTCGAGTGAAACCGAAGTCCAGGTGGTGGAAGGCGCGGCGGACGTTTACCCCAGCGACAAAACCACGCCGGAGACCTTGCGATTGATGAACGGCGATGCCCGCCGAATCGGCCACGCTGGCACGACCCCGCTGGCCTTTTCTCCCGAGGGCTATCGCCGCGGACTTCCGGACCGGGTGATCTCCTACACGGCAAAACCTGGCCTGGATGGCCGGGCACAAACGCTCACCGGCATCACCGTTCAGCGCGGCGGCAGCGAGCACCGCTACACCGCCGCAGAGCTGATTCGCACGGAGCTGCTGACGTTTCATGTCGGCCCCGAGCCGCATCCCATCGGACATCTCGTCGCCCACGAACACCTGCCCTCACGACGGGCGGAGCTGCTGGAGGACCTCGATCTCAACACCGGCCTCATCAATCCCGGCGGCAGCGCCGAACCCCTTGCCGGTCCCTTTGATCCGGCGCAGACACCGGGATTTGCCCTGCGCTTTCGCCAGCCGGTGATCAATGCCCCTGGACCCGACGTCGTGCTCTTCGAGATTCAAAATGCCGTCAAGATGCCGCAGGGCGACGCCTTCCATGTCGGCCCGCTGCACTGGCAGGACCGGCTGCGCAGCAGGACCGTGACGCAATTCGACCTGATGCTGACATCGGCTGCCGCCCTGCCGGTGTCCGATCGCCACCTCTTTCTGACCCAGACCCCGATCCTCGCCCTCACGGATCTTGAAGCGGCCCCCACACTCTCAAGCCCTTCCAAACTGCGGTTTTCCGCCCTCGCTGTCGCCATCGATCTGTCCGACCTCGGCTACGCGCCAGGTGAACCCGTCGATGGCCTGTTTTTCCAGGATGCCATGGACGATGCGAACCATTTCGATCCCATGGTCATCATCGGCCTGCCGGCCCCCTAACCCCGCCATCGCCACGAAATCGACGCCCTCCCCGCACGCGCCGCCTGCCGCGAACCGTTGAACTTTTCCACGCCCCTCTGGATGACACCCACCACGAAGCCCCACCGCCCGAAGAAAGAACCGCTCGTTTGGCCAACTTCCCTGGCCTATCCGCGCGTCAACACGGCGCCCATTTATGAAGTCGTGCCCGACTGGCCGGAGCGACCCGCCGGGATCGCGTGGGAAGCGGTTTCGGGCTGCTGGGTCGATGAGCTGGACCGGGTCTGGCTGCACACCCGCGCGACGCCGTCGGTGCAGGTGTTCTCATCGGCGGGCGCCTATCTGTTCGGCTGGTCAGGCAGCCAGGCCGGCGGAGCGCATCACATGAAAATGGACCGCGATGGCCAGGTCTGGCTCGCCGACCTGGCCTCGCACACGGTCAGAAAATACACCCGCGACGGCACCCTGCGGCTGACGCTTGGCACGCCCGGCGAAGCCGGTCGGGACCACGCCCATCTGCATGCGCCGACCGACATGGCCTTCGCGTCCAACGGCGACATCTTTGTCAGCGACGGCTACGGCAATGCCCGCATCATGCACTACGACCGGCATGGCCGTTTCGTGAAGTCCTGGGGCGGGATCGGCAGCGGCCCGGGCGAGTTCAGCCTGCCGCATGCCATCGCCATCGACTCGCGCGACCGCCTCTACATCGCCGACCGCAACAACGTCCGCATCCAGGTGTACGACAGCGACGGCCGGCTGCTCGATTCCTGGTCCAATGCCATCGTGCCCTGGGGATTCTGGATCACCGCCGACGATGAGCTGTGGGTCTGCGGTTCAACGCCGATGCACTGGACGCACGACTCTGACTACCCCGGTTTCCCGCTCGGGTGTCCCCCCAAGGATCAGGTGGTGATGCGCTTCCGTTCCGACGGCAGGCTGCTGCAGAGTTGGTCGGCCCCCAAGGGCAGGGATGGCGAGGAGCAGCCCGGGGATCTGAACTGGCTTCACTGCCTCGCCTTCGACTCCCGCGGCAACCTGTACTGCGGCGACATCGAAGGCCGGCGCCTGCAGAAATTTCAGCTCAAGACATCATGACCGCCCCCCTGCCCCCCCGTCTCCGCCGCGCTGTGACGCGCACGCGGCACTTTGCCACAGCCGGCGCCCTCGCCCTGGCCCTCTCCGGCCAGGCCGCCCCGGTAGCGCAATGGGATTTCAGTTCCGAGGAAGCCACGCCCTGGGTGGCCAAGGGCGACATCATCCGCGATCAGCCCGGCCCGCGCCCGCCGGCTTTTCCCGATCTCGATCCCGGCAACACAGCGGTGCAGCTCAAGGGCGGCGGCGCGCGCTTCGAAATTCAGGATCCCGGCCCGCAGAGCGTTTACGACTTCGCTCAGGGCGACTCGATCACGATTGAGGCCTGGATCAAGGTCGAGTCCCTGCGCGACGGTCAGCCGGCCTATGTCATCGGCAAGGGGCGCACGCTGTCCCCACGCTTTGGCAAGGACAACCAGAACTGGTCGCTGCGCGTTGTCGGCGCCAAGGGCGGACGGGCGCACCTGAGTTTTCTCTTCACCAGCACGGCGGGAGCGGGTGTCTTCCACTGGCATCGCTGGACCTCGGAGGCCGCCTTTCACCTCAGCACCGGCTGGCATCACATCGCGCTCGCCTATCAGTTTGGTCAGCCGGAGAGTGTCCGCGGCTGGATCGATGGCGTGCCGTCGGGAGGCCGCTGGGATGCCGACGGCCCCACCCGGGATCCGCCAGTGGTGGATGATGACGACGTCTGGATCGGCTCGTCGATGAATGGCAGCGCGGGCAACAGCTTCACCGGCCTGCTCGACCGGATCGCCTTGCATCGCCAGCGACTGTCGGATTCGGAAATCGCCCGGCGTTTCCGCAGCCAAAACGGTCCGCAGGTTCTCGCCCCCGCCAAGCCGGAGATGCCGGCGCTTGGCGAGATCGATCCGGGGGCGATGCTGGTGCAGTTCAGCGAAGGCTTGCCCGCCTACGAGCGTTGGCCCGAGCCGGGGGAGTGGCCGGCGGAGACGGAGCGATGGATGAATCAGCTCTTCCTGCTGCCGCGGGTGCCCAAGCGTTACGATGACTGGGGCATGCGCTCGGACTGGCGCGCGCCCCTGCTGCTGCGGATGGCGGCGGATGTGCGGCTGCCCCAGGGCACGCGGCGTTTTCTGCTGCGTGCCCGCGCCCTGGCCCGCCTGTGGGTCGATGGCGTGCTGGTGGCCGAGACCCGGCCGGCCGATGGCAGCACGCCAAACGGTCATGAACCGGTGACGCCACTGGCGCAGCCACCCCTGCCGGGACTGCGGGTGAAGGACTACCATCACCAGGAGGTGCTGGAAACGGTACAACTGCCGGCGCGCAACCAACCCTCGCGCGTCGTGCTCGAAGTCGTGGTCGGCGGCAAAAACCAGCGCACCGAGACCGGCGAGATCTGCGTGGCGCTGGAGTCGGAGGACGGTCGATCCTTTGCCATCCTGCGCGCCGGCGACGCACCCGGCCTGCCCTTGACCGACGCCGCTGTCGAACCGGTTCTGGCCGACCTGGAGCAGGCACTGTCGGCACGCGATGACCGCAGCCGCCGCGCCGCCGCCCGTGCGCGCGACGGTTTCTGGCACAAGCGACACGAGCTCGCCCGGGCCTGGGTGCGTGAGAACCCGCCACCCGCACCGCCCCAGGGCGGTCATCCGATCGACGCCTTCCTCGATGCCAAAATCGCCGCCGCGAAAACGGCCCCGGGTGACGCAACTGGCGATGCCGGAACCTTTCATAAGGAGATCCTGCCCATCCTCCAGGAGGCCTGCTTCCGCTGCCATGGCGAGAAGGACAAGGGGGGGCTGCGACTGAACTCCCGCGAAGCCGCGCTGCGCGGCGGCGACTCGGAAATCCCCGCCCTGGTGCCCGGCGATCCGGCGGCCAGCGAGTTGATCGTGCGACTGCACACCGAGGACGAAGATTTGGTGATGCCGCCTTCGGGCGATCCCCTGAAACCGGAGCAGATTGCCCAACTGGAAGCCTGGATTCGCGCGGGCGCCATCTGGCCCACCGCACCGGTGAATGCGGACACCTTCGCCCAGACCGACCGCATCAGTGATGAGGCCTTCCTGCGCCGGGTCAGCCTGGATCTCATCGGCCTGCCCCCCACCGCCGCGGAGGCACGCGCCTTTCTCGACGATGCCTCGCCCGACAAGCGCCGCCGGCTCATCGAACGGTTGCTGGCCGACGAGCGCTGGGCGGAACATCAGATGAGCGACTGGCTGGACCTGCTGGCGGAGAATCCGACCCTCATCAATGCCTCGCTGAACAGCACCGGCCCGTTCCGCGGCTTCCTGCTCGACGCGCTGCGCGACGGCAAGGGGCTCGACCGCATGGTCAGCGAACTCATGATGATGCGCGGCGACATCGGTCAGGGCGGCAGCGCCGGTTTTGCCCTGGCCGGGGAAAACGACGCACCCATGGCCGCCAAGGGGCACATCATTGCCTCCAGCTTTCTCGGCATCGAGATGCAGTGCGCCCGCTGCCATGATTCGCCCTATCACAGCACCACGCAGCGGGATTTGTATGCGCTGTCGGCCATGCTCGCGCGCAAGACCGTCACCGTGCCCGCCACCAGTCGCGTGCCCGCCGGCTTCTTCGAGAAAAAGGGCCGCGAATCCCTCATCAAGGTCACACTCAAACCCGACGAACCGGTGCCGCCGGAATGGCCGTTCGCAGCCGTCACGGGGGCGAAGGACGGCGCCGCCATCGACCGGCTTTTGGACGATCCCAAGGACTCGCGCGAACGTCTCGCCGCCCTCGTCACCGCGCCGGAAAACCGCCGCTTTGCCCGCGTCCAGGTGAACCGGCTGTGGAAACGCTTCATGGGCGCGGGTTTCGTCGAACCCGCCCACGACTGGGAGGGCCGCGAGGCAAGCCA
The DNA here is from genome assembly GCA_964605265.1 of uncultured Prosthecobacter sp. Lineage (GTDB taxonomy): Bacteria > Verrucomicrobiota > Verrucomicrobiia > Verrucomicrobiales > Verrucomicrobiaceae > Prosthecobacter. The sequence goes on from CAZSBO010000056.1 coordinate 20,573, forward strand.
CCCGGAACTGCTGGACTGGCTCGCCAGCGAATGGGTCGCCAACGGTTACGATGTGCGGCATCTGATGCGACTCATCACCACCTCCGCCGCCTATCAGCGCGAGGCCACCGGCGAGAACCTGGCCGCCCTGTCCGCCCGCGAGCGTTTCTTCAGCGCGCCGGGCCGCCGCCGTCTGAGTGCCGAACAGATTGTCGACTCCCTGCATGCCGCGGCCGGCAGGGCGATCGACTCCGAGGAGATCACCTTTGTTCACGACGGCCGGCACACCCTGGAGCGCCGGCAGACGCTCGGCGTGCCGCGTCGCGCCTGGATGTTTGCGAGCCTGAACAATGAGCGTGACCGCCCCAGCCTCGCCCTGCCGCGCGCGCAGACGGTCGTCGATGTTTTGGAAGCCTTCGGCTGGAATGGTTCGCGCCAGATGCCCATCTTCGAACGCTCGACCGACCCCAATCTGCTGCAGCCGGGCATCCTGGCCAATGGCACGCTGGTGCAGTCGCTCGCGCGGGCCTCCTGGCGCAGCGAACTGGCGGACCTGGCCGTTCAGGCCGCGTCGCCCGAAGCGCTGCTGGAAGAGGTATTCCTGCGCTTCCTCACCCGCCTGCCGCGACCCGCGGAACGCACGGCCTTCCTGCCGCCGCTGCGCGAAGGTTTTGCCTCACGTCTCGTGCCGGTCGCTGAGCAGTCCCCGCCGACCCTGCCGGCGCCCCTGCCGCTGGTCACCTGGCTGAACCACGTCAGCCCCGAGGCAAACGCCATCCAGGTCGAGGTGGAAAAACGTGTGCAGCAGGGGCCCCCACCCGATCCGCGCCTGCGCACCGCCTGGCGGGAAGTGTACGAAGACCTCGTCTGGAGCCTCATCAACGACCGGGAGTTCGTCTGGATTCCCTGAACCCCCATGAACTTCCCTGCCACCATGAATCGCCGTCGCTTCCTCGAAACCGCCGCCGCCCTCGCCGGCGGCAGCGCCTTGTCCCGCTCCCTGCACGCCGCGGAGGCCGCGCCGCTCCTTCGCGGCAAAGCCGAGCATGTCATCTCCATCTGGCTTGGGGGTGGCATGGCCCAGGTCGACACCTTTGACCCGAAGCGCCGCGGCGATCCCGTCGCCAAAAAGGCCGGCTCCTACTACGACGCCATCGACACCGCGGTGCCCGGTGTGCAACTGTGCGCGCATCTCCAGCAGCTCGCGCCGCTGATGGAGCGCGTCACGGCCGTGCGCACCGTTCATCACGATGTCATCGACGAGCACGCCGCCGCCACCAACCGCATGCACACCGGCCGCCCGATCAGCGGCACGATCCGCTATCCCTCGATCGGTTCCATCATCGCCCACCAGCGCGGCTCCGCCTCCGACGAGGCCCCGCCCTACGTGCTGATCGGCTACCCCAATGTCACGCGCGGCCCCGGCTTCCTCGGCGCGCAGGCCGGTTACCTCTACCTGACCGACACCAGTCGCGGCCCGGCCGGTCTCTCCCTGCCACCCGGCATCAGCCCCGCCCGCCAGCAGCGGCGCAACCGCTTCCTGGCCGCCCTGCAGGCCGGGGCCGCAGCCTCCGATGACCCCAAGCTGGTCAGCTATGACGCCGCCATTGAACAAAGCCTGAAATTCAGCGGGCCGTCCTTCAACCGCGTCTTCCAACTCGATGAGGAAGCCGGCTCCCTGCGCCAGCGCTACGGCGGCGAGTTTGGCCAGCGCTGCCTGCTCAGCCGCCGCCTCGTCGAGCGAGGCGTGCGCTTCGTCGAGGTCTCGCACAACCTCAACTTCGTCAACGGCACCGGCTGGGACACCCACAACCAGGGCCAGCTCAAGCAGCACGTGCTCATTCAGGACCTCGACCAGGCGATGAGCACCCTCATCACCGACCTGCAGGCGCACGGCCTGCTCGACAAGACGCTCATTGTCGTCAACACCGAGTTCGGCCGGCCCT
>CAZSBO010000057.1:0-22338 GCA_964605265.1 uncultured Prosthecobacter sp.
AGGCGACTCGATGGCGAGGAACAAGATTTCCTGCTTGTCGGGCCCGCGGAACCCGAAAATGCGGTGCGCCGCCGGGGTTTGATGCTCGGCATGAGCCTCAAGGAGTTCCTCGCCCTTCGGACCGGCAGGGTGCTGAACGGGGGGCTGCGGCCGGAGAGATGGGGCCTTTTTTCTTGAATATTGAAAGGTATTCGTTTAATTTTCAATCATGATTCTCGCTCGGCCCGCCTACCTGAACACCCTTCGTGCTCGTTTGGCGGATTATCCCGTGGTGGCGCTGCCTGGTCCTCGGCAAGTGGGAAAAACCACCCTGGCAAGGCTGTATTCGGAATCGCTTGGCCATCAACCCGTGCATCGCTTCGATCTGGAATCGCCGGCGGACTTGGCCAGGCTCGCCAATCCTGAATTGGCGCTGTCGCCTCTCATGGGCCTGGTGATTTTGGATGAGATTCAGCGCCTGCCGGGCCTTTTCCCGGTGCTGCGTGTACTGGCCGACCGACCGGAAACGCCCGCGCGGTTTCTAATTCTCGGCAGTGCCTCGCTGGAGTTGATCCAGGGTGCCAGTGAATCCTTGGCGGGCCGTCTATCCTTTGTCGATGTCGGCGGGTTCACCCTGGAAGAAACGGGGGTGGAACATCTGCGCAAGCTCTGGTGGCGGGGCGGCTTTCCCCGCGCCTTCCTTGCCCGGAGCGACCGGGCCGCCATTCAATGGCACGAAGATTTTTTTCGCACCTTTCTGGAGATGGACATCCCCCAGCTCGGCATTCGTGTTCCGGCAGTGACGTTGCGACGCTTTTGGACGATGCTGGCCCACTACCATGGGCAGGTCTGGAACGCCTCGGAGTTGGCCCGTTCCCTCGGCACCAGCGAGCCCACAGCCCGTCGTTATCTCGATATTCTCGCCGGCACCTACATGGTCCGACAGTTGCCGCCCTGGTTCGAAAACCTGAAAAAGCGCCAGGTGAAAGCGCCGAAAATCTACCTCCGGGATTCCGGTATCTGCCATACCCTCCTGGGCCTGCCCGACATGAAGTCACTGGAATCGCATCCCAAACTGGGGGCTTCCTGGGAGGGGTTCGCCATGGAACAAATCCTCGCCGTCACCGGCGATGCCAATGCCTATTTCTGGGCGACCCATGCCGGCGCCGAATTGGATTTGCTGGTCTTTCACCAAGGCCGGAAACTCGGTTTCGAGTTCAAGAACACGGAGAATCCCGGCACCACCAAATCCATGCGCATGGCCCTCGCGGATCTGCAGCTCGACCACTTGCATGTGGTTTATCCTGGCAACCACCGCATCCCGCTCGCCGAATCCATCACCGCCCATTCGCTGCCTGACTTGTTGCAGCTTCTCTCGCGGCCCTAACCTGGCCGCCCTGCCCCCCGCTCCTACCACTTGCCGGTGAGGCCGAGGCTGTAGGTGGTGCCTGTCTTGGTGACGGCGAAGGGCAGGCCGCCCTCGAAGTAGCGTTCGCGCGGCTGATTGAGCAGGTTGCTGACGCGCAGGTTGAAGGACCAGGTCTTGTTGATCTCCTTGGCGAAGGCGAGGTCGAGCGAGGTGAAGGGGCGCTGGTAGATGTCGGGCGTCAGGTTCGATTCGAACTGGCCGCCGACGGTGTACAGCAGCGGGCCGGTGACGTTGAGCAGGACGGCGCTGGTCAGGCCCCAGTCCTTGATCTCGTGGCTGAGGTTGAAGTTGAAGGTGTAGTCGGGCTGGCCCTGCAGCGGGCGGTCGAGCGACAGCCCCGCGCGCTCACGGATCTCCTGGCTGTTCTGGCTGAGGGCGACCTTGGAGAAGACGAAGCCGTAGTTGAAGCCGACGCTGAAACCCTCAAGCGCCTCAATGAGTCGGCCCAGTTCTTTGTAGGCCTCGATCTCGAAGCCGTACACCGAGGCACTCTCCTCGTTCTCGGCGGTGTTGAAGACGCCGAGGTTGACGAACTCGATGGGTTTGCGGATCTGCTTGGCGAACAGCGACACGGCGAACTGGTCGCCCGGCGCCGGCATCCACTCCCAACGCAGGTCGTAGTTCATGATCGACGACATCTCCAGGCCGGGGTTGCCGACGAAGAAGTTGCCGGTTTCCGGATCGCGTGAGAAGACCAGGGCGAGTTCCTTGAAGGTCGGGCGCGCGACGGTGCGGCTGATCGAGGAGCGCAGCGACATGGTGTCGGCGATCTCCCAGCGGTTCGACATCGACGGCAGCAGGTCGGTGCGGTTGAGTTCAAAGCTGTCGGACTTGCCGCTGGCGAAGTTGCTGCCGCCGTCGCCGACGCGTTCGACGGTGACCTGCATGCGCGTGGCCTCGACGCGGGCGCCGACGGTGGTTTCCAGGCGGTCGCTGAGGTTGAAGGTGAAGGCGCCATGGGCGGCGGGAATGGTCTGGGTCGCCGCGTAGACCTCGCGCGCCGGGATGTTGAAGGCGCGGGCGAGGAAGAAGTTGTCGCGCACGAGGTCGCCACCGAGGCCGTTCGGGTCGCGGGTCTGGTCGACCAGATCGATGCCGCCGAGCAGGTCGCCGAGGGTGAGCATGCGGCGGTCATCCGGGCTGGGCGGCAGGCGCAGCAATGGCTGGCCGGGGGCGAGGCCAAGGAAGTCGGCGACCAACTGGCCGTCGGGCAGGCCGACGTACTCAAAGTTGTCGGTTTTGTAGTCGCGGGTGCTGTGATCGAAGTTGCCGCCGAACTTGAACTTGGTGCCGGTGCCGCCGTCGCGGGCGCCCTCGTCGAGGGGGATCTCGAAGTTGAGGGCGACGTTGTAGTTGGTGTCATCGAGGCGGCGCCAGGTGCGCTCGAAATCGGGCGGGGCGGGATCGCCGGGGCCGACGTAGGCGTTGATGCTGGGGTCGGTGCTGAAGGCGTAGTTGGCCTTGCGCAGGTCGGGCTGGTTCTGCGAGGACATGCTGTAGGCGACGAGCCAGTCCATCTTGATGTCGCTGGTGCCGGGCATGACATGCTCGCCGGTGAACTGCAGGGTCTGCAGGCGACGCTCGGTGTAGAACATGAATTCGCGGAAGATCATCAGTTCCGGCAGGTTCAGCGAGGGACCGAAGGAGAAGATGGCGTCGTCCTGGGCGGAGAGGTTGGCGAACCAGGTCAGGCTGACGCGGTTTTCCGGATCGAACTCGAGCGAGGCGCTGAGCAGGGCGCCGGCGAGCAGGTTTTCGGTGCCGCGCTGGAAGTCGAACTGCTGGGTCGGCTGGGCGACGCCGTTGCCGATGTTGGCGAAACCGCGTTCGCCGACCTCGGCGGTGAATTTTTTGCCGTAGGTGAAGCCGCCGATGAGGCCGAGCGTGCCGCCCATAAAATCCTCGAAGCGGGTGCCGCCGATGGCGCTGACGCTGAAGTCCATGGGCGCGTCCTTGTAGGTGGTGCCCATGGCGCGGTCGCGCAGGGCGCGCGCGGCGGCGAGGGAGTTGGCCGAGAGCCGCGCGGCCAAAGTGTCGGCCGGCGACAAGGCAGGGTCGTTGTAGGTGAGGGCCGCGGAACTGTTCGGCAGGGCATTGATGTCCTGCATGATCGACGGCAGTTCGCGTGAACCGGCGTCGCCGAGCAGGCCAGTGCCGCCGCCGCGGTAGCTGAGGAACTGGCTGCCGGTGGCGAGGGTGTTGTAGCCGTAGGACATCGACACGTTGAGGAAGGGCTCCTTCGGTACGCGCTTGGTGATGATGTTCAGGTAGCCGCCGGTGGCCTCGCCGGGCATCGACGGCACGGCGGTCTTCGAACTGACCACCGTTTCGATCAGGCCGGTCGGAAAGATGTCGATGTTGACCGCACGCTTGTCGGGGTCGGAACTCGGCAGGCGGGCGCCGTTGAGCACGACGACGTTGTAGCGGTCGCTCAGGCCGCGCACAACGACGTAGCGGCTGTCGACCACGGCGGTGCTGGACAGGCGCTTGAGCGCGCTGCCGATGTCGCCGGACGAGCCGGCGCTTTTCAGCAGGGTCGGCGCGATGGCGCTGGCGAAGGACTGCAGGGAGGCGCCGATGCTGAGCGGCGCCGCCGCACTGTCCTCGCTGATCAGTTCCTGCACGGTGAACTCCTCGAGCTCAACCACCTCGGCGGTCATTTCCAGTTCCACCTCGCGGACGCTGCCGGCGCTGACCACCACGCCGCTCTGACTGGTGCGGATGTAGCCCTCGGCACTGGCGCCGATTCGATACACGCCGGGTTCGAGGTCGTTGACGAAAAACCGGCCCTCGGCGTCGGTGCGCACAGTCTGGCCGCCGGGTTCAAGGGTGAGCGCGACCTCGGGCACACCGACGTAGAAATCGGCGTCCCGGACCAGACCGCGCAGGCCGCCGCGCAGCCCCTCCTGGGCCTGCACGGCGCCAGCAAACAGGCAGGCCAGAACGAAGAGCCAAAAAGGAAAGTGGATGCGCGTTGAGTTCATGCTCGCCTCCGACCGTTCAGTTGGCCGCCGCAGCGCTGCCTGCCAGCGCCGCCATCTCCTCGAACACCCCGGCCGGCAGGGGCCGTCCCGTGCGCGCCTGACACAGGCAGATCTCGATGGCGCCAGTGAGGGCGGTGCGCCGGTTGGGATTCTCCGCGCAGGCGCGTGCCGCCTCGGCCAGCAGCCGCTGCGCGGCCTGATCCTCTCCAGCCTGTTCATTAGCCGCGGCCAACCAGGCGAAGGCAAAGGGATGATGCATGGCTTCCATGCGTCGCGCCTGAGTCTCGGCCTGTTCCAGCACAGCCGTCAAATCCGCGGCGCGGCCGCGCAGACGCCAGAGTTTGGCCATCTGGTACAGCAGGCGCGCCTGCGCCTCATGCGGAGCCACCAAACGCTCCTCGGCCCGGCTGAACAACCGCCGCGCCTGGGCCTCGTGACCGGCCTCGTAAAAGGTCGCCGCCGACTCGACCAGCAATTCGGCATGCGCCACCCGCGAGAGCGTCAACACCTCAAGCGCGGCATCGATCAGACCGTCGCCGAGGGCCTGCTGCTGGCGGTCGCTGGAGGCGAGACGATCCAGCGCCTGGCGAAACAGGCGGCGGGCGCTGTCGTGCAAGCCCGGGGCCGGCCGCCCGCGCACCGCCGGGTCCTGACCGGCCGCGCGCAGGTTCGCCAGGTTGTAAGTCCCCGTCTCAGCAGACTCCTGCGTCAGCAGGGCCGCCGTGGCGACGTAACGCGCGCCGGGATCGCTCAGCGCCTGCCACCAGGTGGAGGTGACGGCTTCGTCGCGGCCGAGCAAACGCCCGACGAAGACCAAACGGGCGAGCAATTGCTCCGCCTGCCAGGGTTTGACCAGGGCCGGCAGACCCGTGGCGAGATCGAGCCATTCGCGGGCGCGCTGGGGATCGGTTTCGGCCTCGGCGAGATCGAGCAGCAGCAGGCCGGCGCGGTGGTCGCTGATGCGGGCAGCGAGTTCGCGCGCGGTCGCCAACCGTCCCTGGGCCAGGGCCTGGCGGCCACACTGAAAAAGCTGGCGGTCGCGGGTCTCGCGGTCGCCGCTGATCTGCAGGGCCAGGCGCACGGCCAGGGCCAGCGGATCGTCAGCGGCCGCGGATGGCAGCGACGGACGGTCCGGCACCAGGCGCACCTCGCGGCGCACCTCGGGCGGCAGGCCTTCAAGGGCTTTGTCGATGCCGGCTTGATCCTGGGCATCCGCCCGGGCGAATGCTGTCTGCAGAAGCAGTGCAGCCGCGGCAGCCGGGAAACCAAAGAGGAAAGAAAAAGGGCGCATGAAAAGGGGTGTGAAAGCGCGGTGGCCACTCTCACGGAGTGCGCTCGACAGGAACCCACCCGCCGCCGTTCGCCAAAGCCTCGCTGGCAACAATTCCGTCACCTTTGCCCCGGCTTATGTGTCGAGAAACGCATCAAAAAAAGCGGGACGGCATCTCTGCCGTCCCGCGCTTGGGGGTTGTTTTGCAGCGAGGTGCTTCAGAGACCGTAGACGCGGTAAAGCACCGTGTCGCTCGCCTCACTGGTGCTGTCAGTGTAGCTGACGGCGCCGGCCGTGCCGCTCAGCGGCTCAGGGGTCAAAACGACCCACTTCTTGCCGTCGTCGGACTTCTCGACCACATACAGCACATCGGCGTCGGCGGCCTCAAAGTTGACCGTCGGATGGCCCTCGTTCTCGCCGAGCACGACCACGGGGCGGTCGAGGTTGTCGGCAGGGAAGACCTGCAGGGCGTGCAGCGAGGTCCAGCCGAACATGGCGTTGTTGTCACGCATGGCGCCGGCGAAGGCGGCATTGACGAAGCCGGCAGGCAGGGTGACGCCACCGGCAAACGGCACGTCATAGGCGTCGCCGGCAGGATCGAGGCGGGGGTCGAGGCCGTTCTTGGTGTAGAGCGGGCAGGGCACGACCGGATTGGCGATGGCGGAGAAGCGCCAGGGCGTGCGGATCTGCGAGGCGCCGGGCTGCTGCAGCGTGGTGATCTGGTTGAGGATGGGAATGGCCACGCCGCCGACGGTCGCCGAACTGGCACCGACGCCAACGCTGCTCGAGGCAGGCAGCGGCTGGCCGGAGGTGGCGGTCGCGCGATAGGCGTAGAGGTTGCTCCAGCTCAGCAGGGTGGTGATGGATCCACCGCCGGTTTCGGCCGCGCGGCTGACGTTGTTGGCGTTCTCAATCAAACCGTTGTGCATGGCGATGTGGGCTTCGAGCTTGGGGTTGAAGCCCTCAAACTTGGTGCCGCCGGCCAGCATGGTGAAGTTGAAGACATTGACGTCGGTCATCGGCAGGCGGTCGCCGTTGTCGGGCTCGCCGCCGTCCCACTCCATGAGCTTGTCATACTGGTAGTCGGAACCGGACTCGGTCTGCCCCACCGGGGTGTTGAACCCGTCCTGGCCGCTGCGCAGGGCGTTGCCGCTGACATTGATGGTGCCCTGCACCACGGTCCAGAACTGGTGGTTGCCGCGGAAACCCTCGTCGCCGTCGAAGGCGTCGTCCTGGTTGGCGCTGGAGAACAGGAAGCGGGTATCGTGCCTGCCGCCGAACCATTCGAAGCCGTCGTCCTTGTTCTGGAACACCTCGCAGTGTTCGAAGACGAAGCCCGAACCGACACCGCAGATGGTGATGCCGTTGATCTCGTTGCCGACCGCGGCGGCGCCGATGACGAAGCCGCCGTAGCGGTTGACCACGTAGCGCATGACGCCGCTGTCGTCATCGTCGTCCGTGCCGCCATAGAGGGTGAGCTCGCTGTTGAGCACGTTGCTGCCGGAGCCGCTGGACAGCCCCTCGGGGTAGTCGGTGCCGATGCCGGCGTTCTGGATGCGGCGGAAGTTTTCCGTCAGGCTGTCCGCATGCGCGTCCCAGATGCCGTCGTCATCGACGTCGGCATTGCCGGTGTTGGCGGCGACATGGGCGCGGCCGCAGAGGATGATGCCACCCCAGAGACCGCTCTTGGCGAAGCCGTTGTTGCCGGTCGGACCACCCGGGGTGTAGTTGTTGTTCGCCAGCGCGCCGACGTCGATGACGCGGCCGAGCAGGTTGGTGACCGTGGCCGGCACGGTGGCCGCGCCACCAGGCACATTCGAATCATCAATCGAGGTGAAGATGATCGGCGCGTCGACGGTGCCGTTGGCGATGATTTTGCTGCCACGGGCGACAACGAGCGTACCGGGTTCTTCGGCGATGTCGGATTCCGTGGCGCGCAGGCCGCGGATGACGGTGCCGGGCTCAATGGTGAGCTTGGCGCCGTTCGAGACGATGATGACGCGACCGAGGATGTAGACGTTGTCGCGGGTCCAGCGGGTGTCCGTGGTGATGCGGTTGTCGTTCTGCGAGCCGACGACGATGAAGTCGGCCCGCGCCGCGCCGGGCAGGGCGGCGGCCAGGACGGCCGCGGCGAGGAAGGTGGCTTTGAGCGTGTGTTTCATGATGGATTTCAGAAGGCGGGGTCGGTAATGGAGGCGTTCACCTGCAAGCATCATTCTTCGTCGAGGCTGAGGGTGACGAGGCCGGACTCAACCGGATCCGTGCGGTTGCCGGGATCCTGGGTGAGCAGGAACCAGCCGAAGCCCTGCCAGACGCCGGCGCCGCCGCCATTGCGGATGACGTGGCCCTGGAACTTGACGGTCTTGTTGACCGCACCGTCGTAGCTGAAGGTGCCGCTGAACAGACCCTTGGCGGCGTCGAGCTTGAGCTTGACCAGGCGCGGGTTGTTGCCGTCGATGCTGAACTTCTTGGCGTCGACCAGGGTGAGGGCGATGTCGGGGCGGACCGGATCGGCCGGATCCTCGGTGCTCAAACCGGCATCCGTGAACTCCAGAAGCGCTGCGGCTCCTGCCTGGGCGTCAAGGATGGTGCGGGTGTTGTCGGTCCGGGCATAGCGACCGCCGGCGATCGTCAGGTTGCCCGCGACGAGGTTGAAGCCCCCGGCATAGGCACGGCTCTTGGTGCTGGTGTTCTCCGGGCGCAGCCAGCTCAGCGTGCCGCCCACGGTGTCGTCGTTGGCCGGGTTCACGCCCTCGGCGGGCGTGCCGTTGTTGAGCTGGAGATTGCCAACCAGCGAACCCTTGGCGGGCGTGTAAAGCGGGTTGAAAACGAGCACCTGGCCGGTCGGACCGACAAAGGTGGCACCCGCCAGCTTCTCGCCGTCGGCACTGGTGCCGACCAACTTGACACTGCCGTCGGCCTTGATGGCCAGGTTCAGCAGGGTCGCCCCCTTCGGACGCGTGTCGGATTCGCCGCTGGCGGTGACCGCCACGTTGTAGACGCCCGGATACAGGTTCGTCGGATTCTTGCCGTCGAACTTGCGGCGCCAGCCGGTGACCGCAGTCGAGCGGATGCCGGTCTGACCGGGGACAAGGAAGGCATCGCGGATCACCGCCGAGGACAGCACCTTGCGGGCGGTGTCGGCGCCGTCCGGGGTCTGGATGGTGAAGACGAACTCCAGCGGCACAAAGCTCAGGCCGGGGCGGCGGATGAGGATGGTAGCCGTCGGCGAGGCCGCCGCCGGGTCGTTGAGGAAGCCGACAAACTTGATGGGCTTGGCGGCGCCGAGGATCAGGTTGCCGGAGATGGAACCGAGCTTGGTGATGCTCATGTCCACGCGGCCACCGAGGTTGTTGGTGTGCGAGTAACCGCCGCTGAAGGTCGAACGGGCGATCCAGGCGGTGTAAACACCCTCCAGATTCGTCAGGATATTGTTGACCACCAGCGTCGCCGGGCGCTGCACCTTGGCCTTGCCGTTGATCAACGTGATGACCAGGTTGAACGGCGCGGCGGGATTTTTGTTCAGGGCGATTGGACGGCCACCGATGATGCCGGTGGCGGCATCGACGGCCATGCCCTTGGGCAGGCCGGAGACGGCGAACAGCGAGGCGCCGTCGGCCGGGATCTGGAACGGCGGGTAGTCGGCACCGAGGGTCGCGGCCGGCAGAACGATGGGGTTGTCACCGGTGGCGAACGTCGGCGCACCGTCATAGACGGAGAGGGCGAAGTCACCCGACTCCAGCGAATCGAAACCGGCGGTGGCGTTGCCCGCGAAGATTTCGCAGGTGTAGACGTCGCCGTCGTTGTCGTTGGTCAGGCCCTTGATGGCGAGGGTTTTGCCGGTGACGCCGGCAAACTGACCGCCGTTGGCGAGGTCGACGCCGTTGCGCTTCCACTGGAAGCGGGCGGGCTTGCCGAAGAAGACCGCATTGAGTTTCACGGCACCGCCAAGGGCGCCGCCAATCGTGCGCGCCTCGGTGTCGATCACGACCACCTCGGCCGGCAGGCTGTTGGTGGCGCCGCCCCCGGACACCGGCGGCTGGGAGGGAGCATTGCTGGCGACGCAGACATAGGCGCCGGCGTCCTCAGGACGAGCCTTGTTGATTTCCAACTGCGGATCAGTGGCGCCGGGCAGGTTCGCGCCTTTCTTCCACTGGTAAACCACGCCCTCGGGAGCCACGGCTTCGGCGATCAGGGTGATCGCCGAACCCAGGGCAACGACATCGCCGGCGGGCTGCTGGGTGAAGGTCGGCTTGGCCGAGAAGACCTGCAGCTCGACCTCGTTGCTGGTGACGGTGACGGGACCGTCGGTCACCACGCAGTCATACACACCGCTGTTCTTCGGCGTCACCGAAGCGAGGTTCAGGGTCGCCGCATTCGCCTTGGCGATGTTTTTGCCGTTGAAGCGCCATTGATAGGTCGGCACAAAGGACGTGTCGGCAAGGGCGGTGAAGGTCACGGCCGATCCCTGGAAGACAACCTCGTCATCCGGCGTGCGCGTGGCGCCAACGTCGGTGACGCGGTAGTCGTCGCCCTCGGTGGTGTGGGCGTTGGCCACACCGCCGATGTTGGAGCCCCCGGCCAGGCCGCCGATGTGGGCGACCAATTCAAGGGCGCTGGTGTCGGGGCTGACAAAGCTGTGATTCGGGAAAAGACCGTCGGGTGTGACAAAGGTCTGCGCGGTCGAAAAGATCGCCTGCTGGGGTGCCGTGGCGGGTGTGGCCCCGTTGAGGATCCAGACGTAGATGGTCTCGCCGTCGACGCTGGCACCGGATTCGTAATCGAGGGCCAGATCGAAGAAGCCGCGCTGGCCACCCACATTGAGCGGGGCGTTCGACTGGGCGACCTGGGTGAAGGCGGCATCAAGCTGGGCGAAGGTCTTGCCCTCGAACTCGAAGCCATCGGGAAAGACGCCAAAGCGCACCGTGGCGGTGCCGATGCCGACGAGGCCGTTGCTCGGGGCGATGCCATTGCCGAGATTGCTGGCAAAGAGCTTGGCCGGCGCCGCTTCGGCGGCTCCGTACAGGCCGAGCGTCAGCGCGGCGGTGAGGAAGAATTGTTTCATGGGGAAAGCGTTTTTGAAATGAAGAGTGGGTTCAGTCGGCGAAGGGTTCGGGCAGGGCGAAACCGGCGGTGCCAGCCTGTTCCTTGAAGAGGATGGCCTTGGCCGGCTGCAGCAGGGCGGCGCCGGCATCCGTGACGCTGTCACCAAGCGCGCGCCAACCCGTGCCGCCGGGGCCGCCGGTCTTGAAGTAGTAGCCGGTGAGCACGCCGTCCTGTTCAAGGTAGACGACATCGGCCACGCCCGGGCCGGTGCCGCCGGTGAGGTTCGACTGGATGTCGCTCGCCGACAGGCTGGTGGGCACCAGGAAGGGATTGTTGACGATGTTCTGACCGGTCGCAACGCTGGCCACGTGGCGGGCCGGCAGGGCGTCGCCGCTCAGGCGCAGGCTGCGGTCAGTGCCGGCGACGCGCACGATCATGAGACCGCTGCCGGGGGCGATCACCGTGCCGGCCTGATTGGCGCCATCGGGATCGTCGATGCGGCGCCACTGGTTGGCGTCGGTGCGGTAGAAGTAACCGACCAGCACGCCATTCTCGGTCAGGTAAACCTTGTCGGCCGCATTCGCGGTGGCCGCGCCGGTCAAGCCGACCTCGTTGGCTGCGCCGAGCACCGTGGCGATCCGGCTCAGTTCATACACCACAAATTCATCGCCGACATTCGGCGCGACCGCGAAGGCGGCGGTCACTTCCTGGCCGGCCTGGGCGGTGATGCGCGCGCTGTGGCCGTAGGCGTTGTTGCCGGCGGGGTTGGCACGGCTGACAATCTTCAGCGCATGCGGCGCGGTGAGCACATCCGGCAGGCTGGCTGGACTGGAGGTCAGCGTCAGGTCGGAGCCATCGACCGCCTGCACGGTTCCGGAAGCAACGATGCGGACATTGGCGAGGCCAACCAGCGTGGTCTTGCCTGCCGGCAGGTTGAGCGTGATGGTGCCGGCGGTGCGGCTCATGGGCAGCTTGTCGGCCTGGGCCCGCGCCTGCGGAACAGCGAGGGCGAGGAGCGCGAACAGCGCGAGGTCAGTGGGTCGGATGCGGATCATGGGGATGGAGGGCTTGCATGGGCGCAACACAGTTCGCGCCTACCCGTTGATTGGAACCCACCTGCCGGCCTTCGCCAAAGCCTCGCTGGCAACAGTTTCGTCACCTCTTGCGCGCGCTCCCGACAGATTCCCCTGCGGGGGGATGACATCGCTGCCGGAGCAAGCCGAATCGTGTCACGATTGCGTCACGGCGCGACGGCTTCCGCGCGCCTGGGACCGACCTCGGCGGCCTCCGTCGCCATGTCCGCATCAAGGGCGCCGGCGATGCGCTCGCGCAGCGGGCTGCCCTCCATGGCGAGTCCCGGAAACTTCACGGCCAACTGACGGTAATACACCGCCGCCGCACGGGCGTCGCCGCGCTGCTCGTAGTAGCGGGCGAGGACCGTGAGTTCACGCTGTTCGGCGAGCTGTAATTCGGCCTGAAAGGCACGCGCCTGCGCCCCCTTGTCGCTCTCCGGAAAACGGTTGAGGAACCAGCTCATCAGCACCGCCGCGCGTTCGCGGTCGCGCGGTGAACCGCCCTGCATGGCGCGCCACTTCTGGTAGACAATGGAGGCGGCCTGGAAACCGGCGTCATCGGCCAGCTCATGCCCGGCGTGCAATTCCGTGAATTCCTCGTACTGAGCGCGCGCCTCGTCGCCGCGCCCGGCACGCTCCAGTGCCAGACCTAACAAATAACGCGCCTGAATGCCCGTCTCGGCGTGCGGGCCGTTGAGAACGATCCTGGCCAGCATCGCCACCACCTCGTCGGCCGCCACCGGCGCGGCGCGGTCGCGATCCGCCTCCCGTGTGCGTCGCTCACCCACCCCCAGCAGTCGGCGGACCAGCAGCAGTTGCTGCGCGTGGGCGCGAGCAAAGTGACCTGGCTGGCGCGTGACCAACGCGTCAAGGGCATCGAAGGCCGCGCGCTGGCGACCGGCGGTCTCATGCAGCCGAAACAATTCCCAGAGCGCTGCGGCAGCGGCTTCACTGCCGGGATAACGGCGTGCCAGTGCCTGCAGGCGCTCGGCCGCGACTTCGGGTCCGTCGCGCTCCAGGACGCGGCGGGCCTCCTGCAAGCGCCGCTGCGCCGGATCCTCCACCTCGGCCGCGGCAACCAGCGACGACAGCAGCAGCAAACCAAGCAGCCCCGCACGGGCGGGGCTGCAAACCGAAGCAATGGCTGGGAAGTGCTTCACTCGCTGGGCGGGCTGACACCTTCAAGCACCGGCAGCAGGCCGGTCGACGGTGCGGCGACCGGTGCGGTCAGCGTGCCCGGTTTGTAGGCGCGCGCCAGTTCTTCCGAAGTCTTCTTGCCGAGGGTGAGGCGGCCCAGCGTGACAACCACGCGCTTGCTGGCGAGCGGATTCTTGACGATCGCCTCGGCTCCAGGGTAGAGGTTTTCGACGAGGCCTGAATTCGGTCCCAGGCAGTCGACATGCGGCACGTTCGGGTCGTCGGCAATCGTGTAATCGAAGCTGACGATCTGCTGGCCAACGTTGCGGAACTTGACCGTGTGATCGAGGCTTTCCTCGTCAACGATCTCGCTGACGAGTTGGTAGGCAACGGGCGAGTCGCCGATGACGACCGGCCGGCTGGCCACGGTTTTGCAGGAGGTGAGCGCAGCCGCGGCAAACAGGCCGGCAGCCAGGGAGGGGAGGATGGAGCGGAGCATGGGGAGATCAGTAGCGGTAGCGGAAGCCGACCAGGTAGCCGTCGGTGCGGAAGTTACGCAGGTTGTCGAGGTCGCCGAAGTAGGTCTTGCGGTATTCGGCAAACACCGAGTAGCGCTCCTCCCAGGTCCATTCGAGACCGGCGCGCCAGTTCCAGACGTTGATGAACTCGTCGATCGTGAAGGGCACGGCCTCGCCCGGCAGGGTGGTGCCGCCCTGAACCTCGTCGGCCGACTTCGCCGTGGCGTTGCGGAACCAGACCTGGCCGCCGCCGAGGCCGCCGCCGAGGTAGGGCTTGAAGCCGCCCCAGAATTTGCCGAGACGCGCGCGGTAGCGGTGCAGGTCGAGGGCAAAGGTGCTGTTCAGGCTGAAGATCAGCGAATTCATGTCGGCCTGATACTCGGCGATCTGGTCATTCGCGAGCGGCGCCGGCGACACCGAACCCTGCAGGGTCGTGGAGGTGAAGGTCGCCTCGGCGGCGAGCGAGAATTCCACCGGCACGCGGCGCATGTCCCAGGTGCGACCGACCTCAACGCTGAACACGGCACTGCCGTCGATGTCCTCGACCGGGAAGGCGCGCGAGCCGACACGGGCGGTGCCGGTCTGGCCGAGCGTCTCACCGGCCATGACACTGACGTAGGGCCCCATCTTGCGCTTGGGCTTGGCACCTTCGGCCAGGGCGCCGAGGGATTTCAGCTCCAGCTCCGCGGCGGCGGAGAGGGTGGGAAGGCTGAGGGCCGCGAGCAGGCAGGCGGCGGTGCGGAACAGAGAGATCTGGATCATGCGCTTGGCGCTGCCCTTAAAGCACCCAAGCGCGCGGTGAAATGAGTTCGCTGTGAAGAATTTGTCACAATGCCGGCTGGGCGCAGGCGCGGCCGTCGCCTAACCTTGACTGACATGACACGCTTCCTGCCGCCGATTCCGCACGCGCTCTCCCGCATCCGGCTCGTGCTGTTGCCCGCCCTGCTGCTGGCAGTGGCGGCCCGTGCCGAAAAACCGCCTCTGCCGGACGCCGTGCTCAACCCGCTGGCGCCGCGCCCGGAGGCCCCTGCCCTGCCCGAACCCGGCCCGCCGATCGACCTCGACTCGTACGAAAACCCGCTGCTGCTCTTCGACGGCGCGGACGCGCCAGCGGCTGAACCCGAATGGAACACCGACCTGCTGCCGCCCCTGCTGCCCATGCCCGTCGAAGTGCCGGAAACACCACCGGAACCCACCGCCGAAGAGCGGCGCCTGCTCAGCCTTGGAGCGCGAGTCGCCGCCTCAGTCGCCGCGGTGCGGGTCTGGGACAAGTTTGGCGCGCCACTCACCACCGGCGTCGGTTCCTACGTCAGCCCCGATGGCGTTTTGCTCACCGATGCCGGCCTGCTGCATCCCGAGATCGCCGAACGCGTCGATTATGTCACCCTGCAGCACGCCGATGGCACGAGCAGCCGCGTCCGCGGCTTCTATCATGTCGATCTCGTCACCGGCATCGCCCTGCTTCAGGCCGAGGAGACCGAAACCCGCCCCATCGAGCTCGCGCCGGGCCATGACTTTGCCACCGAGCAGGACGCGCACGTGCTCGCTGTCTCTGAAAAGCGCGGCCTGGTGCTGGCCGGCGCGCGCGTGCAGGCCGATGCCGCCGTCACCGGCCTCGGCTGGCTGAACGTGCGCGGCGACGACTCGCCCGGCGCGGTCGGCTCGCCGGTGCTTGATGCCGAGGGACGCCTGATCGCCCTCGTCGCCCTTGCCGTGCCGTTGAAAAGCTGGAAAAACTTTGCCCTGTCCGCCGATGCCGCCGCCCTGCTGCTGCGCGAGGCGCGCGCGCCGTTGCGCCCCCTCACCGAGCTGCCGCGCCGGCCCGGCCTGCGTGAGGTAACGAACGATCCCGCCTTCGTCGAAGCTTTCCGTCTGCTCGAACAGAAGCGCTTCGCCGCCGCCCTGCGCAAGCTGCTGCCGCTGGCGCGCCGCTACCCGCGCAGCGCCGAATGCTGGGCGCTGCTCGGCCTCAATGCCCTGCATTTGAACGCCGGCCCCGAGGCGCTGAACTGCCAGCGCAAAGCGGTCGCCCTCGATCCCAAGGCCGGCCTCTACTGGCACCAGCTCGCCGTCGCCCGCCTGCGCGCCGGCCCCGAAGCAGCCCCGGCCGCCGACGAGGACCGCGAAGCGCTGCAGTTGGCGGTCGATCAGCGCCCGGACGACGCCCAGGCCTGGCTGTTGCTGGCGGGTCATCTGGCCCGCGAGGGCGATCTCAACAGCGCCGACGACGCCCTGCGGCGGACGACGCTGCTGGCGCCCGACAACGCCCGCGCTCATTACCTGCTCGCCTGCGTGCGCGGCAAGCTCGGCGACCACGACGGCGCGGAGACCGCCGTGCGACGCAGCCTGTCCCTGGCACCGGACCAAGCCGAGGCCTGGTATTACCAGGGCCTGCTGCACCAGCACCGCGGCGAACATGCCGAGGCGGCGAAGTCCTGGCAGCGCACCGTGCGCCTGCAGCCGCGTCATCCGCAGGCTTGGCTCAACCTCGCCCACGCCCAGCGCAAGGCTGGCCGCGAGACCGAGGCGCGCCAGGCCATCCTCGAGCACCAAAAGGTGCGTGCCCAAGCGGCGCGCTAAACGCCCCTCAGCGGCCGCTCAGCCGAGCGGACCCGACCAGTCACTCGGCATGCGCCAGTCGGCACGCGGCGACAGCGCCACCGTACCCACCTTGGGACCGTCGGGCATCGACGAGCGCTTGAACTGATTCTGCGCGAAGCGTCGCAGGAACACGTCGAGCCACTTTTCAATCACCGGCGACTCATGCGTGCCGGCGAAAGCCAGGCCGGCGAGGTAGCGCAGCTTGGCGCGCCCGCAGCCGTGGCGGACGAAGTGGTAGAGAAAGAAATCGTGCAGCTCGTAGGGCCCCACCAAATCTTCGGTACGCTGTTCGATGCCGCCATCGGCCCCGGCCGGCAGCAGCTCGGGCGAGATCGGCGTGGCGACGATGTCATGCAGGATGTCGCCCGCCTCGTTTGCGTGCCGCTCCGCGGCGCACCACTCGATGAGGTACTTCACCAGCGTCTTCGGCACACCGGCATTGACGTGGTACATCGACATGTGATCGCCATTGAAGGTGCACCAGCCAAGCGCCGCCTCAGAGAGGTCGCCGGTGCCGACGACCAGGCCGCCGGTTTGGTTGGCGACGTCCATGAGGATCTGCGTGCGTTCGCGCGCCTGGGCGTTTTCGAAGGTGACATCGTGACGGTCGGGCGGATGGCCGATGTCGCGGAAATGCTGCTCAACGGCCGGCCCGATTGGAATGACGCGCAGCGGCACGCCCAGGGCCTCGGCGAGCTTCTCGGCGTTGCCGCGGGTGCGCGCGGTGGTACCCAGGCCGGGCATCGTCACCGCCAGCGCCGCCGAAGGCGGCAGGCCGGCACGCCTCAGGGCGTCAATCACGACCAGCAGGGCGAGCGTCGAATCGAGCCCACCCGAAAGACCAATCACAGCGGTCGCACTTTTGGTTTGGCGCAGGCGCCGCGCCAGACCCGTGGCCTGCAGGGCGAAGATTTCGCGGCAGGTGGCGTCGCGGTCCGCGCCCGGTGGCGGCACAAAGGGCTGGGGCGACAGCGGTCGCTGCAGGCCCTTCCCGGGGCCGGTCGCGGCGCCCAGTTCGCAACTGAGGCGGCGGAACCGTTTCTCCGGCGCCTCGTCGCGGAAGGCGGCGCTGCGCTGGCGTTCGTGGGCGAGCCGCTGCAGGTCGAGATCGGCGATGGCCGTGCGTGTTTCGAAGGCAAACCGTTCGGTTTCCGCGAGCAGCGTGCCATTCTCCGCAATCAGGCAGTGACCGGAGTACACGGTGTCGGTCGAGGACTCGCCGGCACCGGCACTGGCATAGAGGTAGGCGGCCAGGCAGCGGGCGCTCTGCTGCTGCACCAGACCGCGGCGATAGGCTGCCTTGCCCAGCCATTCATTGCTGGCCGACGGATTCGCCAGCACGGTCGCTCCGGCGAGCGCGGCGCGACCCGAGGGCGGCTGCACGGTCCACAGGTCCTCGCAGATCTCGACCCCGAGCACCAGGCCGGGCAGGTCTCGGACCTCGAACAGCAGGTCCGTGCCGGCAGGCACGCCGTCGATCTCGGCGGCCGTCAGCGTGTGGGCCGGCGAGAACCAGCGCCGTTCGTAAAACTCGCCCGAGTTGGGCAGGAAGGACTTCGGCACATAACCGAGAACGCGACCCGCACCGAGCACGGCGGCCATGTTGTAGAGCCGGCCATCCGCCGCCAGCGGCAGACCGACAACGGCCATCGCGCCCAGACCGGCCGTGGCTTCGGCCAGGCGCCGCAGCGACGCCAGCGCCTGCTGCTGCAGGGCGGGCAGGTGAAAGAGATCGGCGCAGGAGTACCCGGTCAGGCAGAGCTCCGGAAAAACCACCACCCGGCAGCCGTCACCGGCGAGCCGGCGCAACGTGTCGAGGATGACGGCCTCGTTGCGGGCGACGTCGCCAAGCGCCAGTTCCGGCGAGACGACGGCGGCGCGCACGAAGCCGTGGGTTTCGCGTTCGACGGGGGGGCAACCCGGGGAGGACATTCCGCAGCATAACACGCATCCGCGGCCCGGCATCGAGGAAAAAAACATCTTGCAAGCCCGCCGACTCTCCCGCACACTTCCTGCGTTCCTGGTTCTCTCAACCAGGTGAACACTGGTGTCCGCTCCCATGCAGGGAGCCGTGGTTTCTCAGGCGACCCCTCCTCGAAACCCGTTCCCGCGACGAGCCCCGGCTTGTATCGAGCGGAGACCGCGGCAAGGCCGCTTTCCCCTCTTTTCATTCGCCACCCAGCCCCAACGGACGCCGCGCTCCCTGCGCTGGCCGTCCGCCAACCCTTCCTCATTTCCGCATCGCAACATGGCCGGACACAACAAATGGTCCAAGGTGAAGCACATCAAGGCCGTCGTGGACGTCAAACGCGGCAAGGTCTTCAGCAAGCTCTCCAAGGAGCTCACCGTCGCCGCCAAGCATGGCGGCTCGAACCCCGACCTGAATGCCCGCCTGCGCTCCGCCATCCTCGCCGCCCGCGCCGCCAACATGCCGAATGACAACATCGAGCGCGCGGTCAAGAAGGGCGCCGGCGAGCTCGGCGGCGACGCCATCGAAGAGATCACTTATGAGGGCTACGGCCCGGGCGGGGTCGCCTTCATGATCGAAGTCGTCACCGACAACCGCAACCGCGCCGCCAACGACCTGCGCGTGCTGCTGTCGAAAAACGGCGGCACTTTCGCCGATGCCGGCAGCGTCGCCTACCAGTTCAGCCGCCGCGGTGAAGTGCGCATCCCCAAGGGCGGTCTCAACGAGGATGCCGCCATGGAACTCGCGCTCGAAACCGGCGCCGAGGATGTCGAGGACGCCGATGACGAGTGGATCCTGTACACCGCCACCGACCAACTCTTCCAGGTGGTTGGCGCGCTGCGCGACAAGGGTGTGCAAAGCACCTCGCAGAAACTGATCTACCAGCCAACGACGCCCGTTCTTCTCACCGACCTCGAGCAGGCCCGCGCGGTGATCAAGCTCCACGACCTGCTCGACGACTACGACGACACCCAAAACGTCCACGCCAATTTCGAGATCGCCGACGACATCGCCGACGACATCGCCGACGACATCGCCTGATCCCCCTTTCCCCACCATGAGCGACGAAGAACTCCTGCTCGATCTGCAGCCCGCGGAACCCGCGCCCGCCAAAAAGCCCGCCGCGCGCAAGACCGCGGCGAAGAAGACGACCGCGGCCAAAAAAGCCCCCGCGAAAAAAGCCGCCGGCAGAAAACCCAAGGCCAGCGCCGATGCCGAACCACCGGTCGAGGCGGCGGTCGCCAGCGAACCCTCTCCTGAAATATCCAGCACCGCCAAGCCGAAGGCACCGCGCCGTTCCGCCGCCGTGAAAAAAGCGGCCGCCATGCTCGCCGCCCTGCAGGAACAGGCGTCGGCCCCACCGGCTGCGAAAACCGCCGCTGAACCGCCAGCCCCGGCGCCCGTCGCCGCCGAGCCGGTGCCGGTTGCCGAGCCGGTCGCCGCCAGCGCGCCGCCAGCTCCTGCCAGCCCTGAGCCCGCCCCTGTGGCCATCGAACCCGCCCCAGCAACGTCTGTCGCACCCGCGGTCGCCGAGACGCCCGCCCCCTCCGGTGAAGCCCAACCGCCCGAGCGCAAAAAATCGAAGTTCGAGCGCTGGAAGGAACGCCGCGAACGCTTCCGCCAGGAAAAACTCGCGCGTCGTCAGGGCCAGCAAGGTCAACAAGGCCAGGGTGGCGACAACGCTGAACCCGCGCCCGCCAACGGCGAGGACGAGCGCAGCCGCACGCCGGAAATCGTGCTTGGCCCGCCGGAACCAGCCGACGGCATCCTGGAACTGACCCCGAAGGGCTACGGCTTCCTGCGCCGGCGCGAGACGATGTACGCGCAGCATCCGCAGGACGCCTTCATCTCCGGCGATTTCATCCGCCAGTATGGCCTGCGCGAAGGCATGCAGGTCAAGGGCATCGCCCAGAAGGGGCCGCGCGGCCCGCAAATCACCCAGGTCAGCGAAGTCAATGCCCGGGCTCCCGAGGCGATGCGCGATCTGCCGCTGTTTGAGGAACTCAAGGCGATCAATCCCTGCAAGAAAGTCCAGCTCGAAACCACCAAGGACCGGCTGACCACCCGCGTGATGGACATGTTCACGCCGGTGGGCCGCGGCCAGCGCGGCCTGATTGTCGCCCCGCCGCGTGCCGGCAAGACCACCCTGCTCCAGCACATCGCCGAGGCAGTGGTCGAAAACCATCCGGCCATGCACCTCATGATTTTGCTCGTCGACGAGCGACCGGAGGAGGTCACCGAATTCAAGCGCATCCTGCCCAAGGCCGAGATCTACGCCAGCTCGAACGACCAGGACGTCAAGAGCCACACCCGCATCGCCACCCTGGCAATCGAGCGCGCCAAGCGCCTCGTCGAGTGCGGCGAGCACGTGTTCATGCTCATGGACTCGATCACCCGCCTGGCGCGCGCCTTCAACAACGCCAAGTCCGGCGGTGCAACGATGAGCGGCGGCATGGGCGTCGGCGCGATGGAAATCCCGCGCCGGCTCTTCGCCGCCGCGCGCAACACCCGCGAGGCCGGCAGCCTGACCGTGCTCGCCACCGCCCTCATTGAGACCGGCAGCCGCATGGACGACCTGATCTTCCAGGAGTTCAAGGGCACCGGCAACATGGAGCTCGTGCTCGACCGCAAGATCGCCGAGCAGTTTTATTACCCCGCCGTCAACATCTTCAAGTCCGGCACCCGCCGCGAGGAGTTGCTGCTGCAGGCCTTCCAGCTCGACAAGATCCACATGCTGCGCCGCGGTCTCGCCGGTCACAAGCCGATCGATGCCATCCAGCGCGTGCTGACACTCATGGAACGCTACCCGAGCAACGCCCAGATGCTCGTCGATCTGCCCAGCAAGAGCTGAGCCCTCGGCTCAGACCCGCTGGCCCAGCGCCTTCAACTTCGCCTCGCCCTCGCTCCAGGCCACGTCCTGGGGCAGGCGCTTCGACAGCGCCGCCAGCGCGGCGGTGACGCCCGCCGCCTCGCCCATGGCGACGGCGTTGCCGGTGACGCGATAGCTCGAGTGGGCAATGAAATCGCCACTGATGCAGCGACCCGCCATCATCAGACCGTCAACGTCCCTGGCGATGAGCGCGCGCAACGGGATGTCGTAGGGCTTGGCCTTGATCGGCTTGGGCATGATCGCGTGCTTCTTGTTGTCGTCGGCGCTCAGCGCATGGACATCAATGCCAAAGGTCACACGCGCGACCGCGTCGTCATGGCGGATGCCCTGGGCGAGGTCGTTCTGCAGCACGGTGTAGCGGCCGCGGATGCGGCGACCGTCGCGCACGCCGATCTGCTCGGCGGTGGCGACGATTTGAATGCCCTCCCAAGGCCCGCCGAGCGCGCGCAGACCGGCGACCATCTTGTTCATCTCGGCGCGGGCGCGCACGGTGGCGGCCGTCACCTCGGCGGCATCCCAGGGCTTGACGCCATACTCGTGGTTCATCATGGCGAAGACCAGATTGCCGCGCACATGCCACATCGTCGGTCCGGCGTAGGACGGGAAGTGGCCACTGCCAACCAGCACGTCTTTGATGCGCTGCTTCTTCTCGCTGTCGGTGTTCTCGCCCGGCTGGCGCTGGCCGAAACGGATGAACTCGCGCAGTTGTTCGGCGTCCTTGACCATGAGCAGGGCATTGAGTGACATCGGCTGGCAGGGGCAGTCCTCGGCCATGCCGATTTCGAAGGCGCAGCCGGCCTGGAATCCGAGATCGCCGTCGCCGGTGGTGTCGATGAAGACCGGCGCGCGCCAGGCCTGGCGACCCGACTTCGATTCGGTGACGATCGTCGTCAAACGCTTGCCCTCGCGGAAGGCGGCCGAGACCTTGGTGTGATACTGAAACTTCACACCCGCCTCCAGGCAGAGCTCCTCGAGCAGCAGCTTCAGCGCCTCGGGATCGTAGCAGAAGCGGCTGGCGCTGGTCGAATCGGCACGGGCGCCGCGCGCATCGAGCTTGTCGCGCAGTTCCTTGGCAAAACCGGGCTTGTCGAAATCGAGGAAGTAGCCGAGCAGGCCGGCGGTCCAGATGCCGCCCAGGCAGCCGCGCCATTCAAACAGCCGCACTCGGGCGCCGGCCCGCGCCGCCGTGATCGCCGCCGCCACCCCGGCCGGCCCGGCGCCGCAGACAATGACATCGGCATCGTCCGCCAGCGGCAGCCCGCGCGCCGGCTCGGTGAAATCCGCGGTTCCCGCTGCCTGCACGGCAGGGGCCTGACTGACGGCGCCACCGGCGAGGGCGGCATGAAAAAAACGGCGGCGGGAGACGGATGACATGACCCCAAGTTCACGTCCCGCAGGCGGCCGACATTTCAAGGTTCCGGCGCTGTCTTCAGCCGCTCCTG
>CAZSBO010000058.1:0-22222 GCA_964605265.1 uncultured Prosthecobacter sp.
ACTTCTTGAGCAGGTCACGGATTTCCGTGAGCAACTGCACCTCGGCGGGAGGCGGTGGGGTTGGTGGAGCGGCGGTTTCCTTGTTCAGTCTGGCCATCAGTTTGTTGGCCGGCTTGACGATGAGGAAGAAAACCACTGCGGCAGTGATGAGGAAGCCGATGACGGCATTGATGACGAGACCGAGGTCGAAGATGCCGACCTTGAGGGTGACGTTGGGATCGCTGCCACCGGAGGCGGCGGTGATGAGAGGGCCGACAATGCCCTTGGTGAAGCCGGTGACGATGTTGCCGAAGGCGGCGCCGATGATGACCCCGGTGGAGAGGTCGACGACGTTGCCTTTGAGGATGAATTTTTTGAATTCGGAGAGCATGGCGGTGGACGGGTTCAGAGGCATTGCACCTGAATCCGCCTCTGCATGCCAGCCATTTCTGCGCCAAAGTGCGCGGGATTCGTCTCCGCCTGCAGGCGGCGCATGCGGCGCAGGGCCGCGAGATCCAGTTCGACCCGCAGCACCTGGCTGCCGCTCTCCTGGATCCCGCCTTCCAGCCAGCGTGGTGCGGTGCGGAAGACGTGCTGGGAAGGCCCATACCAGGCGGCGCGCCCGAGGTTCTCATCGATCAGTTCCGAGTTGGCCCGGCCGGTGAGATGGGCGACGCCGACCTGGCAGCCGAGTTCGACGGCCCGGGCCGAGGCGCAGCGGTCGACGCGTTCGACGCCGAGCACGGTCTCGGTGGCGCTGGGACACAGAATCAGATCGACATCGCGCCCGCGCAGGCGGGCGGCGAGTTCCGGGATTTCGATGTCGAGGCAGATCAGCACCGCGACCCGCCAGTCGCCGAAGGACCAGAGCCGGATGGAGTTGCCCGGGCGGAAGGCCTTTTCCCAAGGGGTCAGGTGCAATTTGTCCTGATGGATCCAGGCCTCGCCGGTGAAGATGGGCGCGCGGTTGCGCAGGGCGCTGCCCTGCCGGGCGGGGCAGGTGCCCAGAACGACGCCCTTGCCCGGGCGGGTCAAGGCGCGCTGCAAGTCCGGCAGCAGATCGCTCCAGAAGACTTGGGCGACCCGTTGCAGGCCTGACCCACCGTCGGCAGGCGGCAGCAGGGGTTCCAGGCCCAGCCAGAGGAACTCGGGCAGCAGCACGAGATCCGCACCTTCATCCCAGCAGGCCTGCACGCGCGCAGTGACTGCTTGGGCAAAGGCGGCGGGGGTGGCGGCCGGTTGGCCTGGATCGTAGGTGACGAGGTCGAGGATCACGCAGCATGAATGGCGGATGCGTCCCGCCTTGCACGGGAAAAGTTTGCCGGGCCGGCCTTTGCGGGTTGAGAAAGGCGCCCGGCAGGCGTACCACAGGATCAACTGACCCCACGGCATGAACCGCGACTCCCCACCGCTCGCCGTCGGCTTCCCGCCCAAGCATCTGCTGGTGGCGGTGGATTTTTCTCCCTGCAGTGCCGGGGCGAGTCGCGCCGCGGTTCGTCTCGCCCGAAGCTTCGGGGTGCCATTGAGTTTTGTGCATGTGCTGGCACCGGTGGCCGAGGATCAGGAGGTGGTGTTGAACTGGGGGGATTACTCGGAGCGTCGGCGTGCGGCGGCCAAGGCCCGGTTGCAGCAGTGGAGCGCTGAACTGGGCGAAGGTTTGGCGGCTCAGACGGTCGTGCTAGAAGGCCGGCCCTGCGCCTGCCTGCTGGAGATGATTGCTGCAACAGAAGCCCCGCTGCTGCTGATGGGACGGCGTGGGCTCACCTCGGGTTTCGAAGAAGAGAGGTTGGGCAGCATTGTGTTGCGGCTTCTGCGTCATGCCTGTTGTCCGGTTTGGGCGGTCGACGAGAATGAGCCCGGGGTGGGCGAACCGCAGAGGGCTTTGCTGCTGGCGACGGATTATTCGCCGGCGGCGGAAGTGGCCGTGCCCGTGGCTGTCGCCCTGGCATTGGCATTTGGCGTTCGTTTGTGGGTGGCCAACGTGCAGGAGGCGATGGCCCTGCCCGGGCAGCGCGAGTTCGCGCGCCATGAGGTCGAGATCGAGGCGCGGCGCGCGCAGGCGACCGCTGAGTTGGAAGTCTGGCGGGCGGATCGGCTGGGCGCGCTGGAGGACAGCGTTGCAGAGTCGCTCGAAGGCACGCCGGCACGGGCGTTGTGTCGCGCGGCGGCGCGGCTGCAGGTGGGCCTGATCGTGCTGGCGCGCCGTGGTCACACGAATTGGCTGCAGGCGTTGCTCGGCAGTACGGCCGAGCGGGTCGCCGAACATGCCCCGTGTGCGGTGCTGGTCGTACCGGCGCCGATTGGACCGATGGTGGAGTGATGCCGTCATGCGCGACGAAACCTTCATCGATGAGCTGGGCTTGATGATCGTGGCGGCGACCCTGTGCGCCTTTCTGGCGCGCCGCATCGGCATGCCTTCTATTGTCGCCTACTTGTTGGCCGGGCTGGCGCTGGGGCCGTTGAGCGGCCTGGTTCAGATGTCGCCGGCGCTGGCTCTCATCTCCGAGATCGGCATTGCCCTGCTACTGTTCCTGGTTGGCCTCGAGTTGAGCTTTGCCAAGATCCGTGATGTCGGGCGGGTCGCGGTCGTCGCCGGCATCGGTCAGGTCGTGTTTACCGCGCTTGGCGGCCTGCTGCTGTGCTGGCTGCTCGGCTTCGGCTGGATGGAGGCGGTATTTCTCTCCATCGGCCTGACCTTCAGCAGCACGGTGGTGGTGGTCAAGCTGCTCGATGAAAAGGGCGAGTTGGATCACCTCTACGGCCGCATCGCGGTCGGCATCTTTCTGGTCCAAGATCTTGTCGCCATCCTGCTGCTCACCTTTCTCGCCGGTCTCGGCGGTGGCGCTGGTGGTGTGGAAATGAATGCCGGCGCCATCGCCACCGGCCTCGGTCGTGCTTTTGGCGGCATGCTGCTGCTGCTGGGTGTGGCCCTGCTGGCGGCGCGCTACCTGCTGCCGCGCCCCTTTGCCTGGTCGGCGCGCCGCCCGGAAGTGCTGCTCATCTGGAGTCTGACCTGGTGCTTCGCCCTGGTCATGGGGGCTCACGCGCTGCACCTCTCGCTGGAGATCGGCGCCTTCCTCGCCGGCATTAGCCTGGCGCAATTGCCCTACAACGAGGATCTGCATCGCCGCCTGCACCCGCTGATGAACTTCTGCATCGCAGTGTTCTTTGTGTCGCTCGGGGTCAAAATGGAGGTGGGCGCCGCGGTCGCGGAATGGCCGACGGTGCTTGTGCTGTCGCTGTTCGTGTTGCTCGGCAACCCGGCGATCTTCCTCTGGATCATCGCGCGCATGGGCTACGGCCTGCGCACCGCCTTCTTCACCAGCGTCACCGTCGCCCAGATCAGCGAGTTTTCCTTCATCGTCGTTGCCCTCGGCGTCAGTTCCGGGCTGGTCGGCGCATCCGTCATGTCACTGACTGCCCTTGTCGGGTTGGTGACAATCACGGTCAGCGCCTACATGATCCGTTTCAGCGCGCCGTTGCTGGAGTGGGTGCGCCGTTTTCGTCTGCATCAGCCCTTTGTGCCGCGCCGGCTCTGGCAGGATCAGGAGCCTGATAAAGAGGCGCCCCAAGGCCCCGAGGGGCATCTCATTGTTGTCGGCATGAACAGTCTCGGCCGCCGCCTCGCAGGCGCGCTCGCCGGGGCCGGGCACGCGGTCGTGGCAGTGGACACTGACCCGGACAAGCTCGCCGGGCTGCCGTGCCGGACCGTACTTGGCAATGTCGGCTACCCGGCTGTACTCGACCACCTCGGCCTGCGCCGCGCGCGCCTGCTGATTTCGGCGCTGCGCATCGACGCCACCAACGACCTGCTCGCCCACCGCTGCCGTGAGGTGGGCATCCCCTGTGCGGTGCATGTGCACGATGTGCGCGAAATGGATCACCTGCTCGAGTCGGGCACCGACTATCTGATGATTTCGAAGGTCGACGGCGTCAAACAACTCAACCGCCAACTCCGGGAGATGGGCTGCCTGCCCGCCAAAAGCACATGACTGAACTCGCCCTGCTGCTTTTTCTCGCTGCCGTCGGCCACGGACTCTCCCGCTGGACCGGCCTGCCGGTGATCCCCCTGCTGCTAGGGCTCGGTATGGTATGGTCCTTTGGCGGCGGCATGGATGTGGATGGAGGGGCGTTGGTGGCGAGCGATGATCCGCTGTTCTTTGTTCTCGAGCTCGGTCTCACTGTGCTGGTTTTTGTGTCTGGGGTCGAACTCAATCCGCAGCGCTTCCGCCGGCAGCGGGCGGCGGTGCTGCGGGTCGGTCTACTGCAGTTTTTCCTGATGGGCGCGGCCGGCTGGGCGGGCGCCAGGTGGCTTGGGTATGAGGGATTGTCGGCGCTGTACCTGGCCTTTGCCGTGTCGGCGAGTTCGACCGTTGTCGTGCTGCGCCTGCTGCAGCAGCGCCAGCAGGCGGTTGAGCCACATGGCCGCATGGTCATCGGTGTCCTGTTGCTGCAGGATGCCCTGACCATCGCCGCGCTGGTGGCGCTCATGCAGCACGGGCGCGACGGATCAGCCCTGGTTCAGGAGTATGGGCTTGCACTGCTGCTGACGTTGCTCGCCTGGCTGATGCAGCGACGCGGTGCCCGTTGGTTGCTGGAACGCTGCCGTGGCGACGAGGAAGCCATGCTTTTGACCGTCTTATCCGTGCTCTTTGCCTTCCTTGGGGCCGCGCATTTCACCGGCCTGCCATTGGTGGGCGGCGCCTTCCTCGCCGGTTACAGCCTTTCCAGCTTCCCTGTCAGCGGCCAGGTCGGCAGTCTGCTGCAGTCACTCACCGATTTTTTTCGGGCGATTTTTTTTGTCGCTCTCGGCGCCCTGGTGGTCGTGCCGGACGCGGGCGCGCTGGGCGCCGCTGTGCTGCTCGGCTTGTTGGTGCTGTTGGTGACGCCGCCGCTGGTGGCCTGGGTCGCTGAAGGAGCGGGCCTGACCAGCCGGGCCGCCATCGAGAGCGGTTTGCTGCTTGCCCAAACGAGCGAGTACTCGCTCATGCTCGGCCTGCTTGGCCTGCGCCTCGGTCACATCGGGCCGCAGGTTTTTGCCGTCATCGCCCTCATGGCCGTGCTGACGATGACCTGCACGCCGCTGCTGGCCCGCGACGCGGTGGCGCGCCGATTGATGCGTCTGCATCCCTCGCACCGCCGGCATCTGCCGTCGCTCGACCACCGCGACCACGTGCTGGTCCTTGGTTTTGGTTCGGCCGGCATGTGGGTGCTGCGGCCCCTGCTGGCGGCCGGCCTGCCCGTGCTGGTATTGGATGACGACCCTGTGGTGGTCGCGGAACTCGACCGCCGGGGCATTGCCTGCTCGCGCGGCGACGGCGGCGATGAGCGCACGCTGGAGCGGGTCGGTGCCCGTCAGGCTCGCTTCATCATCGCCTCCATGCGCCGGGTGGATGATGCCCGCCGGGTGCTGGAGCATGTGCGTGGAGTGCCGGTGCTGGTGCGGGTATTCGAAGATGCCGAGGCGGAGATCGTGCGCAGGCTGGGGGGTATCCCGGTTTCGAACGCGGAGGCGGCAGCTGAGCAGTTTCTTGCCTGGTTCAGGGCACGGGAACAGCCTGCTCCAGAATTTCCGGCCGGATGACAGCGACCTGCAGGGGTTCGAGAGCGGTTTGGAGTCGCTCAAACATCGCCTCGTCGGTGTAGGTGCCGACGATGGCGCCGCCGCTGCCGGTGAACTTGGCGCTGGCGCCGCAATCACGTGCGGTTTCGACCATTTCGAGGTTGCCCGGGCTGAGCCGGTAGAGCCGGCGGCGCAGGTCGAAGTTTTCGTTGAGCAGGGGACCGATTTCATCGCCGCGGCCGGCAAGCAGCAGGTCGCGCACGCGCTGGGCCAGGCCGGCCCAGTGGTGCATGGCGCTGACGACCTCGCGCTCGCCGCGGTTCCAGCGGCCGCGGATGTCGTTGTGGAAGACCTCGGTGCCCTCGCTCAGCCGCGTCGTGTAGGCGACGTACAGCTTGGGCAGCAGGGCGGGGTCGAGTTCCTCGTACAGGCCGTGGCCGAGTTTCTCCAGGGCGGCGCGGTTGAAGTCCATGAAGACCGCACCTTCGTAGGCCTGGATGACGCGGTCCTGCAGGCCGGCCGGGATGCCCAGTTCGTCGTTTTCGACGCTCAGCACCAGGCTGGGCAGCAGGGGTTTGGGGATCTCGACCTGATAAAACTGCATCAGCGCCCGCCAGCAGGCGGTGATGATGGCGCTGGAGCCGGCCATGCCGACCTGCGGGGGGATGTTGCTGGCGTAGCGCAGGCTGAAGTTGCGTCCGTGCAGCGCCAGCCCCTGGCGGGCACAGTGTTCGAAGAAGCGCTTCACGCTCGCCTTGAGCAGGCGGATGCCACCGTAATAACCGAACTGGCGGACGTCGCGCGCCAGATCCTCGATGCTGGCAAAAACCGAGTGATCGCGTTCATTCGGTTCGATGCGCAGCTCGGCGCTCTCCTCGAGCGTGACCTCGGCGCCGAAGTTGCGGATGATGAAGGAGATGGTTTTGCCGTAGTAGCCGTCCGAAGGATTGCCGACGAGGCCGGCCCGCGCGTGGGCTCGGGTGGTGATGCGCATGGGAGGGTGCAAGCGGGCAAATTAAAGCGCCGCGCCGCGCTGGCAAACGGATTGCGCCGCGCGCGGCCGGCAGAAAAACCTTGGCCTGGAACGTATCCACGGGAATCATGACCGCCATGCGAATGCTTCTGCCCCTCGTGTTCTGGACGTTGCTGCAGGCCGCCGGACTGCAGGCCAAATCCGTCGAGGAGATCGCCGCCGAGGTAAAACCCTCCGTGGTCAAGATCATGCAGGTCGGGCGCGACGGCCTCGACGGCATCGGCACCGGCTTTGTGGTTGGCGCCGACGGCCTGATCGCCACCAACCTGCACGTCATTGGCGAGGCGCGCCGCCTTGAAGTGGAGACCGCGGATGGCGCCCGCCACGAGGTGACCGAAGTCACCGCCACCGATGCCCACTGGGATCTCGCCCTGCTGCGCGTGGGGAGTCGATTGAAGCCGCTGCCGCTCGGCGACAGCGACCGCATCCGCCAGGGGCAGCCGGTGGTCGCCATGGGCAATCCGCAGGGGCTTGCCTTCAGTGTCGTCGATGGCGTGGTCTCCGAGTATCCCGATCTGATCGATGAAATCCCGATGATCCGTCTGGCGCTGCCGATCGAAAAGGGCAACAGCGGCGGGCCGCTGCTGGATCGCGAGGGTCGCGTGCTCGGCATTCTCACCCTGAAATCGGCGCGCACGGAAAACCTCGGCTTTGCCATGCCGGTCAATGAGCTCAAGCGGATGATAACCTCACCCAACCCAGTGCTCATGGAGCGCTGGCTGACCATCGGCGTGCTCAATCCCAAGCTCTGGCAGCCCCTGTTCGGTGCCCGCTGGACCCAGCGCGCCGGGGTCATCCAGGCGGACACGCCCGGCGCCGGCTTTGGGGGGCGCTCGCTCTGCCTCTGGCAGCCGGAGATGCCGCCTGCGGTGTTCGAGGCTGCGGTCGAGGTGAAGCTCGACGACGAAGCCGGCGCCGCCGGACTCGCCTTCTGCGCCGATGGGGGCGACCGTCATTACGGCTTTTATCCCTCGGCCGGCAAGCTGCGCCTGACCCGCTTCGAAGGCGGTGATGTCTATGCCTGGACCATCCTCGCCGATGTGCCTTCCGACGCCTACCGGCCGGGTGAGTGGAATCATCTGCGGGTGCGCGTGGAGGCGGGCACGCTGCGCTGCTGGGTCAACGGTCGCCTGCTGCTCACCCAGGAGGACAGCGGTCTGCGCGGAGGGCGTGCGGGGCTGTGCAAGTTTCGCAACACGGTCGCCCAATTCCGCCGCTTCCGCCTCGGTCCCGACCTGGCTGACAAGCCACTGCCTGAGGCGCTGGCCGTGGGATTGCGCGGCGCCCTCGACGATCTCGCCGGTGGCCGGGTCGGTCGTGATCCGACGCTGGAGCGCCTGCTTGCAGATCCTGCTGCCAGCCGTCGGCTGATGACCGAGCGGCGCAGTGAGCTGGAGCGCCAGGCTGCCGAGTTGCGCGATCTCGAAAAGGAGCTGCATCAACGCAGCGTCACCCGTGAACTGCTGGCGGAACTCGCCAAGCCGGAAGACAAGATCGATCTCATGCGCGCGGCCCTGCTGCTGGCGCGCCATGACAACGCCGAGGTGGAGATCGAGCACTACCTGCAGGCCTTTGCGCGCATGGTCGAGGATCTGCGCGGCGATCCGGCCCTGGCCCGCGGCACGGTGGCGGCGGTGGCCCGCATCCGTGAGTACCTGTTTGATCAGGGCGGGTTTCACGGCAGCCGGCACGACTACCAGAGCCGGTCCAACAGCTACATGAACGAGGTGCTCGACGATCGCGAGGGACTGCCGATCACGCTGTCCGTGCTGTTTGTCGAACTGGCCTCGCGACTCGGCGTCAAGGAGGTGCACGGCCTGCCGCTGCCCGGGCAGTTCATGGTCGGGTACAAGGACGGGCCCGAGGGGGAGTTGCAGTTGCTCGACGCCTTCGACCGTGGGCGCCCGCTCAGTGTCGAGCAGGCGGCTTTGGAGCTGACCGAAAGCGGTCGCTTCGACGAGGAAGTTCTGCGTCCCGCCAGCAAGCGCACCATCATTCTGCGCATGCTGCGCAACCTGCTCGGCTCCGCGCTTGAGGACGAGGCGGCCGCGCGCGAATCGCTGCCCTACCTGAACCTGCTGCTGGCCATTGATCCCGAGGCGGCGGTCGAGCGGCTGACGCGTGCGCGCCTGCATCAACGGCTGGGCGACAAGGCGGCGGCCGCCGCCGACGTGCGCTGGCTGACGGAACACTTTCCCGAAGAGGGGCCAGACCAACTCCGCCAGCAGCTTGAGCAGTGGCTGGAGAGTTTGCAGTGACCCTGGCGGCACAAAAAAACGGGCAGGGGATGCCTGCCCGTTTGGATTGAGAACTGTTGAGCAGGCTTTACTGAGCGCTCGGATTTGCAGGCGGGGTGCTGCCGTTCGCGTTGCCCTCACCCGGTGCACCGGCGATGCCGGCACCCGTCGCACTCAGGGCGCCGGGAGCCACGTTGTTACCGGGGCCGCTGCCGCCACCACCGCCTTCACCGTTGTTATTGTTGCTGCCTTCGCCGTTGCCACCTTCACCGCCACCGCCACCGCCGTTGCCGCCGCCGCCCTGGTTGTTGACGTTGCCGCTGCCGTCGACGTTGATGTTGCTCTGGTCGCCACCGTTGTTGACGTTGCTGTTCGTGCCACCTTGGCCGTTGCCGTTGGTGTTGACGTTGAGACCGCCATTGCTGTAGCCGATCGAGCCGCTGCCAGTTATGGAAGTGCCGTTCACCGAGAAGGCGGGCGGGTTGAAGTCGGGCTCCCAGCGCATGGCGACGTAGCGGGCCTTGACGGCCTGCTTGGGTTTGACGGTGACGGTGCCGCTGCCCTTGGCGTCCTCAACGCTGGCCACCGGTTCGGCGGTGTCAAACACCGACGGATCGAAGGCCAGGCGGCCGCGCCAGTCTTCTTTTTCCGGCAGTTCGTCGAAGGCGTAGACCGTCACGCGGACCGGGCGCGGCGAGTGCACGGAGCCGAACTCGTTGAGGGTGCGGACCTGGCCGAAGTCGTAGACGGCGGT
Organism: uncultured Prosthecobacter sp.; assembly: GCA_964605265.1. GTDB lineage: Bacteria > Verrucomicrobiota > Verrucomicrobiia > Verrucomicrobiales > Verrucomicrobiaceae > Prosthecobacter. The sequence continues at coordinate 9,567 of CAZSBO010000058.1, forward strand.
GCGGTATTTTTCATCCGACTCCGGAAACTCAAGGCGACCCAGGCGGACGGCGTCGCCGCGCGCGCCGAAGCTTTCCGGGCTGAGGTAAAGCAGTCGGCCACCACCGATGCCGGTGGCGAAGTTGACCGAGGCGCCGTTGTCGACGTTTTGATTGACGGTGTAGTTGGCGTCGGTGTCGGTGCCGATCACTTGGAAGCTGCGCAGAACACCGCCGCGGGTGAGGTCGAACTCCAGCTTAAGGTAGCGCCCCTGAGCGGCGCCGGCGGTCATCTTGACCAGGCGATCGGCCGGCTGGAAGACGTCGCTGTCCACCTGGTTCCAGGCCTTGCCGTCGGCGCTGAGCGACACGGCGACCTTGCCTTCAAGGCCGTCGGAGACGAAGGAGATGTCCTGAATCACCGAGGGTTTGGCCAGGCGCAGGGTGGCGCTGCTCTTGCCAGCGACGAGGGTCACGGGCTTGAGCGGGTCGGCGAGCACGAGGAAGCCGGCCTGACCGATGCGGCTGGACTCCAGCAGGGTGGTGCCGCTGAACACGGTGTTGATGGGTGTCGGCTTCTTGTCGAGGCTCGGCATGCGGTTCCACTTGGCCACGGCCGGAACGGCCAGAAGACAAGCGGCGAGGAGAACGCGGTGGGGTTTCATAAAGCGTGATGGGGGCGGAAAGATAAAAATACTCAATCAAATTTAACCGTTCCGGGCAGGCCCTGCAAAGCACTTTTTGCCGGCTAAAGGCTTTTCGTGTTGGGAGCCTTGTCCCTGGGGACTACGTGCGGAGCGGGAGTTTGGCTTCATTTTCGGGCCTTGTTGGCGATGGCCTTGTAGTAGCTTTCGATGGCTGCCCGGTATTCCGGCGCGGCCTCCGAGCGGGTGGCCTCGCTCAGATCCGCCGCCATTTTGCCTGGCAGGCGGCCCCAATCGCCATCGACGAGGACCAGCGGGCCGCCGATTTCGCCGTCGCTGACCTGCTGGGAGAGGTTGCCGCCCTCCGAACTGGCTTGGGACGGCGGGTTTTGCCCCTGAGGCGGCGGTGTCTGGGCATTTTGCTGGCCCGGCTGCTGCGAGCCCGGGGTCTGCCCCTGATTGCGCTGGTTGGCCATGGCCTGCTGCTGGCTCTGTTGGGCGTCGGCCAGGCTCTGCTGGGCTTGCTGCTGGCTGCCGCCCTGCTGTTGCTGCTGCCCTCCCTGCTGCTGCTGGTTGCCCTGCATGGGGTGCAGGGTCTGGTCGAGTTGGTCGAGGGCCTGGGCCAAAAGGGCGGCCTGCACCTGCTGGAAGGGGTTGGGTGCAAAGGCCGGCGGCAGGGCGGAGGCGGCAGTTTCCACGGCTTGCGCGGCCTCGCTGGCGGCGGTCTGGGCCTGCGGACCGACCGGTTGCTGCCCAGGCTGGGTGGCACTGCCCTTGGCGGCTTGCGCCTGTTTCTGCAGGTCGGCGCTCGCCGAAGCGGCCTGGCGTGCGGTCGCCTCCATGCCAAGGCGGCCGGCATGGCGTGCCACGCGGGCCAGGTCGTGGGCAGCCTGCTCGGTGGCAAGCCCGAGGTTGCTGGGCTGGGCGGCCTCGGCGGCCACCGCCTGTTCGCTGCCCTGGGCGGTCTGTTTGGCGACTTCGGCCAAGGCTTTCTGCATGGCCGGATTGCGTGGCAGTTCCTTCTCCAGTTCGGCGAGCACGGCGGCGGGGTTCTGGCTGGCGTCCTGGGCCATTTCGGCGAGTTGCTGGGCGCGCTGGTAGGCTTCCTCCAGGGCTTCCTGGACACCGAGTTCCTGCTCCATGTTTTGCATGGCGGCGAGTTCCTGCTCGCTCAAGGCCTCGCCCTGCTCGGCGCGGGCCATGTTTTCGGCGAGTTGCTGCAGGGCCTGGGCGGTCTGCTGCTGGGCGGCGGCGGCGTTCTGCAGGGCCTGGGCCTGCGGCTGGCTTTGCGCGGCCTGGGCGGCCTGGCGCAGGTTGCGGGCGACCTGAGGTGCCTGCTGCTGCATCTGGGCGAGGGCGACATCGGCCGTGCGCGCCATCTGCCGCTGCGCCTGCTGCTGGAGGTCGGCGGCATTCGCCTCCTGGCGCAGGGCGGCCTGCAGCGAGGCCATTTGAGCGGCCTGCTCGGCGGCTTCCGACTGGAGGTCACGCGCAGTCTCGGCGACTTCAGCCACCGGTTCACCGGCCTCGGCCTGCTCGGCGGCGGCCTGGGTCTGCTGCTGGTTCTGGCGGACGTCCTCGGCGACCGCCTTCATCATGTCGCTCACCTGCGGGGTCAGGCCGGCCAGGGCCGTGCGCGCTTCGAGGCTGGCCTCGGCAAACTGGCGCGCGAGGGCTTCAGTCTGTTCGCCGGCGCGGGCGGCGGTCGCTGCGGCCGCTTCCAGGCCGGGGGGCGGTGTGCCGGGATCCTGGGCGGCCTGACGGGCCAGGGCCTGCAGTTGTTCGGCCGCCTGGCGGTTGGCTTCGGCGGCCTGCTGAGCCTGGGGGGCGGCGGCGGCGAGTGCGGGCGGTGCGGTGCGTCCCAGGCGACGCAGCTTGTCGGGCAACTGGCGCAGGGCTTCGGCGGCGGCCCTGGCCTGGCGGGCGGGCTGGGCGGGATCGGCGGCCTGGGTGGGATCTGGGCTGGCGGCGGCTTCGGCTCCCGCTTCGGCGGCCCCCTGAACGAGGGCGTCGGCTTCCAGCAGGCGGGCGGCCGTGGCGAGCTGGTCGGTCTTCTCCTGCAGTTCGGTCAGCGGCGCGTCGGCGGTGGGGGCTTTTTCGAGTTCGCGCGCCAGTTGATCGGCGGCACGGCTGGCGCGGTTGGTGTCGAGTGCCGCCTCGCGGTTCGTCAGCGGATTCTGCTCGCGCAGCACGCCCTGATCCTCCAACTGGCGCGCGGCCTGGCTCAACTCGCGCTGCGCGCGTTCGGCGGCGCTGAGGTTCTCCGCGTCGCGGCGCGGGCGCGCCTTCGGGTTGCGGGCTTCGGCCACCGCCTGCTTGAGCCCGGCCTGGGCCTCGGTCAGGGCGGCAAGCGCCGGATTGTCCTGCTTGGCCAGGCGCTCGCGCTGCTCGGCGGCGCGGTTGGCGGCGCTGTCGGCCAGGGTCGTGAGGGCGTCGGCGGCGCGCTGCAGGCGCTGGCGGTGGTTGTCGGAGGCCCCATACAAATGCTCCGGGCTCTTGGTCTGCTCCGGTTTGTCGAGGCTGGCACCCAGGTCGGCAGCGGTTTCGCTCAACTGCTTGCGCGTCTCCTCGAGCTGACGCTGTTGGGAGCCGTCGGTCACGGACTGCAGGTTCTCCAGTTCGCGGTGCAGGCCCTCGCCGGCAAGCAGGGCGGCGCGCTGCTGCTCCTGCCACTTGGGACGCTGGGCGGCGTCGCGGTTGGCCGGCAGCGACTGGTCGGTCAGCAGGCGTTCCTGGCGGCTGAGCTGGCGGGCGGATTGGACGGCGATGCGCGCGCCATCCTCGGCGGCGAAAGCGCGCAGGGCTTGGGCGACCGCCTCGGCGTCGGCACCGGCGGACACGGCCTGACGGCGCAGGGGTTCCGTGCTTTCAATGTCGCCCTCGGCCAGGTTCTGCAACTGGGTCAGCGGCGCGTGGCGCAGGTGCGCGAGGCGGTCCCCAACCAGGCGCATTTCAGCGGCTTCAAGATGTCCTGGGGCGGTGGCGGCGGCCTGCTTGAGGCGCTCCCAGAGGTCGTCGGCGCTGTCGCGCACCTGACTCAACTCGGTCTGGGCGCGAGCCAGCGAGCTTTCGGGCGACTCCTTGCGCTGCTGGCGGGTTGACTTCTGCACGGTCTCCATCGCCTTGCGCAGGTCGCGCGCCTTGTCGGCGAGCGTGGCGGCCTGCTGGGCAAGCCGGCGCGTTTCCTCGGCCCACTGGCGCTGCTGCGGATCGACGGTTTGCTCCTGGACGATGACGCGCACGACCGGCGACTCGGCCTTCTGGCCCTTGAGGTCGGTGGCGACCAGCTTGAGCAGGACGGTGTCGCCCGGGACCACCTGCAGGGGGGCGAGCGGCAGCACGCTTTGCACCTCGGTCTCGCGGCCGGACTTGCCGGTGAGGTTGCGTTCCTCCCAGGTGCCGCCGTTGACGGCGTGGGCGACCGCCACCGCTGCCAGGCCGACGTCATCGCTGGCGAACCCCTGCAGGCGCACGGAGGCGTCGGCGAGCAGGGCCACCTGTTCCTGGGGTTCGAGGATTTGGGCGATGGGGGGCAGGTCCGGGATGGTGCTAATGCGCCAGGGCGACGTCTCGTCGTTGGTGAAACCGGTCTCGACCGCGGTCAGTGCAACCTGCCAGGCCTCCTGGCCGGCGGCGAGGGTCCACTCGGCCTGCAGGCGGCCGTCGGGCAGGGAGGTGACGGCGAGTGGTTCCGGGCGTTCGGCATGCTCGGGATTGAGCTGCAGGCGGCCGTTGCTGACCGGTTGGTTGGCCTTGAGCGTGAGGCGCACCGTCGAGCCTTCCAGGGCCTCGAGATCACCATGATCCTCCGTGCGTTCACTGGTGGGCAGGCCGGTGTAGGCCGGCGGGGTCACGGTTTTGACGAATTCGACCAGCCGCGGCCGCGGCCGGGCGCTAAGCCGGTGCCAGGGGCTGATGGCATCGCCGGCGTGCAGGCGGTAGCGTACGTCGGTCTGACCGACCCCGAGGTTGGCCTCGTGGCGTGTGCCGGCGCCGGGGCGCAGGGTTTCGAGACGGCTGCGGGCGCCCTCCGGCTGGCTCTCCAGCTGCACCGGGCCGGTGAAGCGGCCGCTGACCTCGGCAACGATGGCAACTTCTGAATGGAAGGCGGCGAGCGTGTCGGCGGGAGAGGGCTCGATGAGGCGGATCACCGCACTGGCGGGGCGGGGCAGGTTGGCAAAGGGCACGGCGGCGCGCGCCAGGAAGCCGGGCAGGTGCAGGGCCGGGATGCAGCTGAGAGTGGCGATGAGCAGGGTGAGGCCACCGCAGCCGAGCAGCCAGCCGCGCAGGGCGCGGGCGGGCAGCAGGGTGCGCACATCCAGATCCTGGACGGCAGCGGCGACATCGTCCTGCAGGCGGGCACGCAGTTCGGCTGACTCACCGGCGTGACCTTCAGCCAGTTCGACCGCGGCGAGCAGTCGCTCGTGCAGGCCGGGGGCGACGGTTTCCAGCAGGCGCGCGGCGCCGAGATCGCTGCCGGCCTCGCGCAGGTGACTGAGGCCCGTGCGCCAGGCGGCGACCGCGGCGGCGGCGTAGGCGGTCAGGGTGGTCCAGGGACGCAGGACCTCGGGCAGAAAGCGGGCGCGATCGAGCAGGGCGGCGACCAGCGCGGCGGTCAGGGCGATCAGCGCGAAGCAGAGCAGGGCGCGCCAGGCGAGCAGGGTGCGGCGGCGGGCGCGAAAGGCCTGCAGGGCTTGCCGGGTGGCGGGGCGGAGCTGGGTTTCCATGAAGGGGGGCAGGGTGCACCGCATTAACGCCGCGGCAACCGGCCTTGTGTCTTCCTCCCGGCAAAATCCCGCCGGCCTCAGAGATCGGTCAAGAACGGGTTGTGATGGCGCTCACGGCCGAGCGTGGTGGCCGGTCCGTGGCCGGGGTGCAGTCGGGTGGCATCCGGCAGCACCAGCAGCTTGCCTTGGATGCCTGCCAGCAGTTGCTCGAAGGAGCCACCGGGGAAGTCCGTGCGACCCACGCCGTCGAAAAACAGCACGTCGCCGCCGAACACGTCGCCGGTCTCGGGCTGGTGAAAGCACAGGCTGTCCGGCGAGTGACCCGGGATGTGCAGCAGTTTCCAGATCCAACCGCCGGCCTCCACCTGATCGCGTCCGGCGAGGACCTCATCGACGCTGAATGCCGGGACCAGTTCACGGCCGCCGACGGCGCCCACGAGGTGCTCCAGGGTCAGTTCGCGGGAGAAGGCCGACCAGGCCAAAACCTTGCAGCCGTGTTCCGATTTCACCTGGGCGGCGTCCTGAACGTGATCAAAGTGCTGGTGGGTCAGCAGCAGGGCATCGACCCGTGCGCCGCGCGCCAGCAGCCAGCGGGCCGTGCCCTCCGGCGCGTCCACCAACAGGCAACCCTGCGGGGATTCGATGAGCCAGGCGTTGGTTTGGGCGATGCCGCCCGTGAAGGTGTGAATGTCCAGCATCAGCGGCTTCCTGCGGGAATCCTGTGGACATTTCAAGCCGCAAAAGGCAAATTTAGCAGCGAAACCCCCGTTAAGGTCGTACTTGTTCCGTCGGCAATCCCCCCCATGACTCGCGCACTCCCCCTCCTTTTCGGAGCCGGTCTCGCCCTCGCGGCGACCGTCTCATCCACCGCACGCGCGGAGACCAACTTCGGCCAGGTGGCGATGCACGTCGCCTACATGCTGCAAAATCAGCACTACTCGCGCCAGGATTTCGACGACGAGATGTCGGTGCGCATGCTGCGCAACTACCTCAACACCCTGGACTTCCGGAGGGTCTTTTTCACGGCCAAGGACGTCCAAGAGTACGAGACCAAGTTCAAGACCACGCTCGATGACCTTATTCTGATGCGCGACATCAGTCCTGCCTTCGAGATCTACGACCTCTACAAGCTGCGGGTGAAGGAGCGCATCGAGTTTGTCCGCAGCACGCTCAAGGATCACAAGTTCACCTTCGACTCCGAGCGCACCACCCTGATCAAGCGCGACAAGGCGCCTTATCCGGCCGACACCGCCGAGCAGGATCGCCTCTGGCTCGACATCCTTGAGGAAAATCTGTTGCAGGAACGGCTCGCCGACGAGGCCAAGGCCGAGGAAAAGGCCAAGAAGGCGGCCGAGGCGGCGAAGAAGGCCAAGGACGCACCGCCAGCCGAGGCCAAACCCGAAGAGGCCAAGCCCGAGACGCCGGCTGTCGAAAAGGAGGAGGAGCGCACTCCCGAGGCCCGCGTGCTCAAGGACTACGAGCGCCTGCTTGAGTCGCTGGAGGAAAACGACCAGGAGGACGTGGTCGACCTCTTCCTCTCCAGTCTCTCCGCCGCCTACGATCCGCACACGGAATACATGAGCGTCAACGAGATGGACAACTTCAACATCCAGATGAAGCACAAGCTCGTCGGCATCGGCGCCTTGCTCGGTCTCGAGGACGATGTGGCGGTCATTCAGGGCATCGTCGTCGGCGGTCCGGCCGACAAGCAGGGAGAGCTCAAGCTCAACGACAAGATCACCGGCGTCGCCCAGGGTGAGGCGGAATTCGTGGAGACGAAGTTCATGAAGCTGCAGAAGATTGTCGACATGATCCGCGGCACCGAAGGCAGCGTCGTGCGCCTGCGGGTCAACCCGGCCCAGGATCCCGCTTCCACCAAGATCATCACCATCGTGCGCGGGGCGGTTGAGTTGAAGGAAAAGCTCGCCAATGCCGAACTCATCCAGACTCCCTCCGAACTCGGCAAGCCGCTCAAGGTCGGCTGGATCAACCTGTCATCCTTCTACGCCGACATGGAGGACGGCACGGTCAGTACCACCGACGACGTTCAGAAGCTGCTCACCCGCTTGATGAAGGAGAAGATCGACGGCCTGGTGCTCGACCTGCGCGGCAACGGTGGCGGCTCGCTGGAGGAGGCCATCCGGCTCACCGGTTTGTTTGTGCCGGCCGGCCCGGTGGTGCAGGCCAAGGACTGGCGCGGCACCATCACCTGGCGCGAATGTGAGACTCCCAAGGCCTTCTACGATGGCCCGATGATTGTGCTGACCGACAAGACCAGCGCGTCGGCCTCGGAGATTTTGGCCGCCGCACTGCAGGACTATCGCCGCGCCCTCGTCGTCGGTGACCAGTCGACCTTCGGCAAGGGCACCGTGCAGACCATCCTGCCGGTGGACCGCTTCATGCCCTTCTTCGCCAAGAAGGACCGCGCCGGCAACCTGAAGGTCACCATCCAGAAGTTTTACCGGATCGCCGGTGGCTCCACCCAGCTCAAGGGCGTGGAACCCGACCTGGTGCTGCCGTCGATCCGCGACGTGCTCGATATTGGCGAGTCGGCCACGGACAACCCGCTGCCCTATGACACCATCCCGGCGCGCAACTACAATCTGGTTACGCCGCAGCCGCTGCCCATCCAGGAACTGGCCGCCCGCCTCGCGGCCCGCCTGGATGCCAATCCCGAGTTCAAGTACATTCGCGAGGAATCGGCGCGCCTGAAGGAGCGCATCGACCGCAACACGGTTGTCATCAACCTCGCCAAGCGCCAGCAGGAGGCCGACGAGAATGAGGCGCGACGCGAGAAGCAGGAGCAGGAGCGCGCCGAACGCGCCAAGCAGGTTGCCGAGCGTCTCAAGGACGACACCTTCAAGGTCTACCACCTGACCCTCGACAACGTCAACGCGCCTGAACTCGTTCCCGAGTCGGCCTTCACCCGCGAGCAGAGCACCGGCATGAAGATGGCCGCCAAGAGCGAGGGCGAGGAGGGGGATTCCGACGCCTCGAAGTTCCCCTACGGCCTGGAGCCCACCAAACTGGAGGCCATTCACATCCTGCGCGACTACCTCGAACTCACCGGCAAACAGCCGACCACCGCCAAGACCGAGGACAAGGCGGCCAAGTGACTGGCGGTGGCGCGGTTCACTGATCCGGCCACCGGCCCCAATCCGTCATCATAAAACGGGCGGAACCTCGCGGTTCCGCCCGTGCTGTTTTTGCAGGCTTGGATCGCCTGCCTCAGAGCTTCGTGTAGCCGAGGCTTTCGCAGGGCAGGTCCCAGAGCTGCTTGAGTTCGGCATCGAGCTTGGTGATGCTGAAGCTGACACCGGCCATTTCCTGGCAGGTAACAATGTTGTCGCAGATCGTCTGGTGTACTTTCAGGCCGCGGGCTTCGAGGATCGGACGGGCGGCGCGCAGCAGGATGAGCAGTTCCATGAGGTGGGTGCTGCCGAGGCTGTTGACGAAGAAGACGATCTCGTCGCCGGCGTTCAGCTCTAGATCGTCGGCGAACAGCAGCTCGAGGATTTTCGCCGCCAGTTCGTCGGCGGTGCACATCGGGATCAGGCCAACGCCCTTTTCGCCGTGAATGCCCATGCCCAGGCCGATGAGTTCTTCGGGCAGTTCAAAGGTCGGTTCGCCGGTGGCGGGGATGGAGCCGGGCCGGGTCGAGACGCCGACGGTGCGGGTCATGTCGACCGCCTTCTGGGCGAGGCGGGCGAGTTCGTCGAGGCTGTCGACCTGGCTGGCGGCGGCGCCGGCGAGTTTGACCACCGGCACGAGACCGGCAATGCCGCGGCGCTTGGCTTTTTCGCTGGGCGGTGCCGAGCAGACATCATCGTTGATGATGACGGTCTTGACCTCGATGCCTTCCTCCTCGGCGAGTTCGGCGCCGATGTCGAAGTTCATGACGTCGCCGGCGTAGTTGCCGTAGAGATAGAGCACGCCCTTGCCGCGGTTCACGGCCTGGGTGGCCTCCAGCACGATGTCGGGGGGCGGTGCGGCAAAGATGTCGCCGACAGCGGCACCATCGCCCATGCCCTTGCCGACCAGGCCGTGGTAGATCGGCTCGTGGCCGGCGCCGCCGCCGATGAGCAGGGCGGGGGCGTCCGGACGCAGGTCGTTCATGACGATCGAGCGTTTGCCGACCCGGCGGGCCTTGCCGTCATAGGCGAGCACGAGGCCTTCGAAAAGTTCGTCGGCGCACTTGAGGGGGTCGTTGAGGAGTTTTTTCGCGGGATTCTTGCTCATGGCTTGGATCGGGTTGGAAATGGCGCGGGAGGCTGGACGAGAGCAGCGGCCGCCGCAAGCGCAACTGCGCATTGTGATCGGCCTTTTTCTTTTGCCGGCGCGGCGGTGCGCGCCAAGGTGGCAGAATGCGCGTCGCCCTGCTCCACTACACCCTGCCGCCGGTCATTGGCGGGGTGGAGCGGCTGGTGGGGGATCAGGCGCGGGTGCTGACCGCGCTGGGGCATGAGGTGCGCTTGTTCAGTCGTCGGGATCGTGCAGGTTTTCGCGTCTGGCTGGCCGAGCCGGCCGCCGGCGCCGTGCTGGTGCACAATGTCTTCACCATGCCCTTTGACCTGGAGTGGACCCGCGAACTGACCGCCCAGGCCGCGGCGCATCCGCAGCTGCGCTGGATCAACTGGGTGCATGATGTCGCCGCGGTGAATCCGCAGTATGCGGCGCTCGGCTGGAGCGAACCGGTACCGGCGGCCTGCCATGTGGCGGTGTCGGAGGCACGCTGCCGCGATTACCTGCGGGCGACCGGCCTGTCCTCCGGGGCGGTGCGGGTGATCCCCAATGGCATCGATCTGGCGGCGGTGCTGGGGGTGTCGCCGCGGCTCGCCACCCTGCCGCTTTGGCGCCATGAGCTGGTACTGGCGCATCCGGCGCGCTTGATCCGCCGCAAGAACATTGAATTCGGCCTGCGCGTCACCGCCGCCCTGCGCCGGGCCGGCCTCGACGCCGCCTACGCGGTCACTGGGGCGCCCGATCCGCATCAGGCCGACGGAATTCGCTACCTGGCCGAGTTGCGCGCCCTGCGCGCGGCGGAGGGCCTGGGGGAGGCGGCGGTGTTTCTGGGCGAGCAGGCGTCGCTGAACGAGGCGGAGGTGCGCGGTTTGTATCAGTTGGCCGATGCGCTGTTTTTTCCGAGCACCGGCGAGGGCTTTGGTCTGCCGCTGCTCGAGGCGGCGGCGCACCGGCTGCCGGTTTGGTGTTCCGACCTGCCGGTACATCGCGAGGTGCTGGGGGCGGCGGCGCAGTTTTTTGATCCCGCAGCGGACCCGGTCGCGGTTTCGGCACGAATCGTGCATTGGTGGCGGGCCGACCCGGCTGGACGGGCGCGCAAGGTGCTGCTGCGCGACCATGAGTTGGCGAAAATCTGCTTGGAACATCTTGAGCCTCTGCTACTTGCACCCCATTCATGAGCCTGAACGACGACCCCGGTTTCTCTGCTGACGCCCTCGCCCTCCTGGAAGCCCGCCACGGCAACCCATTCGGCTTCCTTGGACCGCAGCAGCATCCTGGTGGCGGCGTGACGGTGCGCGCCTTCCTGCCCAAGGCCCATGCGCTGCGTGTGCTGGCGCGCGAGGGTGGCGGTGCCTGGCCGATGCGGCGCGAGCATCACCACGGCATCTTTGCCGCCGAGTTGCCGGAAAAACTGGCCTACGATCTGGAGGTGGTCGGCTATGACGGCCGCGTCAGCCGCGTTGCCGATCCCTATTCCTTCGGGCCGCTGCTCGGCGAGCAGGACATCTATTACTTTCGCGAAGGCACCCACCAGCGGCTCTGGGACTGTCTGGGCGCGCGGCTGCGCACGATCGACGGTATCAGTGGCGTGCAGTTTGCCGTCTGGGCCCCCAATGCCCAACGCGTCTCGGTGGTCGGCGACTTCAACGACTGGGATGGTCGGGTGAATCCGATGCGCCTGCGCATTGAGGGCGGCGTGTGGGAGATCTTCCTGCCCGGCATCCACGAACTCAGTCATTACAAGTTTGAGATCCTCAGCGCCGAGGGTCACGTGCTGGTCAAGTCCGATCCCTTTGCCTTCTTTGGCCAGCACGGTCTGCAGACGGCCAGCCTGGTCTTTGATTTGGAGCGCTATCGCTGGAGCGATCAGGAATGGATGGAGCGGCGCGCCCGTCACGATCTCTACCGCACGCCGATGAGCGTTTACGAGGTCCATCTCGGTTCCTGGAAGCGCATTCCGGAGCAGGGCAACCGGCCGAAGTCCTACCTTGAGCTGGCCGACGACCTCATCCCCTATGTGAAGTCGCTCAACTTCACCCACATCGAGCTGATGCCGGTCGCCGAGCATCCCTTCGACGGCTCCTGGGGCTATCAGATCACCGGGTACTTCGCGCCGACCAGCCGCTTCGGCAATCCCGACGAGTTCCGCCAGTTTGTCGACCGCTGCCACCAGGCTGGCCTGGGGGTCATTCTCGACTGGGTGCCGGGGCACTTTCCCAAGGATGCCCATGGTCTTGCCCAGTTCGACGGCACCGCCCTCTACGAACACGCCGATCCGCGCCAGGGTGAGCATCAGGACTGGGGCACGCTCATCTTCAACTACGGCCGTGCCGAGGTGAAGAATTTCCTGCTCGCCAACGCCCTGTTCTGGCTGGAGCAGTTCCACATCGACGGCCTGCGCGTCGACGCGGTGGCGTCGATGTTGTACCTCGATTACTCGCGCAAGCCCTGGGCCTGGGTGCCCAACAAGTTTGGCGGTCGCGAGAACCTGGAGGCGATCGATTTCCTGCGCGAACTGAACCGCGTCTGCTACGACAAGCATCCCGGCACGACGATCATTGCCGAGGAGAGCACGGCCTGGCCGGGGGTGTCCAAGCCGGCCGATGCCGGCGGCCTCGGCTTCGGTTTCAAATGGAACATGGGTTGGATGAACGACAGCCTGCACTACATGCAGGAGGAGCCCGTGCACCGGAAGTACCACCATGGCGAGGCCACCTTCTCGATGCTCTATGCCTACGACGAGAATTTCATCCTCGTGCTCAGCCACGACGAGGTGGTTCACGGCAAGGGCAGTCTGATCAACAAGATGCCGGGCGATCGCTGGCAGAAATTCGCCAACCTGCGCCTGTTCTACGCCTGGATGTGGGCTCATCCCGGCAAGAAGCTGCTCTTCATGGGCGGCGAGTTCGCCCAGTGGAACGAGTGGAACCACGCGCGCAGCCTCGACTGGCACCTTTTCCTCGGCGAGGAGCATGCCGCGGCGCAGAAGCTGGTTCAGGACCTCAACTGGCTCTACCAGACGGTGCCGGCCCTGCACGAGCTCGATCATGAGGCGGAGGGCTTTGA
>CAZSBO010000059.1:0-21660 GCA_964605265.1 uncultured Prosthecobacter sp.
AGTACCTGCGCTGCCGGGTGCGGTATTTTACCGACGGGGCAGTGATTGGCAGTCGGTCCTACGTCAACGAAGTGTTTGGGGCGTTGCGGGAGCGGTTTGGCGCGACCCGTAAGACGGGGGCGCGGGTGATGCGGGGCTTGGCGCGGGAGGAGCGACTCTATGCGCTGCGCGATCTGCGAGCGGGTGCCGTGGGGTGAGGGCTGTTGATCGGCAGGCTCGGGCGCCGTGGCCGCAGCGTTCAACCACGATGTCGGGTGGCGTCTGACAATTCGTCGCTGGACATTTTTTCCCGGCTCGGCTCCAATGGCGGCGCGCGGTTCGCGCGCTTGAAACAACCCACATTCCAACACCATGGCAAACATCCAATTCGGCTCGGAAGTCTACACCTGGTTCATGCAGGGAACCGGCAAGGGCTATGACAACAAACTCGACCACATGATCCAGGTCGCCGCCGAGGCGGGCTTCACCGGCATCGAACCGATGGTGCTGGAGATCTCGGAAAGCGCCCTGGGCTGCTGCAAGTACTGGCTGGGCGATTTCTGCGACCCGGTGCGTCTGAAGGACACCCTGCAGCAGCACAACATGCAGCTCGCCGGTCTGGCCCTGGTCTGTGCCTGGGATGGCGAGGACGAGGCTCCCAATGAGCGCGCCGCCGCCGACTTCACGATCGACCTGCTCAAGCACTTTCCTGGCGCCATGCTTGGCACCGTGACCCTGCCGAGCGGCCGCGCCAAGGATGTGCAGCGCCGCCGGCTCAACGTTGCCCGCAACATCAACCGCGTCTCGCAGCGCGCCGCCGATCTCGGCATCAAGTGCTCCTACCATCCGAACAGTCCGCCCGCCTCGCTGGTGCGTACCCAGGAAGACTACGATGTCGTGTTGAGCAGCCTCGACCCGAAGGTCACCGGCTGGACCCCAGACGTTGGCCACATCATCCGCGGTGGCATGGACGTGATCGCCACGCTCAACAAGTGGCAGCACCTGGTGAACCACATCCACTACAAGGATTTCTCCGGCAACGGCGCTGAGCCCTGGGCGCAGATGGGCACGGGCAAGCTCGACTTCCACAAGATCACCGAGTGGCTGGTGCAGCGGAATTACTCCGGCTGGATCATCTGCGAGGACGAGGCCCATGCCGCGGTCGACGATCCGGATGGTGTCACCAAGCAGAACGGCCAGTGGTGCAAGGACAACCTGCACCCGCTGGTGGCCTGAGCATTTGTTCCATTCGCCTTCTGCAGCGCGCCGCGGTTTGCCGCGGCGCGTTTTTTTTGCGGCCTCCGGGTACGCACCGATCCAGGGAGGCGGTTCAGCGCAGCAGTCCCTGCAGCAGATCGCCAAGGCCCTGGCCGCTCATCAGGTTCTTCAGCACACGGTCGGTCTTCGGTCGCACCTTTGGATCCGACAGCGGGCCGCGCGATTCGATGTCGAAGGTCATCCGGCCGCGCTCATCGGCGAGGGCGCGGACCAGGCCGCGGGCGACCGATTCGCCGAGTTTGGCCTTGGCCATGCCTTGGTGGAGGCGCTGCTGCAGTTCCGGGCCGCAGGTCAGGCGCACATCGAATTCATGGCGGTCGTTGACGGTGTCGAGCCAGCATTTCTGCTCCAGGGCCACCTCGTACTCAGGGAAGACAAAAAGCGCCTGTTCGCGCAGGATGAAGGCACCGCCGACCCATCGGCCGGCGATCAGGGCGTCCTGCTGGAGCGGGCCGCCGATGCGCACCGGAGCGAGGTCGATGCCGAATTCCTGCAGCTTGCGCAGTTCCGAACCGGCGGCGTCGCCGAGGGTCTGCTGGCCGGCCAGCACCGAGCCCTTGGCGAGGGTGAGATTGAGCAGGGTGTTGGGTTTCCAGCGACCGGTTTTCGCGTCGAGCGGCGCGACGCTGCCCGTGCCGCGCAGGTCGAGCACGGCAAGTTCGGCCTGGCGTTTGGCGCCCTGGATGCGGGTCAGGCCGGTGACGCGCAGGTGGGCTTCGAGTTCGGCGGCGAGTTCCGAGCCCGGCTTGAGCTGTTCCAGATCAATGCCGCCAACGCGAAAGCCGAGGCGGGTGATCTCAATGAGATTGTCCTTGGCGTTGAGGGTGAGGGCACCGTCCTCGATGGCGGCCTTGGCGAGGGCGAAGCTGAAGCCGCCGGCACCGCGCGGCAGTTCCTCGTCCTGCTCGCTGGCGGCGGGTTTGGGTGTCGCCGGTTTGGGCGTCGCGGGCTTCTGCGCGATCGTGTCGGCGGCGGCTGGCTTGCGGAAGATCGCTTCCAGGCTGCTGCCCTTGGCGTCGATCGTCTCGCGGATGGCGGGTCGGACGATGCGCAGGTCCTCGACATGCAGCCGGCGGTTGAGCAGATCCTCCAGGCGGACATCGAGGCGCAGTTCGGCGACATGGATGTCGGCCTCGCCCTCCGCGAAGGCTTTTCTCTCGGCGAGAGGTTTGTCGGCCTCGCTGTCGCGGCGGGCGAGGTGAACGTCCTTCAGCACGAGGGTGGCGGGGCGGCTGAGCAGTTGCAGATCGACATCGCCGATCTGGGCGCGGCAGTTCCACTGGCTTTCTGCCTGGGCGACCCAGGTTTCCGGGCCGAACTGGCGCAGGATCCACCAGGAGGCGGCGGTCGCTCCGGCGAGGACGAGCAGGACCAGGGCGCCGATCAGAACGAGGAGCTTTTTCATGGCACTTCAACCTGCCCGTCGTGGGGCATCCGTGCAAGGGCGCAGTGCCGGCTCAGCGCAGGCTGCGCGGGATGTAGACCCACTGCATGCCGGCGGCTTTGGCGGCGTCGATGCCGGACTGGCCGTCCTCGAGAACCAGGCAGTCGGCGGGGGCGACGCCGAGACGTTCGGCGGCGAGCAGGAACATGTCCGGCGCCGGTTTGCCGCGGGCGACGTTGCGCGGTGTGACGATGGTGTCGAACAGGTGCAGCAGGTCGTTCGCCTCCAGGCAGGCGCGGACGAGCGGTTCCTCGCTGCCCGAGGCGACGGCGAGCGGGTGACGGCCGTGCAGGGAGCGGGCGAAGTCGGCGACCGGACGCACCGCAGGCACCTGCGGAATGAGTTCGCGGAACAGCCCGGCCTTGGTTTCCGCGACCGCGTCGGGATCGACGTCGGTGCCGTGCTCCTGATTGAGCAGGGCGACGACGTCCTGCTCGCGTACGCCGGCCATGGAATAGAAGTACTCCTCGGTGAAATCGAAGGGCGCGCGGTGATGGGCGAGCGAGGCGGTCCAAGCCTGGTAGTGCAGCGGCATGGAATCGACGAGGGTACCGTCGCAGTCGAAAATGAAGGCGCGGAAGGGATGGTCGGGGATGGACAGCATGGGGGAGGGGCAAGAAACGGGAAAAGGGGATGCCGGCAAAGGAAATCCGCGTTCCAAAGTCGCGGGCTTTTTCCACTAGGCGGGCGGCGGGTGGCGGAGTATAAACACGCTCGTCCCTCCCGAGCCGATCATGAAGAACCTGCCCACGGCGTTTCAGCGCAACATCCTGTGGACCGCGGTCACGGCCCTGTCTTTCACGGTCATTGGCGCCCTGACGGTCGGTTTCATTCTTCTGGGGACGCGGGTCATCGGCTTCCTGCAGCCGATCCTGACGCCGTTTGCCGTTGCCGGTGTGCTGGCCTACCTGCTGGAGCCGGGGGTGGAATGGCTGGAGCGCCGCGGCCTGCGCCGCCAACCGTCGGTGCTGCTGGCCTTCGCCGTCTTTTCCGCGCTGCTCTTCGGCCTGGGCTGGTGGATTGTGCCGAAGCTTTCCGAGCAGACCGCCAACCTGGTGAAGAAGGTGCCTGCCTACACGGTCAAGGCGCGCACGGCCGTGCTCGATTTCTCCGCGCGTGTTGAGCGTGACTATGGCATCGAGCTGATCCCGCACAGCACGCGCAGCGAGCTGCAGCAGGGGCTTGAGCAAGCGCCGGAGCTTGTGCCGCCGTTGCAGGCCCCGGAGGCGACCACGAAGGCGGAGGCTCCGTCGGACGCGGCTTTGTCGCTGGCGGAAGGCGAACTCGATTTCAAGGCCCTGCTCACCGGCGACTGGGTGCGCACGACGCTGCCGGCGGTGGCGGCCAGCGGTTGGAAGTTCATCAAGTCCACCTTCGGCGGTTTCCTCGGCATGTTCGGCTTCCTGCTGTCCTTCATCATCGTGCCGCTGTACCTGTACTACTTCCTGATCGAGAGTGCCAAGATCAAGGAGCAGTGGTCGGACTACCTGCCGTTGCGCGCCAGCGCCTTCAAGGACGAGGTGGTGGCCTGTCTGAGCGAGATCAATACTTACCTGATCGCCTTCTTCCGCGGCCAGCTCTTCGTCAGTTTCATCAACGGCATCGCCACCGGTGTCGGCCTGATGATCCTCGGCCTCGACTTCGGTCTGCTCATTGGCCTGGCGCTGTGCGTGCTCGGCATCATCCCCTATCTGGGCATCGCCCTCTGCTGGATTCCGTCGGTCCTGATCGGCGCGGTGCAGGGAGGCAGTGCCCTGATTCCCGGGGATCCCTGGTGGGCGCTGCCGCTGGCAGTCACTGCCGTGTTTGCCGTGGTGCAGCAGGTCGATGGTTTGTTCATCTCGCCGCGCATTGTCGGCGAGGCGGTCGGCCTGCATCCGATGACCGTCATTGCCAGCGTGCTGGTGTGGACCCTGCTGCTCGGCGGTCTGCTCGGTGCCATCCTGGCGGTGCCGATGACCGCCAGCGTCAAGGTGCTGTTCCGTCGCTACATCTGGCAGGCGCGCATCGCACCGCAGACGGTCGGCGGTGCGCGCAGTGCCGAACCTCCGGCGGAAGCCCAAGCCTGATCAGGGGGTGGTCAGGCGCAGTGTGCCTGACCAGGCGGGGGCGGATTTTTCGCCGGGCGCGGGTGTGCCCGGCAGCAGGAAGTGGCCGCGCCCGCCCTGCAGGCGTGGAATGAGCAGGCCGCTGATCACGGCCTTTCGCCCTTCATGGAGGAAGCTGCCACCGAACAGGCCGGTCTTGGCCTGGAAGGGGGTGACCACGGCCGCTGACGCGTTTGCCGGCACGAGCACCTTCAGGGCGTCGCTGATTTCCAGCGGCACGTCGACCTCTTCTTCGAGGCCGCCGCCAAAGAAGGTCAACAGGCGTGCGCCGGCGGCTGGCGGCGTGTAGGGACCGCCGACCAGATGGAGGGCATGCAGCGGAATGCCGGTGCGGTAGGTGCCGGTTTTGCGCGGCGGCGTCGGTGCGTGGATGAACCAGTCGATGGTGAGGCCGTCGAGGTCGCCGCTGCCGGCGCTGAGCTGGGTGCTGCCGAGCAGGCTGCCGGTTTTTTTCTGCAGCAGGGCGAACAGGCTGGCGCGGCCGTCCGTGCCGAGGTGGGCGGCATGGGTGAAACTGCTGCCGTCGGCCAGCCGGCCGGCCCAGGTGCCGGTGGCCTTGGCGCTGACCTTGAAGGTCGCCCAGCCTTCGCCCTGAGGGTAGGTGGTGGCGTCGTCGAACACTTCCTCACCGGGAATGAGGGCGGCGTTGTGCACGCCGGCGGAGGTTTGGGTCGCCCGCCGCCAGGCGCTCAAGGTGGCGGCGGGCGAACTGCCGTCGTCTTCGAGTTCGCCGTCGAGGCGACCGGCCTCGAGGTCGAGCACGGCTTCGGTGACCGTGAGCGGCGCCATCGGGGCCTTGCGGGAAATGCTGAAGGAGAGCGTCGGATTGCCGTCGCCAGCGGGCACGCTGAGGCTGCTTTTGAAGGAGTAACTTGAGGCGCCGAGCAGCAGTTTGCCGCTGCAGGCGCCGGTTTGGGTGACAGTGAGCAGGACCGTGCCGCCGAGGCCGCCATTCATCGGGGAGCTGCGGCCGATCACGCCGCTGAAGACGCCGGCGGCCCCTTCGGGCAGGGGGTGAATCGTCCAGGGCAGCAGGGGCGAGACGACCTTGCCGGCGAGGTTGCTGACGGTGATTTTCACCTGGTAGGGCACGAGCGCGCCCTTGACGTAGCGGGCGGTGGCGGGTTTGCCGTACAGGATGCCGGTGAGTGGATCGATCTTGACGCCGGGCGGCAGGCCGGCGGCTGCGAACTTGGCGGGGTTTTTCAGGCAGGGGATCTGCAGACCGGTGATGTCCTGGCTGACGCGGGCGTCGGTGAAACTGAACGGCTGCAGTTCGGGCGGGGCTTCGACCACGGCCACGCTGGTGTTGCCCTGAGTGCCTTGAAAGCTGCCGTCGGGAGTGGTGACGGTCACCTGGCAGGTGTAGGTGCCGGCGCGGTCTATCTGGATGCCGGTGATCTTGAGGGTTTTCGTGGTGATGCCACTGACGTTCCCGCCGGCGGCGACCGGTTCGCCTTCGTGCAGCCACAGGTAACTGGCGCTGGCGCCGGGCGGCAGGCTGACCTTGCAGGCCAGGGTGAGGCTGCCATTGAGCTTGACCGCGGCGGTGGCCGGTGGTTTGGCGGCGACCGCCAGCCAGAGGTTGTTGGAGGTGGCCGAACTGTAGGTGTTGGTGACCGTCTGCTGGTAGATGCCGGCATCGGAGGTCTTCAGCGACTTGAAGAGCAGGCCGGCGGTGGCGGCTCTGAGTTCCTTGCCGTTTTTGCGCCAGCGATAGGTCTTGGGATCGGCGCCGGTGATGAGCGGATCGAGGTGCAGTTCGGCGGTGGCGACGGCGAGACGCGAGGTGAGCGCCTGACCGTAGAGCGGCTGCAGCGGCAGGCCCTGGGCGGCGAGATTGACCTGCATGATGTTGGCGCCGACCGAGGTCGAGGTGAGGCGCACCGTGGCACTTTTGCTGCCGGCGAAGTCGGGTGAAGAGGCGACACTGAAGGTGGTGCTGGCACCCGGTTGCAGGCTGGTCGCGGCGGGTGGCACGAGCACGAACTCGCTTTTGTGCGGACTGGTGGTGGTGAAGGCGACATTGAGGCCGGCGAGCGGTGCGCCGCCGGTGTTGCGGATGGTGAAGATGCGGGCGGTGCCGGTGGCTTCCATCAGGACGGGCTCGAAGGTCACCGCGGCATTGTAGGCGAGCGTGCTGCCAGCCGGCTCCTCGACCGTGATGACGGGTGCGGTGCCGAGGCCGGAGAGCTCGATCAGGGTCGGGTTTTCATCGGCGTCGTTGCTGGCGACACGCAGGCTTGTGGCACGGGAGCCGGCGGCGAGGGGGGCGAAAATCACACTGAAGCTCGTGCTTTGACCGGGAGGCAGACTGCTGACAAAGCCGGCGGTGACCAGGAGAAAGTCGCTGGTGTGGCTGCCGGTCTGGCTGAGGGCGAGACCGGTGAGGGTGTCGTCGCCGGTGTTTTTCACCGTGAACTGGAAGCTCGACTGCGAGCCCATGGCGGTGGCAGGGAAGGTTCGGCTGTCACCACTGGTCAGTGCTGTGTCGAGCGGTTGTTCGAGGACGATCTCGGGATTGACGCCGCTGCCGGAGAGCGGCACCACGAAGGGGTTTTCATCAGCGTCGTTGCTGGTGATGCGCAACTCGGCCGAGCGCGCGCCACGGGCGCCGGGGGTGAAGGTAACCGTGAAATGGGCGGAGGTGCCGGGGGCGAGGTCGGGCAGGGTGGCGGCGCTGGGCGCGAAGTCGCCGGCCTGGTCCCCCACCGTGGTCAGGGTCAACCCGGTGAGCAGGGCGGTGCCGGTGTTGTCGAGACGGAAACTGAGGTTGCTGGTTGCGCCCAGGGCGACACTGCCAAAACTGCGTGCCTCACCGCTCTGCAGTTCGGTCGCCGCCGGCTGGCGCAGGGCGATTTCCGGGGCGGGCGGCACGCCGGTGCCATTGAGGTGGATGACGTAGGGCACGTCGGGCGACACGCTGCTGATGACGCGCAGTTCACCGGCGCGCGCGCCGAAGTCGGCGGGCGCGAAGGTGACGCTCACCGTCATGCTCTGGCCAGGGGGCAGGGTGTCGGAGGCGAGCGGCGGGAAGCTGTAGTCGGCTGCCTCGGTGCCGGCCAGGCTGGCAACGAGACCGTCGAGGTCGGCGGTGCCGATGTTCTTGAAGGTGAAGTTGAGGGTCTTGTCGTAGCTGGTCGCCACCTCGCCGAAGTCGCGGGACGAACCGCTGGGCAGCGGGGTGCCGGCGGGCTGTTCGATGACCAGTTCGGGTGCGGCACCAATGCCGGTGAGACGGATGTCGTACGGGCTTTCATCCTCGTCGTCGCTGAGGATCTGCAGGGCGGCGAGGTGAGCCCCGAGCGTGGTCGGCTGAAAGGTGACCATGAAGCTGCCGGACTCCCCGGGTTGGAGCACGGCGGGCAGGTTCGTCCGGTCCGCCTGAAAGTCATCGGCATCCGCACCGCTGATGGTGACTCCCAGGCCGGTCAGCGCCTCGGTGCCGCTGTTGAGCACGGTGAAGGTGCGGGTGCCGATGTTGTTGAGCAGCACCGCGCCGAAGTAACGGCCGCCGCCGTCCGCCAGCGGCGTGCCGACCGGCTGCTGCACGCCAATTTCAGGACCGATGATCGGCACACCGACACCGAGTACGATGCTCACTTCGCCGGCGTTGGAGCGCGCCTCGGACGGGCCGTCGCCGCGTGGCGTGCCGACAATCAGATCAGGCACGCCATCGCCGCTGATGTCACCGGCGAAGAGGGAGCGGTCAATGGTGAGCCGGTCATCGGCGCTGGCCCCCAGCAGGGTCACGTCAGCGGCGTCGGGATCGGCCAGGTCGAGGGTGACTGGCAAACCGCTGCGACCAAAAATGACATAGGCTTCGCCGGCATTGTTGCGCGCATTGGCAGGGCCGTCGGCATTGAAGGCGCCGAGCAGCAGATCGCTCCGGCTGTCGCGGTCGAGATCGGCCAGGCCGAGACTGCCGCCCAGAGCGAGGTTGTCGCCGATGCCGGCCCCGTAAATCGTCACATCCGCGCCGCCCGTGCCCTGAATCACCAGGTCGAGCACGGCGGGGAAGGTGGCTCTGCCGAAGATGATGTAGGCCTCGCCGGCTTCCGGGCGGGCGTCCTCCGGCCCGTCGGCCAAGCCTGCGCCGATCAGGATGTCGGCAAGACCGTCCTTGTTGATGTCGCCGGCCGCCAGCGAGCCGCCCGAACTGAGGTTGTCACCGACGCTGGCCCCGTAAATGGTCACGTCGGCGCCGTCGTCGCCCTGGAGGGCGAGATCGCGTTCGGGTTCGAAGAACGGGCGGCCGAAAACGATGTAAACCTCGCCGGCCCCCTTGTCGGAGGCTCCGCCCTTGCGCGTTTCATCGGGGCCGTCGCCGCCCGGCGTGCCGATGAGCAGATCGTCGATGCCATCACCGTTGACATCAGCCGCCAGCAGGGCGGCTCCCGAGGTGATCTGGTCGTCCTCGCTGGCTCCGTAAATGGTCAGATTGGCGCCATTGCTGCCCTGAAGCTGGAGGTCCAGCTCGGGCGGCAGGCCGGGGCGACCGAAGACAACATAGACGCGGCCGGCGCTGTTGCGCGTCTCATTCGGTCCATGTGCGGCCTTGGCGCCGAGCAGCAGGTCGGGAATGCCATCGGCGTTGATGTCGCCAGTGCGGATGGCACCGTCGTAGGTGAGCAGCTCGTTGCTGGTGGCGCCATGTATCGTGACACTGGCGCCCAGCTCGCCCTGCTGGGCCAGGTCCAGGCTGGTCTCAAAGGTTGCCCGGCCGTAAATGACGTAGGCTTCGCCAGCGTCGGTGCGTCCTTCGTCCGGACCATCGCCCTGGAAGGAACCAAGCAGCACATCCTTGAAGCCGTCACCATTGACATCGGCGGCCGCAATGGCGCCGCCATTGGTCAGGCTGTCGCTGGCCGAGGCACCGTGGATGGTCACGTCGGCACCGCCCGCACCCGCCACCGCCAAATCCAGTGTGCTGGGGAAATTCTCCCGGCCAAACACCAGGTAGGCGGCCCCGGCGCGCTCACGGCTGTTGTCGGGGCCGTCCGCCCCGTAAGCCCCCAGCAGCAGGTCGCTGATGCCATCGCCGTTGACATCGGCCACGGTCAACGCCCCCCCGGCGGTGAGGAAGTCGGAAGCCTCAGCACCGAGCACGCTGACATCGGGTGCCGTGCCGGCCAAGCCTGCCGCGTCGAGGTTGCCCAGCAGGTCGCCGCCGCCAAACCAGATCCACACCCGTCCGGCATTGGCGCGCCCGGCATCGGCGCCGGCACCGTCCGAGCCGATGATGAGGTCTTCCAAGCCGTCGCCATTGAGATCCCCCGTGCGCACCACCCGGCCGAGGCCGTCATTGGCCTGCCGGCCATAAACCCGCAGGGCGGGGGAGGCGTCGCCCGAGGCCGGGTCCAGGGCCAGGTCGTAGCTGGATTGAAACTGCGGTTCGCTGGCGCCGGCCAGCCCGAAGAGGGCAAGCCAGCAAAGCGCGGCCAGCGGCCGCAGGAGGGGGGGGCAAACGGAGAAAGTCATGGCGGCAGCCGCGCAGCCCAGACAGGAGGGCGCTGTCTGGAAATTCTGAAAACTATAAGCGAGCAAGTTCGTTTCCGCAAGAACGGTCTACGGGCGGGTTTTTGTCGCCCAACTGCAAGGCCGGGCTTGCCGGCGCGCCGCCCGGGGTCATCATGGCGCCTGCATGGCCGCCCCTGATCCCCGTTCCGCCCCGCTTGGCGTTTTTGACTCCGGCGTCGGCGGCCTGACCGTGGTGCGTGCCCTGCGCGAGTTGCTGCCGAACGAGTCCATCGTCTATCTGGGCGATACCGCGCGCGTGCCCTACGGCTCGAAGTCGCCCGACACGATTCGCCGGTTCGCGGTGGAGGACACCCAGTTTCTGGCTGGGCGCGGGGTCAAGGCGGTGGTGGTGGCCTGCAACACGGCGACCGCCCATGCCCTGCCGCTGCTGCAGGCGACCTTTCGCGTGCCGGTGATCGGTGTGCTGGAGCCCGGGGTGGAGGCGACGCTGGCCGATCCTGGCTGCCAGCGGGTCGGCATCATCGGCACGGCCGGCACGATCCGCAGCAGCGCCTATCAGTATGCACTGGCGATGCACCGGCCGGACCTGCGCATTCATGCGGTGGCGACGCCACTGCTGGTGCCCTTCATTGAGGAGGGCTGGACCGAGCATCCGGCGCTGAAGGCGGTGCTCAGGGAGTACCTTGGGCCGCTGCTGGACAAGGGCATCGACACCCTGGTGCTCGGTTGCACGCATTACCCGCTGCTGGTGCCGCAACTGCGCAAGCTGCTCGGCCGCAAGGTGCGGCTGGTCGACAGCGCCAGCACCTGTGCGGCCAGGGTGGCGGAGCTGCTGCGCGAGCAGGGGCTGCTGCGCACGGCGCGCGCCAAGCCGTCGCTGGAGATCTACCTGACCGACCTCTCCGAACAGGCCGAGGCCATGGTGCGGCGCTTCCTCGGCGCGGCGGCTGGCCGGGTGCAAAAGGCCGTGCTCTGAAGCCCCGGCATTCCGGTGGCGGCGGCGGCGCGGCTGGTGCATGATGTCGCCATGCCGGCTCGCGCCCCCCTGTTTCTCGCCTTCCGCTACCTGCGGCCGCGGCGTTCCTTCGTCTCGGTCATCACCGTCATCTCGGTCCTGGGGATCGCCGTTGGCGTGCTCATGATGGTCGTCGTGCGCGCGGTCATGCTCGGCTTTGAGGCGGATTTCCGTGCCACCCTGATGGGTGCGGAACCCCACGTCCTGCTGGCCGCCGGCACGCCGGCGCCGGCCGAACCGGACTGGCGCGCCGTGCTCGAACGCCTGCGGTCCCGGCCGGAGACCGTCTCGGCCGCGCCCTACGCGGGCGGCATGCTGTACCTGGCGGCGGGCGACCGCCAGACGGGCGCCCCGACCTTTGGCCTGGAGGCGGTGGGGGCGCAGCCGGTACTGGCCAAGCTGGCCCGGCACCTGCTCGGTGGCGACCTGAAACTCGCGCCGGGCACGATCGTGCTGCCGGATTACCAGGCCGGCGAGCTCGGGGTGGATGTGGGCGATGAAATCAGCGTCTATGCCGGCGACAACGTCAATGCCGCCGTTCGCGACTACAGCCGCGCCAACGAGGAGCCGGAGGCCACGCGGAAAAAAGCCATCCTGGAAGCGATCCGTCTCCATCCGCAGCCCCTGGTCGTGGCCGGCATCCTGCGTTCCGAGACCGGTGGCTACAATGCCTACGTCAGTCTGGAGACCGGCCGCCGGCTGTTTCGTCTCGAAGAAGCGGCCGTGACGGGTTTGGCCGTTGAACTGGCCGAGCCCGAGGCGGCGGCCGAGTACCGCGACCTGCTGCAATCGCAGTTGCCCGGCTGGGACTGGACGCTGTGGACCGATGCCGGCGAGGCGCGGCTGGCGGCGATGCGCAATGAGCAGACCATGATGCAGTTCGTGCTGTCGATCATCGCCCTGGTCGCGGCTTTCTCGGTGATGAACACGACGATCACCGTCACCACCCAGAAGCGGCGTGAGATCGGGGTGCTCGCCGCGCTCGGCTGCCGGCGCGGGCAGATCCTTGGCATTTTTCTCAACCAGGCTGGGGTGGTCGGGCTGCTCGGCACCGGGCTCGGCCTCGGCGGCAGCCTGCTGGTGCTCTGGCTGCGCGACGACCTGCGCGCCCTGCTGGCCGCCGCCACCGGGGGGCAGGTGCACGCAGTGGAGGGGGTCTTCCTGTCCACCATCCCGGCGCTGGTGCGGCCCGGGGACGTGGCCCTGACCTGCCTGACCTCGCTTGGCCTCTGCCTGCTGGCCGGGCTGATCCCCGCCTGGTTCGCCGCCCGCGTCGATCCGGCCGTGGCGCTGCGCGACTGAGGCCAGGGCGGTGCGGAAGCCTTCTAACAAATCGCTTCCCCGGCCGTTGGAAATCCAGCAAAGTGAACACATGCCCGTCCAGCCTCATCCTGACGAAGCCGCCCTCCTGGTCCGCAGGGCGCTCGACCAGTATGAAAGCAGCCTCATCGCCTACACGGCGGGCATCCTCAATGGCGACCTCGAGCGCGCGCGCGAGGTGGTGCAGGACGCCATGCTCAAGCTTTATCTCACCGACCCCGAGCGGGTGCGCGAGAACCTCAAGGCCTGGCTGTTCACGGTCTGCCGCAATCGCGCGCTCGACATCCTGCGCAAGGACCAGCGTCTCGATCTCGGCAATGAGGACGCCCTCGGCCTGGCCGTCTCCTTCGAGCCCGATCCCTCGGAAAACGCCGACGTCCAGGAAATGCACGCCCGGCTCTGGCAGATGGTCGACCGCCTGCGCCCGAACCAGCGCGAGGTCATCCGCCTCAAGTTCATGCACGACTGCTCCTACCAGGAGATCGCCAATGTCACCGGCCTCAGCATTGGCAACGTCGGCTTCATCATGCACACGGCCATCAAAAAACTGCGCGACCTGATGCGCCGCGATTTCGCCCCCCAATCCCCCCCTTCCTCATGAGCCAGCCCGCCCACGACCTGCCCGAACTCTCCGCCTATGCCCTCGGCGAACTCGACGCCGCCGAGGCGGCGCGTGTGCACCAGCTCATCCAGGACAGCCCGGTCGCGGCCTCCGAACTCGAGCAGATCGAGGCGGTGACCGATGCCCTGCGCCACGGTGCCCCGGTGCCGCAGGCGCGCCTGACCCCGGCCCAGCGCCACCACATCCTGCGCCCCGCCTCGCTGCCCCGCCGTCTCGGTCCGCTGCAGCCGCGCCCGCTGCCGGCCCGCCGGCCCGCGCGCCTGCTGCCCTGGCTGGCTGGCCTCGCCCGCGTCGCCGCCGTGCTCACCGTGGCCGGCACCGCCTACTACGCCGGCCGCCACCTGCCACTTCCCACCGCTGACACGCAGCTCGCCGAGGCGCCGCCCGCACCATTGCCGCCGCCGGTCCAAGTCATTCCCGCACCACCGGCGATGGCTGCCGAAGCCCGCCCCGAGATCGCCGTCATCCTGCCCGCGCCCGCCGCGCCCGAAACCGTCGCCCCGTCGCCGGCCGTCGAGGTGCCCACCTTGGTCGCCGCCACTCCTGAACCCGCCGCGCCGGCAGAGGCCGTCCCGCCGGCGGTTTTGGCGATGAGTGAAACCGCCACCACCCCACGCCGTCCGGTCGCTCCGCCCTCGGCGCAGACCCGTCTGGCCGCTGATTTCGCCTTCGTCAATGCCAGCCGCACCCCGCAGGACCAGTTCGCCCTGCGCCCGGCCGACATCCGGCCGGCGCCCCCGAAACCCGCCGCCGGCAGCAACTTCGCCTCGCCGGCGCCGCGCAACGCCCCGGCCCCGGCGCGCGAGGCCGCCAAGCCCCGCACGCCCGAGCTCTACATCCATTCCTGGAAGGCCGAGGTCGCCTCCTGCCCGTGGAATCCCGCCCACCGCCTGCTGCGTGTGGTCATCCAGTTGCCGGCCGATCAGCCCGCCGCCACCCGCCCCTTTACCTACCCGCTGCAGGTCAGCTTTGATCCCGTCAATGTGCGCGAATACCGCCAGCTCGGTGAACGCCATCTGCCCGCCGCCGAACTGCGCCGCGCCGGCACGCACAGCGTCTGGTACGAATTCGAGCCCAACGGTCGCCTCGACGGCAGCAAGACCATCGCCACCGTCACCCTGCCGCAGGTCCGCTTCACCACCCAGACCGTCGGTCCCTTCGACGGCAGCAAGCTGCTCGTTCAGGATCGCGGCTTCGACTGGCGCCAGGCGCGCACCGACTTTGTCTTCGACAGTGCCGTTGTCGGTTTCGGCCTGCTGCTGCGCGGCGCCGCCACCGGGTCCGCTCTGAACCACGAACTCGTGCTCAACCTCGCCGAGCAGTGCCTGGAAAGCGACAGCAGCGGTGAACGCCGCCGCTTCGTCCGCCAGGTGCGCGAAGCTCAGGCCGCGGCGGGACTCTAAGAGGGCACGCGATTCTCTCGGTGTGTGAGCTTGGCGCAGCCTGCTCGCTCGGGGGCGAGCGCGTGACCTTCGGCACACTCGCGCTCCAATGACCCGAATCCGACCGATGCTGCTTGCTTTGAGTCTCAAATAGGTCATGTTGAGACTCAACATGGACGCGCGCATCAAAGAGCGGCTCGAGGCCCATTTGCAGGCCACCGGGCTGCGCCACACCCGCCAACGGGAGACCATTGTCGAGGCAGCCTTCGCCACCGACGACCATTTCAACGCCGACGAACTGCTCGACAAGGCACGCAAGCTCGACCGCACGGTGTCGCGCGCGACGGTCTACCGCACCCTGCAATTGCTGGTCGACTGTGACCTGCTGCGCGTGGTCGATCTCGGCCGCGACCAGACCTACTACGATCCGAACTTCCTCGACAAGCCGCAGCACAACCACCTCATCTGCCTCGACTGCGATCGCGTCGTCGAGTTCGAGGACGAGCACAGCGCCCTGCTGCACGATTGCATCACTCGCCGGCTCGGCTTCCAACCGCAGATGAAGTCGATGCGCATTGAGGCGCGCTGCGACGAGCTGGCGAACACCGGTCACTGCAAGTACAAGGACGAGCACGACAAGGCCCTGGCGCGCTGAGTCCGCCCTGCGGGGTTGCATCCGCGCGGAATGCCGCTAGGCTCCGCGCCCCCGATTATGTGGAAAGGACGTTTTGCCCAGGAAACCAGCCGCCTCGTGCAGGCTTATGGAGAGTCCGTGTCCTTCGACTGGAGACTCTTTGCCCACGACATTCGCGGCTCGATCGCCCATTCCAAGGGCCTGCTCAAGGCCGGCATCCTGACCGCCGAGGAGCAGTCGGCCATCGAGCGCGGCCTGCTCGAGATCCGGGCCGAGATTGAACATGGCGACTTCGAGTTCAAGCAGGAGCTCGAGGACGTGCACATGAACATCGAGGCCGACCTGACCCGGCGCATCGGTCCGGCCGGTGCCAAGCTGCACACGGCGCGCAGCCGCAACGACCAGGTCGCCACCGACGTGCGCCTGTACACCCGCGATGCCGTCGATGCCGTCAGCGCCCGGATTCGCGACCTGCAGCGCGCGCTTGTCGAAGCCGCCGAACGCGCCGGCCAGGCTGTCGTGCCCGGCTACACCCACCTGCAGCGCGGCCAGCCCGTGCTGTTCGCCCACCACCTGCTCGCCTACGTCGAGATGCTTGAGCGCGACGCCGAACGGCTCGCCGACGCGCGCCGCCGCATCGATGTCATGCCGCTCGGCTCCGGCGCCTTGGCGGGGTCGACGATCCTCATCGATCGCGAGTTCGTCGCCAGCCAGCTCGGCTTCGCCGCCGTCACCCAGAACAGCATGGACGCGGTGAGCGACCGCGATTTCGCGGTCGAGACCGTCTTCGCCATCGCCCTCTGCGGCGTGCATCTGTCGCGCCTGAGCGAGGACATCATCCTGTGGTGCAGCGCCGAGTTCGGCTTTGTCACCCTCAGCGATGCCCACACGACCGGCTCCTCGCTGATGCCGCAGAAGAAGAATCCCGACGTCGCCGAACTGACCCGCGGCAAGTCCGGTCGTCTGGTTGGCAACCTGATGGCGCTGCTGACCCTGCTCAAGGGGCTGCCGATGACCTACAACCGCGACATGCAGGAGGACAAGGAGCCGCTGTTCGACTCGCTCGACACCATCCAGGCCGCCCTGGAGGTGTTTGCCGAGATGATCGCCGGCATGGAGGTCAACGCCGCGCGCACGCGCGCCGCCACCGCCGACCCGATGCTGCTGGCCACCGACCTCGCCGATTACCTGGTCAAGCACGGCGTGCCCTTCCGCCAGGCCCATGAGGTCATCGGCAAGCTGGTCGCCCATTCGCTGGCCGAGCGTGTGGCCTTTGCCGACATCCCCCTGGCGACCTACCGCGAGTTTTCGCCGGCCTTCGAGGCGGACCTGTTCGACTGCCTCAACCTCGAGACCGCCCTGGCCGCTCGCCAGGCGGTGGGTGCGCCCTCGCCGGCCAACGTCGCCGCGCAGCTCGCCCGCTGGAAGGAGGCTCTGTCGGCATGACACAGGCGGCGACCGCATGTCCCGAGTTTCCACTCTTCCGCCCCGGGGCAGGGGAGGACTGGCAGCTTGTCTCCAGCGAGCGCCGCTTTGCCCACGAGCATGTCAGCGTCGATGAAAACCGCTACCTGACGCCGAGCCGGCGCGAGCCGGTGCCCTGGCTGGTGGTCGAACGCAAGGCCGCCGTGGCGATTGCACCGGTGACCGCGGACGGTCGCTACGTGCTCATCGCCCAGGAGCGCCTGCCGGTGCGCCAGACCCTCTGGGAGTTTCCCGCCGGCCAGATTGATCTGCCGGTCTCTGCAATCACCCCGGCCTCGATTGCCGAGACCGCCCTGCGTGAACTGCGCGAGGAAGCCGGCTGCGAGCTCGCCGAGGGCGGCGTGCTCGAACCGCTCGGCTGGTTCCTGCCCTCGCAAGGTTTCACCGACGAACACGTTTACCTCTTTCGAGCGGAGCCCGTGTGCGTCGCCAGCCGTCCGGAACCGGATGGAAGCGAGCACATCAGCGACGTGCGCCTGGTCAGCCCGGGAGAACTGCGGAGGATGATCGCTGCCCATGAGATCACCACCGCCCTGACGCTGGCCCTGTTCGCGCGGATGGCGGCCAAGGGATCTCTTTGAGAGCGGTCCACCCTTTTCCCCTGAATTCGCACCATGTGGCAAGGCATCCTCAACAAAGTCTTCAAAGTCCGCGAGAAGGTCGCGCTCAATCTCGGCAAGGAGGATGAGGAAAAGCCCTTCCTCGACCATCTTGACGACCTGCGCACCATGCTCGTGCGCATCGGCACGACGCTGCTGGTTTCGGTCATCCTGACCTTCTTCTTCTACCAGGAACTGTTCAAGGGCATCCAGTACCCGCTCATCCTCGCCGGTCTCGCCAAGGACTACGAGAGCGCCCAGAAGCTGCTGCAGAACATCGACATCGCCGGCCCCTTCATGATGGCCATCAATGTTTCGCTCATTGCCGGCGTCATCCTGTCCTTCCCCCTGCTGCTGATCTTCCTGCTGCAGTTCATCCTGCCCGGCCTGCGCAAAAACGAGAAGCGGGTGCTGTTCCCGGCCATCGCCATCGGCACCGGCCTCTTCCTCACCGGCTGCACCTTCGCCTACTGGATCGTGCTGCCGCGCGCGCTGGAATTCTTCGACCAGTTTGCCGCCTCGGTTGGCTCGCGCCAGGACTGGACCCTGTCGAACTACGTCACCTTCACCACCCGCTTCATCCTGGTCTTCGGCATCGCCTTCGAACTGCCGGTCATCGTCATGGCCCTGGTGAAGCTGGACTTCCTGAACTACAAGCTCATGAAGTCCACCTGGCGGCACGCACTCATCGCCATCACGCTCTTTGCCGCCATCGTCACGCCGACGCCCGACATCCTGACGCTCATGCTCATGTCGGGACCGCTCTACGTCCTGTATGCCATCTGCGTCGTGCTCGCCTACTTCATGGAGAAGAAGGACCGCGAGGCCTACCCCGAGTACTACGCCCAGATCGAGAAGGACGAGAAGGAACTCGACACCGAGGTCAAGGACGACTGGGACAACGAGAACTACAACCCCTGGTTCTCCGAGGACAAGGATGACGAGGAGGATGAGTATCCCAAACCCAAGGCGACGCCCTCGGCGCCACCGCCCGAGGTCGAGCGCGCCCAGAACACCGTGCCCATGAGCCCCGAGCCGGCTGATGACGATGAGCCCACCTGGGAAGACCAGGGGTCCTCCGTACCCGACGAGGAGGACGAACCCTTCGTCAGTGGTCGCCCTGCTGACCCGCCCCCGGCCGACACACCGCCAACGGAGAAGACCACCGAGGAACTCGCCCGCGAGGACGAGCAGCGCGGCGGCCATCCGCCGCCCTGATCCGTCGGGCCACCCGCTCAGGCCAGATCGAGCACGATCTTGCCTGACCGGCCACTTTCCTGGGCGAGCTGGATGGCGCGGCGGAAGTCGGCCATCGGCACGATCTCGGCGACCGGCTGCAGCAGCTCGCCGTGGGCGACGAGTTTGGCGAGCGGGTCGAGCACCTCGAACAGCTCGGCGGTGCCGGCCTGCTCGAACCAGCGGGTGATCCAAAGGCCGCGCAGGCTGAGGTCCTTGAAGATGAGGAACTTGTTCGGCACCTTCAGGCTGCGACGGCTCATCGCCCCGTAGGTGACGAGCGTGCCTTCGGGCGACAGCAGGTCCATCAGGCGGATGGCGCTGTCGCCTCCGACCGCGTTCGCGGCCAGGCGCAGGTCGACGCCCTGCAGGCGCTCCTTCGCCGAGGCTAGGCCGGCTTCGTCGTCGAGGAAAACGGCATCGCCGCCGAGCGCGCGCAGTTCGTCGATCAACTCGGGCCGGCGCACGAAGCTGGCGGTCTTCAGGCCGAAGTGGCGGGCGAGCTGGATGACGGCGCGACCCACGCCCGAGTTGCCGGCATTTTGCACGATCCAGTCGCCCTCGGCGAGCGGCACAAACCCCTTGAGCAGGCGCCAGGCGGTGACCGGATTGATGCGCAGCATGGAGGCCTGCACGCGGTCGATGCCCGCCGGCAGTTTGGCAAAGAAGTGTTCGGCGGCGGTCATGTGGCGGGTCCAGCAGCCGGCACCGAGCAGGGGGATGACCACGTCGCCCGGCGCCAGGGAGGTGACCGACGGGCCGGTTTCGACGACCTCGCCGCAGCCCTCGTGGCCGGGAATGGCCGGCGGGTGCGCGGGGCGACCGTAGGTGCCCTCGATGAAGTTGAGGTCGGCCGGATTGATCGGCGCGTAGCGCATGTGCACGCGCACCTCGTGGTCGCCGAGCGGGGGCAGGGGACGCTCGATGAGTTCCAGGACCTCGGCGGGGTTGCCGGTGGCGGCGAAGGACAGGCAGCGGGACATGAGGGTAGAAATGGCACGGATTCTGCCTCCCTGCCAGCCCGTCTTGGGGTGGTGCCGGTGTGATGAAGCGTTGCGCTTTGCCGGGAATGCCCTAGGTTGAAAAAATGGCGACCCGGGCAAGCTCCGGGGCGCGTTGACTGTTTGCGAAGCCCATGACCTCCATCCAGCCCGCCACCCTGCGCGCCGCCGGCGCTCTCTGTGCCCTGTTGGCGGTATTGCCCTGTGCCGCGCGCGCCGATGTCAGTGCTGGCAGTGAAAAGAAGGGCTTCATCGGTCGCCTCTTTGGCGGCAAGAAGGACGAGGCGCCGCCTCCGGTGGAAGCGCCACCGCCTGCCGCCGAGCCCAAGCCCGGCCCGCCGGCCAAGGTGACGACCAAGTCCAAGGCGTCGCCCGCCAAATCGACCCCGGCGAAAAAAACCTCCCCCAAACCGGCGACCCCCGCCAAGAGCGAGCCGAAGAAGACCGAGGCGAAACCCACCGAATCGAAGACGGCAGCAGCCAAGCCGGCGGCGAAGGCGGAGCCGAAACAGGAGGAAGCCAAGCCGGTGGCAAAGGCGGAACCCAGCAAGGCGGAGGCGAAACCCGCCGAACCCGCCAAGCCGGCCGTCAAGGTCGCCGGCAGCGGTGCCTACACCCAGGACCGCGGGGAAATTCGCCCTCCCCCACCTCCTGCGCCGCTGCCGCCGGCGGCTTCGCAAAGCGGTGGCTGGCAGATCGTCAAGATCAACGGCCGCGACTACATCACCGGCGAGAGCCTGCATCAGTTCTACCGCTTCAGTTCCTACAAGGTCGACGGCAAGCATGTCTGGCTGCGCTCGAACAACCTCATCCTCAAGGGCACGATCGGCAGTCAGGAATTGCTGATCAACAACATCAAGTTCATCCTCAGCTATCCGGTCCAGTCCTATGCCGGTCGCGCGCTGTTCTCGCGCATCGACCTCTGCAAGCTGATCGACCCGGTGCTGCGCCCCACCCACATCAGCGACGCGGTGCCCTTTGACACGGTCGTGGTCGATGCCGGTCATGGCGGTCACGACGCCGGCGCTCGCGGGATCTACGGCTACGAAAAGGATTTTGCCCTGCTCATGGCCCGCACCGTGCGCGATGCCCTGCAAGCCCGCGGTTTCAAGGTCATCATGACCCGCGACACCGATACCTTCGTCACTCTCAGCGGTCGTGTCGCGGTCGCCAACCGCACCCCCAACAGCATCTTCCTGAGCCTGCATTTCAATGCCGGCAGCAGCAGCCAGGCCACCGGCATCGAGACCTTCGCGCTGACCCCCCAGGGCAGCTCGGCCAGCTTGGAGCGCGGCGGCGGTTACAACGCCAACGGTCTCACCGGCAACGCCCATGACTCGGCCAACATCGCCCTCGCCACCGCGGTCCATGCCATGGTCATCAGCAAGTTCCGCTTCGTCGACCGCGGCATCAAGCGTGCCCAGTGGAGCGTGCTCACCGGTTGCAAACGCCCGGGCATCCTCTTTGAGGGCGGCTTCGTCACCAACCCCAACGAATGCCGCCTGGTCGCCTCCGACACCTACCGCAAGTCGGTCTCCTCGGCGATCGCCGATGCCATTGTCAACTACCACACCGCCCTGCGCGGCGCCCTGACCCGGCGTCAGTGAGTCGACTCGGCTGACAGCCCGAGCCGGGCCGCGCCGTAGTAGTCGCTCATCATGAACGCCCGCGCCCTGCTCCTCCTGTTCCCGGCCTGCCTGCCCGCCGCCGATCTGCCGCCGGACAAGGGGCACGCGGTGCCTGCCAGCGCGGCCCGTGCCGCCGTCATCGAGGGCGTGTTTCCGGCACGCGACCTCAAGGCCACCCTGCCTGAGGGCCACCGACTGGAGGTCGCCGCCGCCGCGCCGCTGGTCACCCACCCCATCATGGGCTGCGTTGACGACCGCTGGCGGCTGTTCATCGGCGACGCCGTCGGCGTCAACTGGAACCAGGCCCAGCTCGAGGCGAACCCACCCAACCGCATCCTGCTGCTCGAAGACAGCAACGCCGACGGCATCTACGACCGCAGCACGGTCTTCGCCGACAAGATGACCTTTCCCCAGGGCGCCTGCTGGCATGCCGGCAGCCTCTATGTCG
>CAZSBO010000060.1:0-21301 GCA_964605265.1 uncultured Prosthecobacter sp.
CACGGAACGATTCATGCCTTGAGCCCGCCGCGTTGAAGCCGACCCACCTCCTTCCCCTTATGAAAGGCCCCGCCATCTGCCTGCTTGCCTTCGCGCTCCTGAGCCCTGCGGAAGCGCAGCCCAACCTCGTCGTCATCATGGCGGATGACCTGGGCTGGCGCGATCTGCACGGCGACGGCAACACGCGGGTGGACACGCCGGTCCTGGATCAGCTGGCGGCCGAGGGCATGCGCTTCACCCAGGGCTACGCCGCCTCCCCGGTCTGCACGCCGACGCGTGCGGCCATGATGACCGGGCAGGCTCCGGCCCGACTGCGCATCACGAACCATGCACCGGGCAACCCGGACGGTTTCGCGCTCAAGGGATCGGCGCTGCAGGAGGCGGAGAACCTCCGGCATCTGCCGCTCGCCGCCGTGACTCTTGCGGAGCGACTCTCGGCCGCGGGCTACGCCACCGCCCATGTCGGCAAATGGCACCTCTCGCATGTGCGTCGCGGCGAGAGCGGTGCCGCGGAAAAGGACCTGCGTCCGGAGCACCAGGGCTTCGAGGTCAACGTCGGCGGCGGGGACAACGGCGGTCCGCCCAGCTACTTTGCGCCCTATCGCATTGCCGCCCTGGCGGATGGCCGGGAGGGGGAATACCTGCCCGAGCGCCTCGCCGATGAAGCCATTGCCTTCATGCGCCAGCACAAGGACCGGCCGTTTTTCCTCAACTGGTGGCCCTATTCCGTACATTACCCGATGCAGGCAGGCGAGGCCTTGATCGCCAAGTATCGTCAGCGCAAGGGCCTCA
This sequence comes from uncultured Prosthecobacter sp., assembly GCA_964605265.1. GTDB lineage: Bacteria > Verrucomicrobiota > Verrucomicrobiia > Verrucomicrobiales > Verrucomicrobiaceae > Prosthecobacter. The sequence goes on from CAZSBO010000060.1 coordinate 793, forward strand.
AGGATCCGGTCTATGCGGCGATGATCGAGGCCATGGACACGGCGATCGGGCGTTTTCTCCAGGCCCTCGACGAGGCGGGCCTGCGCGACAACACCGTGATTCTGTTCAAGTCCGACAACGGCGGCTACCATGGTGACAACCGTCCGCTGCGCGGTTTCAAGGGCACCCTTTACGAGGGGGGCATTCGCGTGCCGTGGATCGTCCGCTGGCCGGGACGCGTCCGCCCCGGTTCCGTCTGCACCACACCCGTCATCAGCATGGACTGTTTCCCCACCCTGCTTGCCATCGCCGGCTTGCCATCCCCCGCCGATACGCCGCTCGATGGCCGCAGCCTGCTCCCCCTGCTGGAGGAAAGGGGCGGTTTTGATCGCGAGACGCTGTATTTTCACTACCCCAACTACGCCTTTCACCGGAAGAACCGCCTCGGCAGCGCCATCCGCGAGGGCGACTGGAAACTCATCCACTATTACGACACCGATGAGATCGAGCTGTATCGCCTCTCCAGCGACCTCGGTGAAGGGCGGAACCTCGCTTCCGGGTTCGCCGACGTGGCACACCGACTGAAGGGCAAACTCGCGGCCTGGTTGACCGAGACCGGCGCCAGCCTGCCCGCACGCCAAGCCGCCGGGAAGTGAAGGCGGCAGGCTCGGGGTGCGCAGGCCATGTGCCGCTTTTGCCGCTTTGTTGGGTGGTTTGATTCAAGACATGGCCCAAAACGGACGTCACTTGTGGCAAACTCATGAGCAAGCTCTGCCTCTCCCTTCTGCTTCTGGCGCTGCCGGTGGCCGCGCTTGACCGTCCGCAACTGCGCCTTCTCAATGCGGCCCCCCATGCGGTGGAGGTCTTCTGGCTGGCTCCGGATGGCAAGCGGGTGTCGAACGGCAAGATCGCACCGGCCGCGGACCGGATCATCGGCACCACGCTTGGCCACCGGTTCATCATCGTGGATGGCCAGAAGGAGACGGAGGTGCGCAGCAAGGTGCGGTTTCAAAGTTTTCGTTATGACCCGTCCGCCAAGGACGGCATCCCCGCCTTTTACACCCAGGTGGTTGAGGCCCAGGGTTATCCCATCTGCGCCTCGGCGAAGGTGAATCCGTATGCGCTCAAGGAGGCGGCCTATCTGACGGACCTCCTGCTGGCGAAACGGCCCGATGTGCGCGCGGCGATGATCGCCAGCGGCTCGCGGCTCTGCATTCTGGCGCACAACGAGTTCACCTGCGACCAGCCGGAGTGGGCCTGGCTGGCGGAGCAGCCGGTGCCGGGATTTGACGGGGTTACCGCGCGCGACTACCGCGACGCCCGCGCCCGCGGCATGGGCGGCAGCGCCACCGATCCGTATTGCTCGTGCGCCGAGGAAAACTTGCTCGCCTATGAGGGCGATCCCTATGCCGCCGAGTGCATCCTGATCCACGAGCTCGCGCACAACATCCATCTGCGCGGCATGAACAACGTCGATCCCGGGTTCGATGACCGTGTCAAGGCCGCCTACACCGCGGCGATGAAGGCCGGCCTCTGGGCAGGCAAATACCCCAGCGTCAATCACCACGAGTACTTCGCCGAGGGCGTGCAGTGCTGGTTCGACAACAACCGCGAGAACGATCACGACCACAACCACGTCAACACCCGCGCCGAACTGCTCGACTATGATCCCGGTCTCGCCGCGCTTTGCCGCGAGGTGTTTGGTGACACCGTCCTCAAATACACCAAGCCGCACACCCGCCTGACCGGGCACCTGCAGGGCTACGACCCGGCCCAGGCGCCCAAGTTCGTCTGGCCGGAGCGTTTGGTGCAAGCGCGCGACCGCATCCGCACCGCCGCCGTGAAACGTTCGGAACAGGCGGCCACACCGAAACTCTGGGAGCTGCCAACCACCCCGCAACCTGCCTCGAAGCCATGAGGCGACGCACGCCCATGAAGTCCCTGGTTGCTCTTATTCCCCTTCTCATGCTTCCCCTCGCCGCTGCCGCCGAGACGGCTCAAGAGAACCGCTCCGATCCCGCCCTGCTCAGTCTCGACCGGATTTTTGTCGACGGCGAGTTCAAGGAGCGCACGCTTGGCCGCCACGCGTGGAGCCGGCACACGGCCTCGTATTTCACCCTTGAGGCGCCGCAGGCTGGCGGCAAGGGGCAGGACCTGGTCCGGCATGATGCCGAAAGCGGCACCCGGGAAATCGTCGTGCCTGCCAGCGCCTGGGTTCCCAAGGGCGCGCACGAGGCCTTGCCGATCGAGGCCTTCGAGTTTTCCGCCGACGAATCGCGGCTTTTGATTTACACCCACAGCCAGCGTGTCTGGCGGCAAAACACGCGCGGCGACTACTGGGTGATCGAGCCGGGCCAGCCCGGCCAGCCCGGCTCCCTGCGGCAACTCGGCGGCGGCACGGAACCCGCGAGCCTCATGTTTGCCAAGTTCTCGCCGGATGGCACACGGGTGGCCTATGTTCAGGGCAACAACCTCCACGTGCAGGAGCTGTCAGGGATGAAGATCACCCGCGTGACCACGGATGGCTCGCCAACGCTCATCAACGGCACCTCCGACTGGGTCAACGAGGAGGAACTGCACATCCGCGATGCGTTCCGGTGGAGTCCCGATGGCGGCTCGCTGTTGTTTTGGCAGTTCGACACCCGCGGTGTGCGACCGTTTCACCTCATCAACAACACCGACGGGACCTATCCGAAGATCACGTCCTTTCCCTATCCCAAAGTTGGCGAAACCAATTCCGCCACCCGGTTGGGTGTGGTCAGCGCCGCTGGCGGTGAGGTGCGCTGGCTCGACCTGCCGGGCGATCCGCGGCAGCACTACCTGCCCCGCGCGGAGTGGTCGCCGGATGGCAGGCACATTCTTGTGCAGCAATTGAATCGGCTGCAGAATGCCAACCGCGTCATGCTGGCCGACGCAAAGACCGGCGCGGCCCGCGACATCCTCACCGAAACCGATGAGGCCTGGTTGGAGAATGACAATCCGGTTCGCTGGCTGGACGGCGGTTCAGCCTTTCTCTGGCTGAGCGAGCGGGATGGCTGGCGGCACGCCTATCGCGCCGGCATGGACGGGCGACGGTTCGACCGCCTCACCGGGGGCGAGTTCGACGTGATGCACATCGAGGCGGTGGATGAAGAGAACGACTGGCTGTACTTTTCCGCCTCGCCGGAGAATCCGACCCGGCAGTTTCTTTACCGGCAACGCCTCAGTGGCGGAACGCCGGAACGCCTGTCGCCAGCATCCCAGCCGGGCTGGCACGACTATGACTTCTCGCCGGACACCCGCTGGGCCCTGCACACCCATTCCAGCTTCACGCAGCCGCCCGTCGTCGAACTCGTGCGCTTTCCCGATCACGGGGTCGTGCGTGTGCCCGAGGACAATCGCAAGCTTCGCGCAAAAGTAGCCGCCCTGCGTGCCCCGGAAGCCGAGTTGCTGCGGGTGGACATCGGCGACGGCGTGCTGCTCGATGTGTGGTGCCTGAAACCACCGGCACGGGATCCGGCCGTCCGGCATCCGCTGCTGATTCACGTCTATGGCGAGCCCGCAAGCCAGACGGTGCGTGACAAATGGCCGGGCGAGAGGGGCCTGTGGCATTGGATGCTGGCGCAGCAGGGCTACCTCGTTGCCAGCATTGAAAATCGCGGCACGCCGGTTCCCCGCGGGCGCGCGTGGCGCAAGATGGCGTTTCGCCAGATTGGCATTCTCGCCCCCCAGGACCAGGCCGCGGGCGTGCGCGCCCTGCTCAAGCTCTGGCCCTGCGCCGACCCGGCGCGCATCGGCGTCTGGGGCTGGAGCGGCGGCGGCAGCATGAGCCTGCATGCCATCTTTCGTTATCCCGACCTGTATGCCATGGCGATGGCCGTCGCCCCGAACCCGAGCCAGCTGCTGTACGACACGATCTATCAGGAGCGCTACATGGGCCTGCCCGGTGACAACGCCGAGAACTACCGCCTCGGCTCCCCCATCACGCACGCCAGCCAGCTTCAGGGCAGCCTGCTGCTCATTCACGGCACCGGCGATGACAATGGCCACTATCAGGGCACGGAACTTCTGATGAACGAACTCATCGCCCACAACAAGTACTTCACAGCCGTCCCCTATCCGAATCGCAGTCACGCCATTGCCGAGGGCGCGAACACCGTCAGGCACTTCTACGGCACGCTCACGCGCTACCTGCAGGATCATCTGCCCGTCAACCCCGACCGCACCACGAAGGCACCATGAACCTTGAGGCCATCCAAAACGAACTGAACCGCGCTGGTCTCGATGGCTGGCTGTTCTTCGACCATCACCTGCGCGACCCGCTCGCCTATCGCGTGCTCGGTCTGCCGGTCGACGGCCATGTCTCGCGCCGCTGGTACTACTTCATTCCCGCGCAGGGCCAGCCGCGCGGCCTGGTGCACCGTGTCGAGCCGCGTCAACTCGATGCGCTGCCCGGCGAAAAGATGCTCTACGCCCGCTGGCAGGAGCAGGAAGCGGCGCTGCGCGAGCTGCTGGGCGGCGCGCGCAGGGTCGCCATGCAATACTCCCCGCGCTGTGCCGTGCCCTATGTGGCCCATGTGGACGCGGGCACTGTCGAGCTGGTCCGCAGCCTTGGCATCGAGGTCGTCAGCTCCGCGGAGTTGGTTCAAACCTTCGAGGCCAGGTGGACGCCGGCGCAGCTGGAGCTGCATCTCGAAGCCGGTCGCCGGGTGGATGACATCCGCGGACAGGCCTTCGATCTCATCCGGGCCTCGACCCGCCGCGGCAAGGCCCTCGACGAATACGCCGTGCAGCAGTTTGTCATGCAGCGCTTCGCGGACTGCGGCCTGGTCACCCATCACCCGCCCATCGTTGGCGTGAACGTGAACGCCGCCGATTCGCACTACTCGCCGCCCGCGACCGGCAGCGCGCCCATCCGCCGCGGTGACCTCGTGCTGCTCGATCTCTGGGCCAAGCTCGATGTGCCTGAGGGGGTCTATTACGACATCACCTGGATGGCCTTCTGCGGCGAAGAGGTTCCCGCACCCATGCGCGAAGCCTTTGCCACCGTCGTTGCCGCGCGTGACACGGGCATCCAACTCGTTCAGGACGCCATGGCGGCGGGCCGGACGCTCAGGGGCTTTGAGGTGGACGACGCCGTGCGCGGCTGCATCGAGTCGCGCGGCATGGGCCCGTTCATCCGCCATCGCACGGGTCACAGCATCGGCCGCGAAGTCCACGGCGTCGGCGCGAACATGGACAACTACGAGACCCACGACGACCGTTGCATCATCCCATGGACCTGCTTTTCCATCGAGCCTGCGCTCTATCTGCCCGGCTTCGGCGTGCGCACCGAGATCAACCTCTTCGTGGAGGAACGCGCTGCCCGCGTGACGGGCGAGATTCAGAACGACTTTGTCACCCTGTGAAAGCTTTTCTCCGACCTCTTTTGTTTCTCTTCCTCGCCGGCATGGCCTTCGGGGCTCCCGCGCCGAATGTGCTCTTCATCGCGGTGGACGATCTCAATGACTGGATCGGCTGCATGGGCGGGCATCCGCAGACCCAGACGCCGAACCTGGATCGGCTCGCCGCCAGCGGGGTGCTTTTCACCAATGCCTACTGCCCGGCCGCCTCGTGCAACCCCTCCCGCAGCGCCATTTTCAGCGGCCTGCCGCCGCATCGCTCAGGCCTGTACCAGAATCCCCAGAAGATGCGCTCGGTGCTGCCGGAGGCGGAACTGCTGCCGCGCTATTTTTCGCGCCATGGCTACTGGGCGGCGGGCTCGGGCAAGATGCTGCATTATGTCATCGATCCGCCAAGCTGGGACGAGTACTTCCCGGACAAAGCGAAGGACAACCCCTTCCCGCGCACCTTTTACCCCAAGCAGCGCCCCGTGAACTTGCCCCGCGCCGGGGAATGGCAATACGTGGAGACCGACTGGGCCGCGCTTGATGTGACGGAACCGCAGTTCGGCGGCGACTGGCTGGTGACGAAGTGGGTCGGTGAGCAGCTCCAGCGCGAGCATGACAAACCCTTCTTCCTCGCCTGCGGCATCTATCGTCCGCATGAGCCGTGGTTTGTGCCCAAGAACTATTTCGAGCCTTTCCCACTGGAGGACATCCAGCTGCCGCCGGGTTACAAGGCCGGCGACCTCGATGATGTGCCTGCCGAAGGTCAGCGCATTGGCCGCAACCGCTACTTCGCGCACATTCAAAAGCAGCGACAGTGGAAGCAGGGCATCCAGGCCTACCTCGCCTCCATCCATTTCGCCGATGCCATGCTTGGACGGGTGCTCGATGCCCTGGAGAAATCGCCGCATCGCGACAACACCCTGGTCGTGTTGTGGAGCGACCACGGCTGGCATCTCGGGGAAAAGGAGCACTGGCAGAAGTTCACCGGCTGGCGGGCCTGCGCCCGTGTGCCGCTCATGGTGCGGGTGCCGTCCGGCCTGCCCGCATTGCCCGAAGGCACGCGCGCAGGCTCCATTTGCCATCGCCCCGTGAGCCTCGTCGATCTCTTCAGCACCCTCACCGACCTTTGCGGCCTGCCCGCCAAGCCCGGCATCGAAAGTCGCAGCCTCGTTCCCCTGCTTCGCGATCCAAAGGCGGAGTGGCCCCACGCCGCCCTCACCCACCTCGACCGTCCGCAAAACTATGCCGTCAGCACCGAGCGCTGGCGCTACATCCATTACTTCGACGGGGGTGAGGAACTCTACGACATCGAAACCGATCCCCATGAGTGGCGCAACCTCCTGCACGGCGAACCGGAGGCCGGGCACCTGGCGCGCGCCGCGGAGCTCCGCGCGTTGGCACCCGCCAACCCGGCACCCATCGCGGAGGCTCCATGACCTCACAGCCCTCCCCGCAAAGCCGAGGTTCCTGAACCCGCCAACGCCTCTTGCATCTGTCCTCCATGCGAGTGCTCCTTCTCCTTCTGCTCCTGCCGCTCACCGGGATTCCTGCCGACACCCAGGCGGAGGCGGCTTTGACCGAAAACCAGGCATCCAAGGCCGCAGGCGCTCGGCCCAACATCCTGCTCATCCTCGCCGACGACCTCGGTTACGGCGATGTGAGCTGCTACAATGCCGATTCGAAAGTGCCCACGCCGAACCTCGACCGGCTCGCGGGCGAAGGCATGAGGTTCACCGATGCGCACAGCCCGGCCACGGTCTGCACGCCGTCACGCTACAGCCTGATGACCGGGCAGATGGCCTTCCGCGTGCCCAATGGCGGCACCGTCTTTCAGGGGGTCGGCGGCCCCTCCCTGATCGCGCCGGAAAGACTGACGCTGCCGGCGATGCTGAGGAAACAAGGCTATGCGACGGCGGCGGTCGGCAAATGGCATGTGGGACTGACCTTTCGCGACAAGGCAGGCCGGGCGATTCACAGCGGCAGGTTGGAGGATGTGCGACGTGTGGACGGCTCCCGACGCATCGAGGGCGGGCCGCTCGATGTCGGCTTCGATGCCTTCTTTGGCACGGCCTGTTGTCCGACCACGGACTGGCTCTATGCCTTCATCGACGGCGACCGCCTTCCCGTGCCGCCCACCGGCGTATTGGACAAGTCGAAGCTGCCCAGGCATCCTTATGCGCAGGATTGCCGGCCCGGCCTCATCGCGCCGGATTTCCCCATGGAGGAGGTGGATCTCGTGTTCCTGGAAAAGAGCCGCGAGTTCATCGCGCGACACGTCCGCGAGTCGCCGGGCCAGCCCTTTTTCCTCTTTCACTCCACCCAGGCCGTGCATCTGCCCTCGTTTGCCGCCCCCCGGTTCCAGGGAAAAACCCGGGCGGGGCCGCATGGCGACTTCATCCACGAACTCGATCACATCGTCGGCGAACTCCTGGCCGATCTCGAAAGGCTCGGCATCGCCGACAACACCCTCGTCCTGTTCAGCAGCGACAACGGCCCCGAAGTCACCAGCGTGGTGCACATGCGCGCCGACCACGGCCACGACGGCGCCAAACCCTGGCGCGGCGTCAAGCGCGACTCCTGGGAAGGCGGTCACCGGGTGCCCTTCATCGTGCGCTGGCCTGGCAGGGTGAAGGGCGGCGGCACCAGCGATCAACCGGTCTCGCTCACCGACGTCATGGCCACCCTGGCGGCGATCACGGGTGCGAAGTTGCCGCGCGCTGCTGCCGAGGACAGCTTCAACCTGCTGCCCGTGCTCGAAGGCACCGCCACCGCGCCCCTTCGACCCTACCTGCTCACACAGGCCTTTGGCGGTGCACGCACCCTTGCCATTCGCCGCGGGCCCTGGAAGTACCTCGACCACAGCCACTCCGGGGGCAACAACTACGACAGAAGCGACCTCAAGCCCTTTGCCCTGCCTGACACCGCCCCCGAGGCTCCGGCACAACTCTACAACCTGGCAACGGATCCCGGCGAAACGACCAACCTGCTTTTCGAGCATCCCGCGATGGCCGCCGAACTGAAAGCGCTGCTCGACCAGTCCATCCGGGAGGGTCGAAGCACCCCCGCACCGCCATGACTCCCGTCTCCCTTTTCAACGACGTCATCGGCCCGGTGATGCGCGGACCGTCCAGTTCCCATTGCGCCGCGGCGCTGCGCATTGGCCGGATGGCTCGCGACCTGATGGACGGCGAGATCACGGAGGTGCTCGTCGAGTTTGACCGCGCCGGCTCGCTGCCGACCACGCACGAAAGCCAGGGCAGTGACATGGGGCTGTTCGGCGGCCTGCTCGGCTGGGAAGCGGATGATGAGCGGCTGCCCCATGCCGCGCAGGCCCTCGCCGAGGCCGGCATCAAGCTGCGCATCGAAACGGTGGATGCCGGGGATCCACATCCGAACACCTATCGGCTGACCTTGAAGAATGCGCGTGAAACGCACTCGCTCATCGCCATCTCCACCGGTGGCGGCATGATCGAAGTCATTTCCGTGGCCTCCATTCCCATGAGGATGGATGGCGGTTATCATGAGACGCTGATTTGGACGCCCAAGGGTCAGCGAACCCGGGTCCAGGCCGATGAGGTCCTTTATCACCCCCACGGCGAGGCGCAGGTCATCCAGATCAAGGGATCCCGCTTTGCCTCCGGCGATGACGTCGACCACACCACCGTCAAGCACATTCACCCCGTTCTGCCAGTGCCCTCGCGCAAGGCCATCCGCCTGCCCTTCTCCAGCTGCGCCGACCTGCTGAAGCACGATGGCACTCGCCACACTCCGCTCTGGCAGCTCGCCATCGAGTATGAGCGCGCGCGCGGCGACTTCACCGAACGCGAGGTCATCGACAAGATGATCGCCCTCATCCGCATTCTGCGAAAATCCATCGCCAGCGGCCTGGCGGGCACCAGTTACGAAGACCGCGTGCTGCATCATCAGAGCGGCCGTTTTGCCGAAATGATGCAGGCGGGCCGCTTGCTCGACGCCGGCGCCTTGAACCGCATCATTCTTTACGTCACGGCACTGATGGAGGTGAAGAGCAGCATGGGCGTCATCGTTGCCGCTCCCACGGCCGGAGCCTGCGCCGCCCTGCCCGGAGCGGTGATCGCGATGGCCGAGGTCATGGAGAAGGATGAGGAGGCGATGGCGCAAGCCATGCTTGCCGCCGGATTGATCGGCGTGTTCATCGCCACCCGCTGGACTTTCGCAGCGGAAGTGGGCGGCTGCCAGGCCGAGGGCGGCGCGGCAGCCAGCATGGCGGCGGCGGCGCTTGTCTCCCTCGCAGGCGGCACACGCGACCAGGCCATCGCCGCCGCCTCCATGGCGTTGCAGAGCATGCTGGGCCTCATCTGTGATCCCATTGCCAACCGCGTTGAAGCCCCCTGCCTCGGCAAGAATGTCATGGCTGCCAGCAACGCGCTTTCCTGCGCCAACATGGCCCTCGCCGGCTACGATCCGCTCATTCCGCTCGACGAGGTCATCGACGCCGCCAAGGCCGTTGCGGAACGCATGCCCCGCGAGCACCGCTGCACCTCCCTCGGCGGTCTTGCCGTCACGCCCACCTCACTCGCGATCGAGAAAAAGCTCACCGACCTGAAGACCCGCCGCTGCGGCCCCTGCGGCTGTGCCTGAGGCGACAGCCGCCCTCACTTCGGCGCGATGGTCAGGCCCTGCAGCCACGGCGCCGGAATCTGCGGCGGCATGCCGCCAAACGGCTGGTAGGCCGGCAGTTGGATGACGCCCATGCTGTGCGACTGCGAGGCGATGAAGAACAGCGCCTCGGCGCAGTCGCCGGTCTGAATCATGGTCGCGCGATGCTCGGGCGCCGGCTGCACGGGCCGCTTGTCGACGATCGGCGTGTTCGCCTCGCCGGGGGCGTACTCGGAGAGCACGACGCCGTGGGCGTTGAGCTGCATGCGCGCGGTGAAGAGCAGGCCGTGAACCGCCCACTTGCTGGCCGTGTAGGGCACGCCGGCATAGGAATCAAAGCCGTGACCCGCGGTCGAAGAGACCACGACGATGCGACCGCCTCCCGCTTCGGCCATCGGTCCGGCCACCGCCTGGATCATGTGGACGACGCCGAGCACGTTGATGTCCATGACCCGCCGCCAGCTCTCCTCGCTGGCAATGCGCGCCGGATCGGCATGGGCCAGGAAACGGTCCGGCGTGTTGATGCCGGCGGTGTGGATGAGGGCAAAGGGCGTGCCGGCGGCCAGCACGGTCTGCATCGCGGCGGCAACGCTGGCCGAGTCGGCGACGTCGCAGACCACCGGCACGATGCGCGGCGACAGGGCGGCGGTTTCCTCCAGCGACTCCAGGGTGCGTCCGAAGACGAAGGTTTTCGCCCCGGCCACGGCAAAACGCTGCGCCGCCGCCTGGCCCATGCCGCCGCCACCGCCGGTGACGACGACGATTCTGTCGCTCCAATCGAAGTTCATGCGCCGAGGCTTGGCCGCATTTTTCCGCCTTGTCCACTGCGGCTTGCGGGAATCCCGCCGGACGGGTGACCGCCGCGCTTTCCGCGCAACACCGCCCCTCCGGCTTCGTTACCAGCAGCAGAGGGAGGCCTCGCCTCCCGCATCCCCCCTGCCATGACGATTCTCCCCCGCATCGTCGCCGGTCTCGCGCTTGCCGCGGGCGCGGCGACCCCTGCCACCGCCGCGCCGACCCAGCGCGCGGCCGTCGACACCTCCGCCCTGCCCGAGCCGGTGCGCCGGCCGGTGAAGTACTTTGGCGATGTCCATCCCGTGCTCGCCGAGCACTGCGTCTCCTGCCACGGAGCCGACAAGCAAAAGGGCGGCCTGCGCCTCGATTCGCGCGAGGCGGCCCTCGCTGGCGGCAGTTCCTACGGCCCCGCCATCGTGCCCGGCAAGAGTGGCGAAAGCCCGCTGATCCTGTTCATGGCCCACCTCGAGCCCGATCTGGAGATGCCGCCCGACGAGGACCGCCTGCCGGAGAACACCCTGGCCGTGCTGCGCGCCTGGATCGATCAGGGCGCGAAGTGGCCGGCGAAAAGCGGCACGGCCGCGGGTGGCGTCGCCGAACTCGGCAATCAGGAACTGTTCTTCCAGAAGGCCGCGACGCACTGGGCCTTCCAGCCTGTGGTGCCGGCCGACGCCGCGTCCCTGAAACAGGGGCCGGCCGCCATCGACGGCTTCATCGCCGCCCAACTGCGCGAGAAGGGCCTGCAGCCCTCGCCACGCGCCGATGCCCGCACCCTGCTGCGCCGTTTGCACTTCGATCTCACCGGCCTGCCGCCGACACCGGCGGAACTGGAGGCCTTTGCCGACGCCTTCGCCCGCGATGCCGATGCCGCGGTCGCCGCCAAGGCCGATGAACTGCTCGCTTCACCGCACTTCGGCGAACGCTGGGGCCGCTTCTGGCTCGACCTCGCCCGCTACGCCGACACCCAGGATTTCCAGGCGCAGGCCGATCTGCGCTATCCCTTTGCCTGGACCTACCGCGACTACGTGGTGGGCGCCTTCAACAGCGACAAGCCCTACGATGTCTTCCTGCGCGAGCAGCTCGCCGCCGATCAGCTCGGCTACTCCGACAACGACCCCCGCCTCGCCGCACTCGGCTACCTCACCGTCGGCCCGCGCTTCCGTCGCCGCACCGACGAGGTCATCAACGACCGCATCGACGTCGTCACCCGCGGTCTGATGGGCCTGACCGTGGCCTGCGCGCGCTGCCATGACCACAAGTACGACCCCATCCCGACCGCCGATTTCTACGCGCTGTCGGGCATCTTCGCCAGCAGCGAGGACCGGGCCGACCTGCCGGAGATTGCCCTCGCTTCGGGCCCGACGGATCCGAAGCTGCGCGCGGAGTACGAAGCCGCCAAGGCGGCGGCGGAGAAAGCGCTGCAGGATTTTGTGCAGGGGCTCAAGGACAAGGCGGTGGCCGATGTCTTCGCCAAGCCGGAGCTGTACTTCGATGCCCTCGTGCAGATGGAAGTCAGCAAAACCGCCGACGTGCGCAAGCTCATCACCGGCAAGAAGATGATGGAGATCGCTTTGACCCCGCTCAGCCGCCAGTGGAACGCCCTGCGCAGCGACGCACGCTGGCGCGAGGACCCGGTCATCGGTCCTCTGGCGCGGGTGGCAGGCTCCAGCCCGGCGCGCGATGCCGACGTGCTCGCCGCCCTGTTGAAAACCGGTCGTGTGCCCGGCAGTGCCGCGCCGGTGCATCCGGTCGTGCTCGCGGCGTTGCGCGCCACACCACCGGCTGATCGCGCCGCGCTCGTGCGCCTCTACGGCAAGGTCCTGGCCCAGGCGCAGAAGGCCAAAACCGAACCCGTGCTCACCGCCTTCCGCGGCTGGCTCGATTTCAACCTCAAGGACGTCGAAGCCGCCCACCGCCTGCTCGGCACCGGTCGCCGCGAATTGAACGACCTCGAGACCGCCATCGCCGAGGTCGAGGCCACCCACCCCGGTGCCCCGGCCCGTGCCATGGCGGTGCGCGACAAGGCCAAGCCGGTGCAGCCGGTCATCTTCGTGCGCGGCGATCCCGCCCGGCGCGGCGACCCGGTGGAGCGGCGGTTTTTGTCGGTGCTCGACCCGCAGAAAAAACCCTTCGCCGCCGACCGCAGCGGCCGCCTGGAACTGGCGGAAAAGATCGCCGCGGCCGACAACCCGCTGACGCCGCGCGTCTGGGCCAACCACGTCTGGCGCCACCTGCTCGGCCGAGCGCTGGTGAAGACGCCGGGCGACTTCGGATTGCAGGCTGAACCGCCCTCGCATCCCGAGCTGCTCGACTGGCTTGCCTCGGCCCTGACCCAGCGCGGCGGCTCGACCAAGCAGCTCATCCGCGACATCGTCCGGTCCGCCACCTACCAGCAGAGCAGCGTCCACCGCGCCGAGGCGGCCGAGGTCGATGCCGACAACTCGCTGCTTTGGCGTGCCCACCGCCGGCGCATGGATTTTGAAGCCATGCGCGACGCCATGCTCGCCACCAGCGGCCAGCTCGATCCGGCGCTCGGCGGTCGCGCGGTGAGTCTCTCGGCCGAACCCTTCAGCGGCCGCCGCACGATCTACGGCTACGTCGATCGCGTGAACCTCGACCCGCTGTTCACCACCTTCGATTTTCCCTCGCCCGACATCGCCAGCCCGGAACGCAGCGAGACGCTGGTCCCGCAGCAGGCGCTGTTCGCGTTGAACGATCCCTTCATCGTCGGCCAGGCGCGCGCCCTGGCCAAGGCGGCCCGCGAGGCGGCCGGCGGCGAGGCGGCGGGGGCGACCGACTGGCTGTACCGCCGCGTCTTCCTGCGGGGTCCGAAACCCGCTGAGTCGGCGGCCGCGGCGCAGTTCCTGAAGACCACCACCGGCCTGCAGAAACGCACGTCAACCGGCCCCTGGCAGTACGGCTACGGCAACCCGGATCCCGAAGTCGCGCGGGCCGATGCCTTCAAGCCGCTGCCCTACTTCGAGCCACAGAAAAAGAGCTACCAGGCCGGTCGCAGCTACCCGCATCCCGAGTTGGGTCACCTCAGCCTGAGCGCCGTCGGCGGTCACCCGGGACGCAAGCCCCATCTCGCCTCAATCCGCCGCTGGACGGCGCCGTATGACGGCGAAATCGAGATCGCCGGTGAACTCGCCCTCGCCCGCCAGGGCGGCGACGGCATCCGCGGCCGCGTCGTTTCCTCGCGGCAGGGCCTGCTCGGCGAGTGGATCGTCGAGGAAAACCCCGCCCGCACCGACATCGCCCGCGTGCAGGTCCGCCGCGGCGAGATCCTCGACTTCGCCCTCGACTGCCATCGCAACCCCAGCACCGACGCCTACCGCTGGGCACCCGAGTTGCGCCTGCTCGTCCGCGCCGAAGACGCCCCCACCGGCGTGCAAACCGTCTGGCAGGCCCAGGCCGATTTCCAAGCGCCGCCCCCACCCAAGTTGCAACCGCTCGAGCAGATGGCCCACGCCCTCCTCATGACCAACGAATTCCTTTTCGTCGATTGATCCCATGAACCCCCTCTTTCTCACCCGCCGCCAGGCCCTGAACCGTGCCGGTTTTGGCCTTGGCAGTCTCGCCCTGGGCGGCCTGCTCACCGAGCTTGGCCTGACCCGCGCTACCGCGGAGAATCTGTCGCCGCTGGCGCCGCGCGCGCCGCAGTTTCCCGGCACCGCCAAACGCGTCATCCACCTGTTCATGAACGGCGGGCCGTCGCAGATCGACACCTTCGATCCGAAGCCTCTGCTGAAAAAATTCCATGGCAAGCCGCTGCCCGGCAAGAAGGAACTCGCCAAGGACAAGCGCCTCGGCGGCGCGGCGTTGTCCTCGCCCTTTGAGTTCAAGAAACACGGCCAGAGCGGGGTCGAGATCAGCGAGCTGTTTCCGCAGCTGGCCCGCCATGCCGACGACCTCTGCGTGGTGCGCTCGATGTTCAGCGACGTGCCCAACCATGAGCCGGGCCTGATGATGATGAACACCGGCAACTTCACCCTGCCGCGACCGAGCGTCGGTTCCTGGGTGCTGTACGGCCTTGGCACGGAGAACCAGAGCCTGCCCGGCTTTGTCGTCATGTGCCCGAGCGGCCTGCCCACCGCGCAGAGCGCCAACTGGCGCAGCGCGTTTTTGCCGGGCATCTACCAGGGCACCCATGTCGACACCTCGGAGACCGATCCCGAGGCCCTCATTGCCAACCTGCGCAACGATTTCCTGCTGCCCGGCCAGCAGCGCCAGCAGCTCGGTTTCATCCAGCGCCTCAACGCCCTGCACCGCGCCGAACGCCCGGAAGACCCGCAACTGGAGGCGCGCATTCAGTCGCTCGAGCTCGCCTTCCGCATGCAGAGCGAGGCCACCGACGCCTTCGACATCCGCCAGGAGCCGGAGAAGATCCGCGAACGCTACGGCGACACCCTGCAGGGCCGACAACTGCTCATGGCCCGTCGGCTCGCCGAGCGCGGCGTCCGCTACGTGCAGATCTACCACGGCGCCGGCCAGCCCTGGGACAGCCATCAAAATGTCAATGACAACCAGAAGCGACTCGCCCGCGAGTGCGACCAGCCCATCGCCGCCCTGCTCGACGATCTCAAAGAGCGCGGCATGCTCAAGGACACGCTCGTCATCTGGGGCGGTGAAATGGGCCGCACGCCCACCGCCCAGTTGCCGCTGACGCCGAAGGTGGGTCGCGACCATCACACCGACGGGTTCACGGTCTGGATGGCCGGCGGCGGCGTGCGCGGCGGCTACACCCACGGCGCCACCGACGACATCGGCCTGTCGATCGCCGAAGGCAAGGTGCACGTGCACGACCTGCATGCGACGATTCTGCACCTGCTCGGCTTCAATCACGAGACGCTCACCTACCGCTATGCCGGCCGCGATTTCCGCCTGACCGACGTCTTTGGCAATGTCGTCAAGGAACTGCTCGCCTGAGTGCGGTCCGCGTTGCAAATTCGCCGCCTCATGAAGCTTGTTCCTCTGACCGTCCTCTCGGCCCTCGTCGCCCTGACCGCCACCGCCGCCCCTCAGGACGATGCCACTTGGCTGCGCGCCAAGGGCACGCAGATCTTCCACGACGCCTTCGAGCGCGAGGAAGACGGCAACCTGGCCAAGGCGATCGGCAACGGCTGGAACAGCGCCACGGCCGACCGCGTGCCGCAGCTCAAGCAGGCCGACCTCGACGAGGGCATTCTGAAAATCGCCAGCGCCACCAAGGAGGCGGGTCACGCGGCCCACATCCATCATGAGGCCGGCTTCACCGACGGCGGCGCCATCGTGCGTTTCCGTTTCCCCGGCGAAAACCGCGGCGAGGGCCTGCAGCTCGGTTTTGTCGACCGCGACACCAACCCGGGCGTGCATGCCGGCCATCTCTGCTACGCGATTCTGTCGCCAACCAGCGCGACGCTGATCGACCAGAAAACCGGCGTCATGAACCTGGAGATCCGCGGGCGTCGCCAGGGGTACCTGGAGCGCAAGGAAAAGCTGCCGGCAGACCTGGAGGCGCTGCTAAAAACCAAGAGCCACACCGTTCCGTTCAAGGCCGACACGAAGTGGCATGAGCTGGTACTGGTCACCGAGGGCGACGAAATGCGCCTGAGCCTCGACGGCAAAAAGATGGTCAACCATCGCTCGGAAGGCTTCGCCCATCCCATGAAGCGCTGGTTCAGTTTTTTGGTCGGTTCGACGGTGTGGATCGACGACGTGCAGATCTGGCGCGTGCGCTGAATCGCACGGCCGCCGCTCAGAGCTTCAGCAGGAAATCGGCTGCCGCCAGTCGCACGCCATTGACTTGCAGCTCCACCCGGTGCTGGCCGGCATGATGCTTGCGCGTGGTGAAGTCGCGCAGCAATTGGCGTTTCTCCAGCACCGTCTCACCACGCGCCGGCAGGTCGAGCACGGTCCACTTGAAGACCTTTTCAAAGGTCTGCCCGCGCGCCTTGACGTAGTGGATCACGTAATCGACCGCCAACCGCTGCGGTTGCTGGGAGCGCGAGCGCAGGACCGCCTGCAGGCCAAGACGTTCGCCCAGGCGCAGGCGCGCGGGCTGGAGCGACAGCGTCGCCTCGACCTTGGGCACTGCGCCAAAGCCGAACAACTGCAGCGCGCGCGGGTGACCGCGCTTGATCAGGGTGCGACAGGCATGACGGGCGATCCAGCCCTGGGATTCGCGCTCCAGCTCCCAGGTCTGCAGCCGATCCAGCACCCACTCGGGGTGATCCTTGCTGATGTCATTGAGATGGTTGGCCACCGAGCGACGCACACTCGCCGAGGGATCGTCCTTGAGTGCCTCCAAGAGCACGGCGCAGGGCTGCGGATCGCGCACGAGGTCGCGCAGTTGCAGGCCCCAGGGCAGACGCGGCCGGGCACCCTCGCTGGCGAGCCGGCGCACCGCCTCGTGCGGATCCCGCGTCCATTCCATGAGGGTGGCGAAGGCGCGCCCGGGTTCGGCGGCGATGAAGGGTCGCACGGCAAACTCAGCGGAGCCGAAGCGGGTGAAGAAGCGCAGCGCTTCGAGGGAGAAATCGAAGTCATCGGCGCCGAAGCGGGCGACGAAGTCGCTCAGGAAGATGGCGACAAATTCATGGCCGACCCGCGGCGCCAGTTTCTTCAGCACGCCGACCTTTTGCCGGTAGCTGCCGGGCAGGGCGGCGTCGACGGCGACCGCGCACTGCTGCAGGCGCTGCATGAGGCTGCGCGTGTCGAGGTCGTCGAGGGTGTGCTGCAGGAAGACCGCTGCGTCAAAGCGGGGGGCCACCGCCGCCAGCTCGCGGGCGAGGTGGCGGTGGCGCGCCTCGTTAAACCAGTCCTTCAACTGCGCCGGCAGGGGTTCGTCGGAAGCAGGCATGACGGTCAGCTCCAGTGTTCGGCGATTTTCCGCTTCAGGAAGGCGACGCTGCGCTCAAGCTGATCGATGCCGTCCACCCCGTCCTCGATGCTGATCCAGCCGTCGAAGCCGACCCGCTTCAACTCCCTGAAGATCGCATCGTAATTGTTCAGGCCCTTGCCGATCTCGCCGTGGCGCAGGCGCTTGGCGTAGCCCTGGGCGCCGCCCTCCTCGCGGCGCAGGTCCTCGAGCGTGCCCTCGGCGAGATAGCGATCGCTGGCATGCATGGTCACCACCCGGTGCGACACGCGCTTGAGCAGTTCGATCGGATCCTCGCCGGCGAGGTAGGTGTTCGAGGGGTCGTAGTTGACGCCGAAGTTCGGGTGGTCGACCGCGTCGACGAGCTGGCAGAAAACGTCCATCTTCTGGGCGAACTCGGGGTAGTCCCAGAAGTCGTCCTTGTAGTGGTTTTCGAGGATGAGCGTGATGCCGCGTTCCTGGGCATGGGGCAGGCAGGCGCGGATGCAGTCGGCAGCGAGCCGCACGCCCTCGGCAATGCTCAGCTCGGGCCGGCGCTGGCCGCTGAGCACGCGGCAGTAGGAACCGCCGAGCGCGTGCGTCATGTCGATCCAACGCTTCTGCTTGGCGATCTCGCGCGCGCGAAACGCCGCGTCCGGATGGGTGAAGTCGGGCGAGCAGCACATCATCGGGATGACCCGGCCGGTGGCTTCGACTTCCTGACGGAAGCGCGGCCAGTTGGCTTCATCGGCCATCTCCAGGAAACCGGCGTACCACTCCAGGCCCTGGACGTCGAGCGTGGCGGCGAGCTGGATCCACTCGGAGACCGTCATCGTGCCGTCCTTGCAGAGGGCGGTCATGTAGGCTTTCGGGAAGGCGGCGAGTTGGGGCATGGAGGTGGAAGATCGAAGATGGGAGATGGAAGATGGGTGCCTGGAAAGGGGATCACTTCACCGGGATCGTGGTCTCGTCCTTGGGTGGGTTGCGGCCGATGAAGGGGTGCTGTTCGAGGTCGAAGACCTGGCCGCTGATGGGGCCGCATTCGGCGGCCAGCAGCCAGGCGGCGCAGGCGGCGATTTCCTCGGGCCAGAGGATGCGACCGGCGGGGGCATAGATCTTCGGTAGGTCGGCATACCAGTCGTCGCGCAGGCCGTGCTCGCGCTTGCGCTTCGCCTCGTTCTCGGTGAGCACCCAGCCGGGGTTGATCTGGTTCACGCGCACGCCGTCCTCGCGCATGAGGGTGTCACCCAGGTTGCGGGTCAGGGTCATCAGCGCACCCTTGCTGATGCTGTAGGGCAGCAGATTGGGTTCGCCGCTGTAGGCGTTGACGCTGCCGATGTTGATGACACTGCCGCGCACCCGACGCAGTTCCGGCAGGGCGGCGCGGATCAGGGCGTAGGGCGCGACCGTGTTCACCTCCAGCATGCGGCGCAGGAAATCGGGGTCGCAGCTCTGCAGGTTGCCCTGGGCGACCAGGGCCGCGTTGTTGACCACGGCGTCGAGGCGACCAAAGCGCTCGACCGCCAGTGCCACCAGCCGCTCCGGGCAGCCGGGCGTGGTGAGATCCTCGACGTGGGCGACCGCGCGCTCCGCACCGAGTTCCGCCACCACCTCCGCGGCAAGGTCGGCCTCCAGGCCGTGGATGATGACACGCGCGCCCTCGGCAACCGCGCGCTTGGCAATGGCTTTGCCGATGCCGGTGCAACTGCCGGTGACAAGAAGGACGAGGTTTTCGAGGCGCATCATGCCAGAGCATAATCCCAGCCCCCGCCCGCCCGCCACGACAAAGAGTGGTCGGAATGCGACAGCCGTCTGGGGAAAGTGGCTGCGGCTTCAGCCGCACGGCTTCGCACCAGCCGCATGGCAAGGGGAACGATTCGGCGAAAGCCGAAACCCCTTTCGCAGTAGCCGCACCGAAATCAATCCGCCGGCACCGCCAGCACCTGTGCATCCGCGAGCAAGCGACGGCGCAGCTTGTCGTAAGCCACCTGCTGCACGGGGCTGCCGGATTCGAGCGACAGCATCGCGGCGGTGGCGGCGGCTTGGGCAGCGGCCATGAAGGTGAACTCGATGCGATAGGCGCCATAGGCGACGTAGCTCGACGAAGGGCAGGTCGGGCTAAGCAGGTTGATGCATTCCCGCGCCTTCGGGACGAGGCAGCGGTAGGGGATGCCGCAGGGGATCCAGTCGGGCTCTTTGGAGACATTGAACACCGCGCCCTCGTTCCAGACCCGGCCCTGCCTGGCGAGGCGGCGGGCACTGTGGAAATCCGGTGGCCACCAGATCAGGCCGACGCTGTCGTGCACGGGTTCGGGGTTCGTGCGGCGCAGTTGAGCCTCGGTCAGGACGAAGTCGCCGACCATGCGCCGGCCGTTGCGCACGTAAAAGGCGCGCGGCCAGCCGCCGTTGTCGATGAATTCATCCCGGCACAGGCCCCAGGCCGCCCAAGCCTCGCGCAGCTTCGCAGGCACGGCCGCCTCGTGTGCCATGAACCAGTACAGGCCCTGGATGGAGTCGCGACTGCTGCGCAGCATCGCCTCGCGTTCCGCGTAGCTGGCGACCGGGTAACGGTGGTTCCAGCCGGTAAAATTGCCCGCCAGCGAATGCCAGGTGCCCGGGTCGGTCTTGCCATTCGGCAGGGCCGCATGGGGCGGTGTGATGCTGCCGCCGGCGGCGAGGTAGCGGCGCTGCAGTTCGTAGTGGGCGGGATCGTAGGTGGCAGGTTTTTCGATGGGCCGGCGGTTGGCCGGATCCCGGGTCAGGCACAGACGGAAGCAGTAGCCCTGGATGCTGTCATCCGCCGCACCGTGCTCACCGAGCGGTTCGTCCTGCACGCCAAAGATGACCCCGCTTTTGGGATCTCCCGGAGTGCGGTAGGGATCGATCGGCC
>CAZSBO010000061.1:0-20768 GCA_964605265.1 uncultured Prosthecobacter sp.
ACCCGCCCCCGAGAAAGCCTGATCCGGGGCTGGCGGGCCGGGCGGTTTCCGGCATGGTGGCGGGCATGTTGCCCGACCTCACCGCCGCCCCGCAGACCGATCCGCTGGCCATCTACCGCTACCGCGACAGCCTGTACGCCGTCGATCTGATCGCCGCGGCCCTGAGCCTGGATTTCTTCACCCAACTGGCGGCCCAGCCGTCCACCCTGGCGGAGGTTTGCGCCCGCTTTGGCTTTCAGGAACGGCCGGCCGACGTCCTGCTGACCCTGTTTGCCAGCAACGGCTGGGTCGGCTGCAAAGACGGGATCTTCACCGTCACCCCGACCGCGCGCGAGCACCTCTGCTCGGATTCGGAGTGGTTTCTCGGGCCCTACTACGCCTCCCTGCATGACCGACCCATCGCGCGCGATTTCCTGGAGGTGCTGCGCACCGGCAAACCGGCCGGCTGGAGCGGCGACAAGGCCGCGTTCGACTGGCACAAGGCGATGGAGGAGGAGGACTTTGCCCGTCGCTTCACCGCCGCCATGGACTGCCGCGGCCGTTTCCTCGCCCAGGCCCTGGCGGCACGGCTCGATCTGAGCGGGCGGCGGCGCCTGCTCGACATCGGCGCCGGCAGCGGCATCTACGCCTGCGCCCTCGCCGCCCGGAATGCGCACCTGCAGGCGGTCGCCTTCGACCAGGCCCCGGTGGATCGCATCGCCGCCGCCCTCATCGCCGAGCGCGGCTGCGGCGACCGCGTCGGCGTCGCCACCGGCGACATGTTTGCCGGTCTGCCAGCCGACTGCGATGTCCACCTGTTCTCCAACGTCCTGCATGACTGGGACCTGCCCGAGGTGCGGCAACTGCTGGCGGCCTCCCACGCCGCCCTGCCGGCGGGCGGGCTGCTGGTCATCCACGACGCCTTCATCAACGCCGACAAGACCGGCCCGCGCCACGTGGCCGAGTACTCCTGCCTGCTCATGCACTCCACCCAGGGCAAGTGCTACAGCAGCGCCGAGTACGCCGAGCTGCTCATCGAAGCCGGCTTCCAGCCCGGCGGCTACCAGGACACCGTCGTCGGCCGCGGCTTCCTGACCGCCGTGAAGGCGGGCTGAGGCCCTCCTTCGGAGGAAGTCTCAAGTTACAGGTTCCAAGTTTCAAGCGGGCGCCCGGCGCCACATCAGAACGCCAGGGCTGGTTCATAGCGCCAAACCCAATCGCCCCGATAGCGCTCGCTGTCCGGCGAGGGTGTCTCCCCTTCGGAGTTCAACTCCACATGAAAAGCGCCGCCGTCATCCCTGCCATCAAGGCCGTCCGACCACAGGCGGTATCGTCCATCTTCACTACGGCGATACCGCATGGGTTTGCCATCGACGGCCTTGAGACAAGCGGTCGGAACCTTGATGGAGAGTTCCGTCAATGCCATGGGGTAGGTTTCATGCCGGAGCCGATGCCGCTCCAGGGCACAGGCGAGAACGGCTTGGCGACGGAGGGTTTCGACAAATGCGGCCGGCACCACTTGCTCGTTGACCATGATCAGCATCATTTTGGACAACATCCGCTCTGTCCTGCCGACGGCTGAGGCTGCTCTTAGCGACACCCAGCGTTTCCGTTCTTCGGTCTGAACCAAGAGCGACTGAAGACCCGCCTCTCGCAGCGGACGGATCAGCCAGCGCAGGTGGTCTTCCAGAAAGGCGCTTCTGAGGCGAACCTCGAAAGCCGAATCCCATCCGCTTCGCACCGTGCCTGGATGCGGCAACTGGCGAAGCAACTTCTCAAAGTCCAAGCCAGACGAGGCAACCTCGCCGACAAAATTCTGCAACGTTGCCGCCAATTCATGGAAGGTGGTCTGCAAAAAAACGTGGTCCAGATCCATCGTCCCGAGCGCGTTTTGGAGTTGCTCCAGCTGTGGCTCGTGGAGAAGGCCGCTCTGAAGCAGGGTCCAGACCGTCTGGAGGGCATCTTTCATCAACCAGAGACCGATCTCCAGAGGGCTCCACTGCGCTTCCCGGAACATCGCCTCGACGAGGCGCAGTTGCGCCAGTGCCTGCTGACTGGCAACCGCGGCATCACCCTCCGCAAGACAAGCGACGGCATGCAGGCCAAGCAATTCATGCAGGCCAAGCACCGCCTCCCAATGGGGCCAGTCCTCCTCGATCGCCTGAGCGGATCGCTCCATCGGCCTGGGCAGAAACTCAGCCTGGGCACGCTGCACCGCTGCATGGCCCAACTCCGCCAGGAAGGGCGCGTGCCTTTCCAAGGCGAGCCGCAACCCGGCGGCATCGACGGTCGCGCCAACGGGCCAGGCGAGCCATCCACCCGCTTGATGCGCACGGGCCAAGGCTTGAACATCGACACCACGGGCTGTCGCAAACCCCTGCCCTGAATCTAACTCCGCTCGGGCCTGCTGCAGAAATTGGCAGAGCCTTTCGAGCTTGCGGCGCTTCTCTTGGGCCTCCTGCGCGACAGCGCCGTTTCCAGGCGGCATGGCGATGCCGTTGAGCTGTTCGATCGCGGCGAAATTTTCTGCGCTGGGGATGGGTCGCGGAGGGAGGCTTGAGCGATCCAACGAACCGCCCGCCGCTTTCAGTTCACTTTGCGCACGCTCCCAGCGACGCTCTCCCGTCCATCGCAGAACCAGCAGGGTCACCGGCAAGAGCAAAGCCGCTATCCCCAAACCATAAAGCAGAACGCGAAACCCGTAGAGAAAATGGGATGCACCGCGCTTCATGGCCATCACATCATGCCAACAAGCCAGTTCGGATCAAGACGCCAAGCACTCTCATCCCTCATCCCTCATCCCTTATTCCTTATTCCTTATTCCTTATTCCTTTCCCCAACACCCTGCCAATCAGCTCGTACGACGCCAGGCGCTCGGCATCCGGGAAGTCGTGATCGCAGTCGGGATGGCGGATGTCGAGTCGGTCCGCCGCGCCATGCAGGGCGAACACAGGCTTGGCCGCGGCGGCGATGCGGTCGACGCTCTGCCACTGGAAGTTGCTGTCGTGGAGCGGGGCGTTGACGAAGACGTGACGCGGCGCCAGGCAGGCGATCAACTCGTAGAAGTCAAAGGGCGTCTCCGCGGGTCGGCCCACGTAGTCGGCCATCTTCAGCATGTAGCGCTCCTGTACCCAGCCCTTCAGGTTGCCGCCCTTGTAGTCGAGCACGGAATCGAAGCCGCAGCTCGACACCACCACGCGCACCCGCGGCTCGAACACCGCCGTGTAGATCGCGTTGTGGCCGCCGAGCGAATGACCGATGGCGGCGAAACCGGCATCGGCACGGACTTCCGGCAGCGCGGCCAGCAGGTCGATGCCGCGCAGGTTGTCCCAGATCGCCTTCATCGTGCCGCTGGTAAAACCCAGCTTGGCGAGCTGGGGCTGGTACTTCGCCAGCAGCGGGTAGCTGGGCGACAAAGTGACAAAGCCCCGCTCGGCGAGCTCAGCGGCATACTGGCGGTTCGGCTTGCCGCCCAGACCCACCACCACCTGGTGACCAATCGTGTTTTCGGTCGGGTGCAGGCAGAGCACCGCCGGCGCCGGCTGGCCTGCCAGCGCCGTTTTCGGCAGGCAGAGGTAGGCCGGCACCCAGCCGCCGGGGGTCGCCTCGTAGCGAATCAGCCGCCGCAGGTAGCTGCCGCAGTCTGCCTCCTCCAGCACTTCCACCGCCGGCACGACCGAACGACCTGCGGTCGGCAGCGGTCCGGACACCTGCTGAAACCCGGCCAAAGCCTCGCGCCTCCGCGACTGCCACTCCGCCGCCGTGCCCGCTCGTCGCACCTGGTCATCAGACCCACGGTATTCCAGCAGGTCCGACCGACTCAGGCCGCGGATCTTCGGCACTTCAGCCACCGCCAGCAGGCCCGGCAACAGGGCGAAAACAAGGGAGCGCATGGCAGAAGTACGGTTTAAGGTTGAATGTTTCATGTTTAAAGTTCGGGGGCGCCCCTACATGGGAGCCGGTTGCCAGAGTTGGAGTCCCCGCACCCCTCCCTCTGAGATCTGAAATTTGAAATCTGAGATTCCCCAAAACCTGCTGCTCTTTGACGGCGTCTGCCACCTCTGCGAGGGCGTCGTCGGCTTCCTGCTGCCGCGCGATCCGGCAGGTCGGCTGCACTACGGCTCGATCCAGTCTGCGTTGGGTTCCCGGCTGTACCGGGAGCACGGGCTCGACCCCGAGCGACCCGATACGCTGCTGCTGCTCACCCCGCACGGGGCGTTCCAGCGCAGCGACGCCGTGCTCGAGATCGCCCGCCTGCTCGGCGGCGCCTGGCGACTCCTGCTTCTCCTGAAACTGCTGCCCCGCCCCCTGCGCGACGCCGCCTACGACGCCCTGGCCCGGCGTCGCTACCGCTGGTTCGGTCGCGCCCCCGCCTGCCTGCTGCCCCGCCCCGAGTGGCGCGACCGCTTTGTCGAAGGAACTTTTCCCGCTTGCGCTCCGCCCGCGGCCGATTAGGTTGCCTTTCCTGTCCGCAGCCCCCTGCGGATCACCGTCAAGGCCGGCAACGGCCCCAAGCGGGCTGTGGCTCAGCCTGGTAGAGCGCTTCGTTCGGGACGAAGAGGTCGTGGGTTCGAATCCCGCCAGCCCGACCATCCAAACTGGATGGTTTCATTCCGGCGGGATTTGAACCTCGGTTCGACCGCCCGTCGCGTGAGCGACATTCCTCTCAGCCGCAGGCCACATCGCGGGGCGTTGCGCAGCAAGGTCAATCCCGCCAGCCCGACCACTCCAATGGAGTGGTCATCAAAAATTGGCGGGATTTGAATCTCAGTTCAACCGCCATCGCGTGAGCGACATCTGATTCAGCCGCAGGGGCAACCCTCAGGGACGTCCATCCCGCCAGCCCGACCGCGAGCGAAGTCACGGCGCCGGCGCAGCGGCGCCCTACCCAAATCCCGCCAGGCGGCTGTCAGGGGGTTCGCCAGGCTGGGCCGTAGGGGCGGCGGTCGACGGTGGGCGGGGCGGGCAGGTCGGGTTTTTCCCAAGTGATGCCGGCTTGTTCCGGCAGACCGAGGGTCTTGCCGAAAAAGACGTTGTCCTGCCAGCGGACGCCGGCGGTGTCGCAGCGGGCTTCGACGACGGTCGCCGCGGGGGCGTGGATGCGGTTGCGGCGAAAAACGGTGTCGAGCGGCGGCAGGCTGCCGCGGCCGTCCTGCAGACCGATGAGGATCGGGTGCCTGCAGTCGATCAGGATGTTGTCCTCGATGCGCGCGCGTCGGACCTGGAAGTACTCGTGCGGAAGCGAATCCGGCACGCCCTGCATGAGGGTCAGGCCGCTGCGGGCGTCGGCGCCGGCGAGGCCCTGCAGGTGGTTGCCGCGCACGACGTGATCCTCGCCGATGATGCGGATGCCGCCGGTGCCGGAGGCGCCGTTGCCGAGGAAGACATTGCCTTCCACGAGGCAGCCATTGCCATGGCGCAGGGTGAGGGCGCCGCTGACCTCGAGGAAGACATTGCGACGGTAGATGTTGCCGCAGGACTTGTTGGAAAGGCACTCAGCCTCGCCGTTGCAGCGTTCGAAGAGGTTGTCCTCGATCACACAGGCAGCCTCGGTCAGGGAGGTCTTGCTATCGCCAATGCGGATCGTCTCGCCACCATTCTTGCCCAGGCGCTCGCGCGGGCCGAAGTGATTGTGATCGATCTGGTGTCGCGCGGCCTGGCCCTCGCCGAGCCAGACCACCGCGGTGGCGCCCTTCGTCACCTTGCCGGCGAAGTAGCAGTGATCGACCCGGTTGTGCCCGCCATAAAGACCAAGCCAGCGACTCTCCTTGGCGTCGCGCGCCGCCTGGCCGGGATCCAAGGTGATGGCGCACTGGCTGACCCGGCAATGCTCGGCGAGGCGCTTGGCGTCGAGGCGAAACTCAATCGTGTCGCCGATGGACGGATCCGGATTGCGGAACCACAGGCCCTCCACCACGACATGACGTCCGCCCAAACGCAGACCCGAGGCACCCGTAAACACGGTTTTGCCCGGCACCGCCGCGCGCAGAGTGATGGGCGCCTGCGCGGTGCCCTCGGCCTGGCAGCGAAGAACGACGTCGCGCCACTCGCCCTCGGCGAGCACAAGCGTGTCACCGGGGCGCGCGACCTGCAACGCCCGCTCCAGCGCCGCAGCATCGGCCACCGGCATCTCCGCCGCCACAGCCGCCAGCGGCAGCAGCAGCCCGATCACGCCTTGCAGCCAAGTCTTCATGGCATGCCTTGTTCCTTGTTCCTTGTTCCTTTTCCCTTTTCCCTTGGCCTCACAGCGCCCGCGCAAAGGCGCCGCCATCGACGAGCAGGGCCTCGCCGGTGATGTAGCTGCCTGCCTCGCTGGCGAGCAGCAGGGCCGGGCCGGCGAGTTCGCGCGGCTGGCCCCAGCGCTTGAGGGCGGTGCGATCCGAGAAAGCCTGCTTCTCGGCCGGGCTGAGCAATGAGCCGGGCAGGTCGGTGAGGAAGGGACCCGGGCAGAGGCAGTTGACGGTGATGTTGTAGGTACCGAGGTCGATGGCGCTGGCCTTGGCGAGGCCGATGAGGCCGGCCTTGCAGGCCGAATAGACATTGCGTTTCTCCTTGGAACCGACGCCGAGCACCGAGGAGATGTGGATGATGCGGCCCCACTGGCGTTCCTTCATGCCGGGCACCAAGGCGCGGGTCAGGGCCATGCAGCTGGTCAGATCGAGTTCGACGATGCGGTCCCAGGCTTCGTCAGTGATTTCATCGATCGCCTGCGGCTGATTGGAGCCGGCGTTGTTGACCAGGATGTCGACCTTGCCGAGTCGGCGCACCGCTTCCTCGGCCAGGGCCTTGACCTGGGCGCGATCGATCATGTCGGCCACCATCCACTCGACCCGGACGTTCAAGCCCGCGCCGATCTCCGCGGCGGCGGCGCGCAGTTCGTCCTCGTGGCGACTCGAGATGAAGACATCGGCGCCGGCCTCGGCGAAGCCGCGGGCCATGGCCTTGCCGAGTCCCTTGCTGCCGCCGGTGACGAGAGCGCATTTGCCGGTGAGATCAAAGAGGGGATGGATCATGCCGCTGGCTTAGCAGGTACCCCCGCGGCCGACAAGCCCCGGTTTGCAGCATTGCAGCCCGCGCGCGGCCGCGCCAGTCTGCGGGCATGTCGATCCTTCTGCGCCGCACCTGCCGGGCCGGCTGGCTGCTGCTGGCGGCCGGCCTGCTGCTGCAGTTCGGCCTGAAGGACCGTCTGCCCGGCCTGGCCCTGCTCTTCTACGCCCTGCCCAAACCCTGCCTGCTGGCGCTGGCCTGCGTCCTCGCACTGTGGCCGGGTGCGACGCGACGCAGCCGCCTGGGGGCGCTCTCGCTGGCGGTGGCCCTCGGCCTGACCTGGCTGGACCCGCGGCTGGAGCCACCTCCGGCCGTCCCGCCTCGCGATGACGATCTGCGCCTGCTGGTCTGGAATGTCGCGCGCCCGCAGGGACCGCACAACGGCCTGATCGAACTCGTGCGCGCCCGCCAGCCGCATATTGTGGCCGTGATCGAACCGGGTCGCGTTCAGCCCGACTGGCTGCGCGCCTATGAGCAGGCCCTGCCGGGCTATCGGGCCGACTGGATGCCGCGCGGCCTGCTCTGGCTGTCACGCGTGCCCTCGCGCTACCGCGAGCGCGGCAAACTGGACGGCAGCGGCGCCTACGCCCGCTTCGAGGTCAACGGGCCCTGGCCGACCTTTCCGGTGGTGGTTGCCGACGTCTTCGCGCACCTGCTGCATTCGCGCCGCGGCCAGTTGCAGGAGGTGCTCGCCCAAGCGCAGGATCGATCGGACGCGCTGCTGGTGGGCGACCTCAACACACCGCTGGAATCCGTCTTCCTGGAAGCCTGGCGCGCGCGCTATCGCAACGTCTTCGAGGCCCGCCCGGGCGGTCTGGCGGAAACCTGGCCGCTCGGCCTGCCCCTGCTCAGCCTGGACCAGGTCTGGGTCGGGCCGGACTGGCAGGTGGTCGGGGTGGAAAAACTCTGGCGGGTCCGGGACAGCGACCACGCCGCGCTGTGGGTTGTGCTGAGGCGGCGCAGCTGAGCTGCGGGAGATAGAAGATGGGAGATGGAAGATCGGGGTGCCACGGCGCAATGCGCCAGCAGGACTGCACGCCGTCCAAGGAACTCGCACGCAGCCCCTGAGCCCTGTCCTTGGGCGAACCCTCGCCTCAGCTATGGAAACGATTGATCTTGCAGAATTTCTGTTTTTCTGCAACGATGCTTGCCATGCAAGTTCCTCTTCAGATGAGTGATCGCGGCGTCGTGTCGCTCCCGGCCAAAATGCGTGCCTTTTTCGGCATCCGCGCCAAGGATGTTCTCATCGCAGAGACCACGCCTGAAGGCATTCTGCTGCGCCCGACGGTGACCCTGCCGGTCGAAACCTATTCTGACAACCGGATCGCCGAATTCGACCGCGAAGAAGCGGAACTCGCTCAAGTCCTGAAACGCAAAAAGCGCTGACTCGGCATGCGCCTGTTTCTGGACGCCAATGTGATCTTTTCCGCAGCCCGTTCCGACGGCGCCGTTCGTCGATTGCTGACACTCCTGTTGGAAGAAGGTCATTGCCTTTGTGTGGATGCCTACGTCATCGAGGAGGCGCGCCGGAATCTCACCGCCAAAACCCCGTCGGGCTTGGTTTGGCTGGAGTCCTGGCAATCCCGCTTGGAGTGGCACCCCACCCGCGCACGCGATTGGGAGTTGGAGAAAAGCCTGCCCCTGGTGGAAAGGGATCGCCCCGTACTTGCCGCCGCCATCCGATCACGATGCGACATTCTGGTGACGGGCGACCGCACCCACTTTGGATCGCTGTTCGGCACCGCCATTCAAGGGGTCCAAGTGCTCTCCCCTGCCTTGGTGGCCGAGGCCTTGTTGTGAGGCATGAGGGGCGGCTGAGCCGCAGAAGATGGGAGATTGGAGATGGGATCGCCACGGCGCAATGCGCCTGCACGGAATCACGGGGTACGGCACCCCACCACAAACAGCAGGCCGCCGAGCAGGCCCCAGGCGGTGGTAAAGAGCCAGCCGGCGAGCGAGGCGGCGACGGCCAGCGGAGCGGCGAGGCCGGTGAGGCCGCCGACGAGGATTTCGAAGGTGGTTTCGCGCACGCCGAGACCTGAGACGGAAACCGGCAGGCCGGCGGCGGCATCGATCACCGGCATGGCGGCGAGGAATTCGACGAGCGGGGCGTCGCCACCGACCGCGCGCAGGCCGCAGTAGAACAGGCCGAAGTGACAGGCGAACATCAGCAATGAGTGACCGAGGGCGAGCAGGGATTGGCGCCAGGCGCGGCGCAGGGCATCGCAGGCATCGACAAACTTCTGCAAGGCGGGTCGCTGAAACACCCCGCCGGCGAGTCGCGCCGCGAGACGCCGGTGCACGGCGGGTGTCGAAGCGGCGATGGTCACCGCGACGGCGGCGAGCGTGCCGATCATGAAGACCGCAAAGCCCTGCACCGCGGCGAGAGCCACCGGATCCAGCCGGGCCAGCGGTTCGCGCACCGCCCAGGCGCAGGCGAGAAAGATCAGCGCCAGCGAGACGAGGCCGACGAGGTGATCGAGCAGGATTGAGACCACGACCGGCAGGCGCTGCGTGCCGGGTCGGCGCAGCAGGGCGAGCGCGCGCCAGGCATCGCCGCCGACGACCCCGAGCGAGGTGGTGTTGAAGAAGGCGGCGATGACGATGAGCCGGCCCAGTTCCGCGAGCGGCAGCGGCAGTCCCTGCCCACGCAGCACGGCCTGCCAGCGCAGGGCGGCGAAAAGCAGGGCGCCGCCGGCGGCGGCGAGGCCGGCACAGGTCCAGCCGGGATTGGCGAGCAGGCCCTCGAGCGGGGCCAGCAGGGTGCTGCGATGCTCGCGAAAGAGCAGGCCGAGCAGGAGCGCGGTGACGGCGGCCTTGAGCAGGAGGAGCAGGGCCGCTTTCATGGCCTCAGCCCTGGCCGGCGGCCTCGATGGCCTGGGCGATGCTGTCGACGCTGTGCAGGATCTCGCGCGCCTGGGCGGGATCGGCGAGCTTGAACTGGAAGTGCTTTTCCAGGGCCACGACGAGCTGCAGGGCGTCGACGCTGTCGAGGCCGATGCCTTCGGGCCCAAACAGCGGCGCGTCGTCGGCAATGCTGTCGGCGGCGACCTCGAGCATCAGCTCGCCGGCCATGACTTCTTTGATGCGTTGGCGGAGGTTCATCGTGGGGGGTCAGACGAGGGCGCCGTCGAGCTTGAGGGCCGCTCCTGTCATATAGCTTGCTTCCGGGCTGGCAAGGAAGAAAACCACCGCAGCGATCTCCTCCGGCCGGGCAAAGCGGCGCATGGGCGTCTGCCGGCGCGCGGCCTGTAGCTGTTCCTCGCTCCAGCCGGCGGGTGGCGCGCCCTCGATGTGACCGGGGCAGACGGCGTTGACAGTGATGCCGAGGCGGGCGGTTTCCTTGGCGAGACTCTGGGTCAGGCCAAGCACGCCGGCCTTGGCGGCGGCGTAGTTGGCCTGGCCGGCGGGCGAATGCAGGGCGCTCAACGAGGCGACATTGATGATGCGGCCCCAGCGACCGCGCAGCATCGAACCGACCGCGGCCTGGCAGCCGAGAAAGACGGCATTGAGGTTGCCATCGATGACGCTGTCCCACTGCTCGCGACGCATGGTCGCCAGCAGGGCGTCATCGTGGCCGCCGGCATTGTTGATGAGGACCGAGAGCGGTCCGGCCCCGGCCTCAATGGCGGTGACTGCCGACTGCCAGTCTTCGGCGCGGGTGACTTCGAGGTTCACAAGAAGCGCGCGCTGCGGGAAGGCCGCGGCAAGCGCTTCCGCCTGGTCGCGGCCGTGGCGCACGCCGAGCCAGACCCGGCAGGCGGGATCGCGCTCCAGGAACTGGCGCGCGATGGCCCCACCCAGGACGCCGTTGGCGCCGGTGACAAGGATGCGGCGTTCGGCGGACATGCGGCGGAGGGGATCAGGCGGCCGCCGGCGGATGCTGGTCGCAGACTTCCGGTTCCGGATCGGTTTCCTCGACCTGGGCGCTGTCCTTGAGGAACTGCATCGCGTTCTGCAGCAGCAGGTCCTCGCGCAGGCTGTCGATCATGCCGGACTTGTGGGCCTCGGCGATGAACTTCTTGATCGGCTTCTTCTGGCGGGCGGCCAGGTTGGCGAGCGCCTGGGTCATCTGCTGGTCGGCAACGGCCAGGCCCTCTTTCTTGGCGACCTGTTCGAGGATGAAGCTGACCTTGATGCTCTGGCGCGCCTGCTGGCTGGCGTTGCCGAGGATCTCGTCCTGGTGCTTGAGCAGTTCCTCCTCGCTCATGCCCTGCTGCATGGCGCGCATGGCGATGTCATTCGTGCGGCGCTGGGCCTCGCGGTTGACGATTTCCTGCGGCAGATCGAACTCGACCTTCTCAAAGATGTGGGCGAGCACCTGGTTGCCCTTCTCATTTTCACGCGCCTGCTCGCGGCGGCGGCGGATCGCTTCGCGCATTTCGCCGCGCAGCATTTCCTCGGTCATCTCACCGCCACCGATCTTCTGGAGGAAGTCGGCATCGAGGGGCGGCACGGCCTTCTCCTTGACGCCCTTGCAGGTGACCGCGAATTCGAGGGTCTTGCCGCGCAGGGCTTCAAAGGCGAAGTCGTCGCCGAGGGTGATCGACAGGGTGCGCGCGCCGTCCTTTTCGATGCCCTGCAGGCCGGCGTAGAAACCGGGCAGGAAATCCTCTTCCTCGTCGAGCAGGAACCAGTTTTCCTGGATTTCCTTGAGGTAATCGGGTGCTTCAGGCATGGCCTCGGCGAGGGGCACGCCCTCGAGGCTGCTGGTGGCGACCAGCACCAGGGCATCGCCATTGCGGGCGCCGCGCTCGACGTCCTGAAAGGTGGCGTAGCGCTCGCGCAGGTGCAGCAGGTCGTGGTCGACATCGGCGTCGGTCACCTCGATGCGCGGCAGCTTGACCGGGATGCCCTTGTAGTCGGGCAGTTCGAACTTCGGCGCCAGGGTCATCTCGGCGGTGAAGCTGAAGCTCTGGTCGGTGTCATGGACGATCTTGTCGGTGACCGACAGGATGTTGAGCACTTCCAGGCCCTCGCTGCGGATCGCCTGGCGCAGGCCGTCGTTGACGAGCTGGCGCTCGAGTTCCTGCTGGATGTCGGCGCCGTAGCGCTTCTGCACGGCGGCGGCCGGGGCCTTACCGGGGCGGAAGCCCGGCAGCCGGACTTGGCTGGCGTACTGGGCGGTGATGACGGCGCGCTGCCGGCTGACTTCGGCGGCGGGGACGCGGATGTGCGCCACAGCGCGGCAGTTGGGTTGGTGTTCGACGTTGATGTTCATGAAGAAAGGCTGCGGTGAACCCACCCGACCAGCGACGGCGGAGGGCGGCCAAGGTCGGAGGGGGCGGGCAGGCTAGAGCAGCCGCGGCGCTTTGACAACCCCGGAAGCGTTTTTCGTTCGCGGCCGAAGCCCTGCCGACAGGTCTTGCACCGGGCCTCGGACCGGCTTTCATGCCCGCATGTCCCACGCCCCGCGCCCCTGGATGATCGCCGAGACGAACTGGCAACAGGTCAAGTCAACCCGCTACGAGGTGGCGGTGCTGCCCTGGGGCGCCACCGAGGCGCACAACTGGCACCTGCCCTACGGTACCGACACCCTGCAGAACGAGGCCCTGTGCGCCGAGGCCGGCCGCCGCGCCTGGCAAGCCGGCGCCAAGGTGGCCGTGCTGCCCTGCCTGCCCTTCGGCGTGCAGACCGGCCAGCTCGACATCCCCTTCTGCATCAACATGAACCCCTCGACCCAGCTCGCCGTGCTCGAGGACATCGTTGCCTCGCTGGAAGGGGTCGGCGTGCCCAAGTTCGTCCTGCTCAACGGCCATGGCGGCAACGATTTCCGCCAGATGCTGCGCGAGCTGCAGGCCCGTCACCCGGGCATTTTCCTGTCGCTGGTCAACTGGTTCAGCATCCCCGGCGCCCAGGAGATTTTCACCATCGTCGGCGACCACGCCGACGAGCGTGAGACCAGCCTGATGCTGCATCTGCACCCCGACTGGGTGCTGCCCAAGGAGGAATGGGGCCCGGGCACTGACAACCTGTGGAAGATCGAGGCCATGCGCCAGAAATGGGCCTGGGCCCAGCGCGCCTGGACGCAGGCGACCAACGACACCGGCTCGGGCGATCCGCAGCATGCCACCGCCGAGAAGGGCGCCCGCTACCTCGACCTGCTCGCCGGCCGGTTCGCGGGCTATCTGGTCGATCTCGCCCAGGCCGACCCGGCGGCCTTGTATGAGAGGAACGATGGGTAGGGCGGGCTGCCTGAGGGGTCGTCACTCTCCGAGTGACGCTTCATCACCCGGAGGTTGATGGCCACTTTGCTCCCGCGAGCAGGTTGCCCATGCTCGCTCACCTGGAAGACTCCGATCTTCCACTACCCCATCGCAACGCCCAAACGCGGGCCCCTACTGGCGTTTCTGCAGGAACTGACGGCTTTCGACGACGCGCAGGATGGCGTCGGCAAAGCGGCCGTCGTCGCGGGCGGCGACGGCCTGCATTTCCTGCAGCAGGGCCTTGTCGGTCGGCAGCACCTGGCGACCCAGCGCGTAGCCGAGCAGCTTGCGACTGAAGTGGCGGGCGAACTGCGACTGCTGGGTTTTCAGGTAGGCGCGCAGGCCTT
Source organism: uncultured Prosthecobacter sp. (assembly GCA_964605265.1). Classification (GTDB taxonomy): domain Bacteria; phylum Verrucomicrobiota; class Verrucomicrobiia; order Verrucomicrobiales; family Verrucomicrobiaceae; genus Prosthecobacter. The sequence goes on from CAZSBO010000061.1 coordinate 13,580, forward strand.
CGAAGCCGCTGAACGGCTGGCCGCCCTTGACCTGGGCCGAGACATCGAGCGGCAGACCGGCTTCATCCTTCTCGCGCCAGCGACCGATGGGATCGAAGTTTTCGAGGGCGAAGCCGAGCGGATCGATGCGGTCGTGGCAGCCCGAGCAGGATTTCGAGGCGCGGTGCTGTTCGAGCATCTCGCGCACCGTGGCCGGCTTGGGCCCGTGTTCCTTGAGCTCGGGCACGTCGCTGGGCGGCGGCGGCACGGGGGTGCCGAGCACGGCCTGCAGCAGCCAGTTGCCGCGCAGCACGGGGCTGGTGCGATGGCTGCGCGAGGTTTTGGTGAGCAGGCTGCCCTGACCGAGCAGGCCGCCGCGCTGCCTGCCGCTGACACTGACCTTGACCAGGTCCTCACCGGTGACGCCGGGCACGCCGTAGTGTTTGGCGAGGCGTTCGTTGAGGAAGGTGTAATCGGCGGTGAGGATCTCGTGCACCGGCCGGTCTTCGCGGATCAGGTGGGTGAAGAAAGCATGCGTCTCGCGGTCCATGTCGCGGCGCAATTCCGGCGTGAACTGAGGGAACTTTTTGTCGTCGACCGCGCTGTGGTTGGCGAAGCCCTTGAACTCCAGCCACTGGCCGGCGAACTCGTCGGCGAGGGCGGCGGCCTTGGGATCGCGCAGCATGCGTCGGACCTGGGCGGCGCGCCCCGCGGGCTTGAGCAGGCTGCCATCGGCGGCGGCCTGGCGCAGGGCGGCATCGGGCAGCGATGACCACAACAAGTAGCTCAGGCGCGAGGCGATCTCCCAGGCGCCGAGCGGCACTTCCTGGCCTTCCGCAGCACCGGCCAGGGCACCGATCTCGGTTTTGTACAGGAACTTGGGCGAAACCAGAACAAAGGCCAGGCACTCGCGGGCGGCGGATTCGCGATCCAATTCCTTGGCGCGCCCCTGCTCATACAGGCCGCGGATCTGACCTCGCTCCTCATCGGTCAACGGCCGGCGCCAGGCGCGGCTGGCAAAACCGAAGAGGTGCTCGACGAGCCGCGCGTCGTAGGCCTTGGCCTGGGGCTCGTTGAGCTTGGCCGGCGCCACGTAGCCCCAGTCCTCGCGCATCTGCTGAAAGCGGCGCTTTTCCGCCTCGGGCAGCGTGGCGAGCAGTTGTTCATCGCTGAAGTAGTAGACGCCCGGTCCCGGAGTGTTGCGGTAGAAGTTGCGTGCCACCTCCTCAAGCCGGCGTTCAAGCATGTCCGGAAACACCGCCTTCATGCGACTGAAATCGCCCATGGTCCGGCGTGCGGCCTCGGTGCGCACCTTCCAGATGGTGAGCACGCCCGGCAGGATGGTTTGCGGATCCGGCGGTTCACCGGCCACCAGCGCCCACTGCACGGTCGCCTGATCCACCTCCGGCGAGCGCATGTCGAGCTTGCCGCTGCCGGTGATGCTGGTGACGCCCTCGGGCAGCGGCAGCGGGATGACGACCGGCGCCTGGGCGGCCAGGACGTTTTCCGGCACGGCGTTTTTGCCGAGCGGATCCTTGCCGAAACGAGCGAGCGTCGCGTCGAACCGCGCGAGACGCTTTTGCAGTGCCTCGGCGTTCTCGCCAGGCTTCGCCGCCTGGCCGGCCTTGAGTTCACCCACACGCTTGGCGAGTTCCTCGCGCTGCTGGCGCAGCAGCGACAGGTACTCGCGGTTCTTGCCGCCAACACGCACGGTCAGGCCGCTGATCTGCACGTAATCGCCGGCATTGCCGTCGCCGAGGTCGCCAAGCACGAGGAACACCTGATCGGGCCGCTCCGGCTTGCCTTTCGACGGCACACCACCGGCGCCCCCCCAGTCCTCGCCCCCGGCGTTGTTGGCGAGTGGATCGCTGAGGCGGTAACTGCGCAGGCCGTCGGCATCCTGCTGGCGGCGCTGCACGCCCGAGCCTGCCTTGGGTAGATTCCAGGAACGGCGCTCGGCCTGGATGTCGCGCAGGCCGGCAAGCACGACCGGCGGCACCGTCTTCGGCTGATCAGCCGCCGGTGCCGGCAGGGCATGCCAGGGCTGGCGGGTCAGATCGAGAAAGCGCGACGGGTACTTCGCGTCGTTGAGCATCTTCCACCAGTTGGCGAGGAAGGCCGGTTTCAGGCCCGCTTCCTGGGCGAGTTGGTCGAGCGAGGTCGCACCGGTCAGATCCTTGTGCTTCCACTTCCAGCAGGCGAGCATGTAATCGGCCTCACGGAAATCCTCGTCGTCCTTGGGCAGGTGCGGCTCGGCCATCTTCTGGTACCAGACATAGAGCGCCTGCTGGGCCTGGTCCTTGACCTGGTCCGGGCTGCGCGGACCTATGCGCTGCGGATGAAACACGATGCCGCTGCCGGGCAGAATCGTCGCATGATCCGCCAGTTTGCGCGCCGCGGCCAGGTACTTGTCGAGCTGCGACGGATTGACGAACAGCGTGTCGCCGGTGTTGGCAAAGCCCTCGCCACCGCCGCCGTCGGGCTGGAACTCCCCGGCGAAACCGAAGTCGGTACCGGTCAGGTCGCGGATCGTGCGGTCATACTCGGCGTTGGTCAGACGGCGCAGGGTGACCGGCCCCGGATCACCGGCGTTGGCGGCGGCCACAGCGTCGAGCGCCGCGCCGGCCCAGCCGAGCAACTGCTGCTTCTCGGCGGACGTGAGCTGGGTCTCGTCGGACGGCGGCATGTCGCCCTTGGCGACCACCTCCTTGACCTTTTCCCAGAGGGCGTATTCCGCCTCGACCGAGGGGTCGCCGCCCAATCGCTCCAGATCGACCCCGCCCTTGGCCTTGCGGCTGTTGTGGCAGTCGGTGCAGGTTTCAGCGATCAGGGGGCGCACATCCTGCCAGGCCGGTGCCGCGCCGAGGGCGGGACCGGACAAAGCGACGGCAAGTGGAACGGAAAGGGGTATCCGGCGAAGCATGGGACAAGGGTTTGGGGGGAGGAAGGATACGTGCCCGGCGCGGGGCTTTGTGCAAGGCGGCAAAGGCGAAGGTGCGCCCCCCATTGCGGCCGCGGCGATTCAGCCTCGGCCCGGTCAGCGCCGCCGAAATGCCCGTTGCTTTTTTGTCGACCTGCACTCCCGTGCAGAGCATGCCCCGTCTGACTCCGGATCAGCTTGCCTACTATGAGCGCGATGGCGTGGTGTGCCTGCGCGCGTTTTTGAGTGCAGAAGAAGTCGCCGCCGTGCGCGCCGAGCTGGAACGCTACCTGCGCGAAGACCTCGCCGGGCTGCCGGCCGATGCCCGCACGCTGGAAGCCGATGGGAAGACCGTGCGCAACCTCTGGCGACTGGAGCAGCACAATGGCTTTTTCCGCGCGCTTGGCGAACGCGCCGACCTGCGCGCCCTGATCGCACCGCTGGTGCGCGGTGAACCCGTGCTCGCCGCGGTCGAGACCTTCAACAAGCCGGCCCTCATCGGCTCGGGGGTGCCCTGGCACCAGGACAACGCCTACTTCTGCCAGACTCCGCCGGACATGCTCACCGTCTGGATCGCCATTGATTCGGTCACCGAGGCGAATGGCCCGGTGTTTTTCCTGCGCGGCTCCCATCGTGACGGTGCGCGGCCGACCCGGCCCAGCGGTGTGCGCGGCAACAGCATCGGTCTGGCCGAGGCTCCGGAGGCTCCACCGGAACAACAGTTCTGCGGCCTGCTGGCGCCTGGTGACGCCACGATTCACCACTGCGAGACCCTGCATCATTCCGCACCGAACACAACCCCACAGTCCCGGCTCGGCCTGCTGCTGGTCTACCGGGGTGCCCACACCCGCGACGACCCACAGCGGCAGGCCGCCTACCGGAGCGCTGTCCAGGCGACACCGCCCGCCTGAACGGGGCCAATCACGGCGCGCAGGGGCTCCAATTGTAATCTTTAAACCTCAGCCCCTCAACCTTCCCGCTCTTCACTCTCAATCACCGCCCAGGCGTTGTGATTGTGGATGGACTCGAAGTTTTCGGCTTCGACGCGGAACCAGCGGATCTGGGGGTGGGCGCGGGCCTTGAGGGCGACGTTGCGGACGAGGTCCTCGACGAAGACCGGGTTTTCGTAGGCCGCCTCGGTGACGTGTTTTTCATCGGGGCGCTTGAGCAGGCTATACAGCTCGCAACTGGCGCTGGTCTCAACGATCTCGATGAGTTCCTCGATCCAGACCGGCTCGCGGAAGCGGACCGACAGGGTGACCAGGCCGCGCTGGTTGTGGGCGCCGTGGCGGCTGATCGCCTTCGAGCAGGGGCAGAGGGTGGTGACGGGCACCTCGACAGTGACGATGAAATCGATCGCGTCGCCGGCGCTGTCGACCTCAAAAACCACGCCGTAGTCGAGCAGGCCTTCGGCGCCGGTGACGGGCGCCTTCTTGCTGCGGAACCAGGGGAAGCGAAAGACGGCGTGCGCCTTCTCGGCATGCAGGCGCTTCTGCAGTTCGCGTGGCAGGGCGGCGATGTCGGCAACCGTGAGTTCGCGGCCGTGGGCGTTGAGCACCTCGACGAAGCGGCTCATGTGGGTGCCCTTGAACTGGTGGGGCAGGTCGACGGCGAGACTGACGGTGGCGACCGTGTGCTGGGCGGTCTGGTCGCGGTCGCGAATGCGCAGCGGGTGGCGCAGGTTCTTGATGCCGACCCGGTCGATGGGCAGGCGACGGTCGTCGCGCTCGTTCTGGGTGTCTTTGAGGGGGGCCATGGCGTGCGTACCAAAAACAAAAGAGCCCACTGCCGCCCGGGGCAACAGTGGGTTCAGCCTGAAAGGGCCACGCGCTTCCGGATCAGGGAAGCAGGTTGATGGCGCGGGCGCGCTTGACCTCGCGGGTCACCTTGCGGTGCAGCCAGGCGGGCAGGCCGGTGACACGGCGGGGGATGAGCTTGCCGGTCTCGGTCAGGAAGCGGCTGAGCAGCTCCGGATTCGTGTAGGTAAGCTTGTCGACCGGGATGTCCATCCGGCGGCGCGGCATGCGGCGGTTGGCGCGACGGAGGGCGATGAGGCGTTCGGGGGTCTTCGGTTGCATGACAGGGATCAGCGGATTTCGCGGTGCAGGGTGCGGCGCTTGAGGAAGTGGTTGAACTTGACCTTCTCAAGACGGCCGGGTGTGCGGATGCTCTTCTTGTTGCGCGTGGTCACGTAGCGGGAGGTCGGCTTGCCTTCCGCCTTCGCTTCCGTGCATTCGAGGATGATGATTTCGCGTGGCATAAAATGGGGAGGCAGTTTGGATCATTCCTTGCCGAAGTCAAGCGACTCATTGCTGCCGCCTCCGGAAGAGGTCGTCGTCGTGGTGTCGTCATCGTCGCCGTCCTCGGCATCCTCGGCGGATTCATCGAGGCCAAAGAGGGAGCGCACCGGCCGGGTCCAGCGGCCGCCGCGCTGGTCGCGCTCGATGCGGGCCTGGCAGGCGACGGTGAAACGGGTGAACGGCAGAGCCTCGAGGCGCTCCTCGGGAATGGTGTCGCCGGACATCTCACAGATGCCGTAGGTGCCCTTGTCGATGCGGTTGAGCGCCTCGTTGATTTCGTAGATGGCGTCCTGTTCCTTGGCGAGCAGGCTGAGCGCGAAGTCGCGGTCGTAGGCATCGCTGCCGGCATCGGCCTGATGCATGCCAAAGGCGGAGGCCTCGCCGCCCTCATGGCTGCGCAGGCTCTCGCTGGCGACACCCTCGGCGGAGTTCATGTAGGCATCGCGCAGTTCAACGAGGCGCTGGCGCTGCTTCTTGAGGAAGCTCGCCGGCAGCACCGGCTTCTTCGGCGCCTCAATGGTGATGCCTTCGTCAAACGAGCTGGTGTCGCGCTTGACGTTCATGATCTTCGGCTTGGACTTCGAGGAACTGGAAGCAGTCGCCTTGACCGGGGCGGACTTGGCGGGAGCCGCCTTGGCGGGCGTGGCCTTCGGCGTGGCCGCCTTGGCGACCGGCGCAGGGGCGGGCTTCGGCGCCGGCTTCTGGGCGGCCGGGGCGGGCTTTTTCGCCGCCGGTTTGGCGGCCGGCGCCTTGGCCGGGGCAGGCTTGGCTGCCGGCTTCTTGGCGGCGGGCTTCGGCGCAGGCGCCGCGGCTTTCTTCACCGGGGCGGCAGGCTTCTTGGCGACCGGCTTGGCCGCCGGCTTTTTCGTGGCAGGTTTGGCGACGGGCTTTTTCGCGGCCGGCTTGGCCGCCGGTTTCTTGGCGGCGGGCTTTTTCGCCGCGGCAGGCTTGGAGGGAGATTTTTTCACGGGGGGGGATTTTTTCGGGGCGGGTGCCTTCTTCACGGGCTTGGCCGGCGCCTTGGCCGCCGGCTTCTTGGCCGCCGGCTTCTTGGCGGACGCAGCCTTCGCCGCGGGTTTGGCGGCGGGCTTCTTGGCAGGCTTGGCGGGAGCTTTGGACGCGGGCTTCTTTTTCGCAGACATGGCTCGTGAGGTTGGCGTGTTTTCGCGGAAACGTCCTCCGGCCATGCGACCGGAGGAAAAGAGCGGCGAGTTTGCGTTGCTTTGTTGGGGATGGCAACCAGAATTCCGGTCGATCTTTCCGCCTTAGGAAGCGTCCGGTGGAGCCTCCTCGGCCCCACCTTCGATGACTGGCTCCGAAGGTTCGGCAGCTTCCTCGGTGGGAATTTCAACTTCGCCGGCAACCGCTTCGGGTGGGTTGGCCGCCGCATTCGTCAAAACTTCCGGTTCGGCCTGTCGAACCTCAGGGGTGTCGGCAACAGCCTCACCGGCTTCGGCCCTGGTTTCCGGCGCGGCGGCAACCGCTTCTTCCGGTGCGGCGGGTTTCGCCTCAACCGCTTCCCCGGCAATGGCCGCGGCGGCCGACACAGCAGTCGCTTCCACCTTGGGTTTGGCAGGCTCACCCTGGACACCAAGGAAGATCATGCCGTCGGAGTATTCGATGACGTAACCCTCGTTGGCCAACCAGCGGACATCCTTGATGACGGCGACCTGCTCGTCACTGATCGGCGGTTTGGCGCCGTCGGGACCGGGTGCGGCGGTGGGGACGATCTTTTCGACGAGTTCCGTCAGCGGCAGGCCGTGGGCGGTTTTGAGCAGTTCGACGATGCGGGCGACGCGCTCGGAGAACACGACACCGGGATCGACAGCGCGCGGCTTGACGCGGCTGACAAAAAGTTTGCCGGCGCGGCGCTTGAACAGCTTCAGGCCGCGGCGCTCGAAGCCGCCGCCGAGTTTTTGCGACATCTCAAACAGATGCTTGCGGGCGGTGTCGACCGCCTGGCGCAGCAGCAGGAAGAGCGCCTGGGACA
>CAZSBO010000062.1:0-20609 GCA_964605265.1 uncultured Prosthecobacter sp.
TGGGGGCTTGGGGCTTGGGGCTTGGAGCTTGGAGCTTGGAGCTTGGAGCTTGGCTCTCCGCTCTCCGCTCTCCGCTCTTGGCTCTCCGCTCTTGGCTCTTGGCTCCCTCCGCCTTTTTGCATTCCGCACAAACAATCGCTTGCACGAACGAGGCGCCCGTCTACTTTTCTGGCCCTGTTTCCCGAAACGGAACAGATTCCTGAGTAGCTCAGCGGTAGAGCGGGTGGCTGTTAACCACTAGGTCGTAGGTTCGAACCCTACCTCAGGAGCCACCTTCCGGCAGAGTAGCTCAGCGGTAGAGCAGAGGACTCATAAGCCTTTGGTCGGGAGTTCAAATCTCCCCTCTGCCACCAAGGAAGGGGCGGCTCCGGCGCGGGACATCCCTCCGCAAAGATTCACGGGATCACTGCCCGTTCGACGCGGCGCAACCTGCCGCGACACGATGCCAAGCCTGAGCGCCATCGTTTGCAAGCCTGCTGTAGCGCGGGGCATCGACCCGCGAAGGGCATGGATCCCTGCCCGGTCGCACCCTCAATCGCACCGACACTCATACAACGACGCGATGCCAAAGCTGAGCACGGTCGTACGCGCCTCCGCAAAACCGCAGGAACGAATCAGCGTCTCCATTTCCGGACCGGAGGGAAAGCGCTCGACCGAGCTGCACAGGTACTCATAGGCCTCGCGCCGGCCGGTGATCCAGCCGGCAATGCGCGGCATGACACGCTTCAGGTAAAACAGGTAGGCCTGGCGCAGACCGGGCAGGCGCGGCAGGGAGAAATCGAGCACGAACAAACGGCCGCCCGGTCGCAGCACGCGCCGCATCTCGGCGAGCGCGCCCGGCCAGCTCGCCATGTTGCGCAGACCAAAGGCCACCGTCACGACATCAAAAGCGCCGTCCTGAAACGGCAGGTTGGTGCCATCGGCGGCGACGAGTCGCTCGAAACGCCGCGCCTGCGCCTCGCGCATCATCGGCAGCGAAAAATCGGCACCGAGCACCAGCGCCTGCGGGCAGCGCCGCTGCAGTTCCACGGCGAGGTCGCCGCTGCCGGTGGCGAGATCGAGGATGCGCGCGGGCTGGGTCGCCGCCACCCGGCCGGCGGTGCGGCGTCGCCAGAGCACATCAATGCCGAGGCTGAGCACGTGATTGGCAAGCACATAGCGCCGGGCGATCCCGGCGAAGGCGTTGCGGACATAACCGGCGTCTTGCATACATGAAACCACCCCCTTTGGGATGGTGCGCGCGAGAGGACTCGAACCTCCACGATGTTACTCACTAGAACCTGAATCTAGCGCGTCTACCAATTCCGCCACGCGCGCAATTGCCAATGGTCGGGGCACGGATGATGGACTGTTCTGCGGGAATCTCAACTGAAAAAACAAGATTGTTTTGTCCCCCGCCCCGCCGGCCGTTTCAGGCGCGTGCGGCATGCTCTGCATCGAGGGCCCGGGCCGAGGCCTGGCGCGCCGCCGGCGTGCGGAACAACACGGCGATGGCGATCGTGACGAAGGTGCCCAGGGTGATGCGCCAGGGGAAGGACAGCACGAAGGGCGTGTCGATGCCGAGGGCGTTCTGCACGCCGAGCACGTTGCTCAGGAAGAGCACGGCCGCGATGCCGCCGAGCATGGCGGTGACGTTGCCGGCGTCGCTGCCGCGCGTGCGCGTGAATACCGCGAGCAGGAAGACCCCGAGCAGGGAGCCGAAGGTGAAGCCGAGGATGCCGAGCACGAGCGGCAGGATTTCCACCTTGGGGTTGTGCGCCATGAACCAGGCGGTCCAGACACCGACGATGATGATCAGGAAGGCGAACAGCACCGTGCTGCCGCGCAGCACGGCAACTCGGCGCGAATCCGGCGCATCGGCCGGCAGGCGCGGCAGGATGAAGTCGCGCGACAGGCTGGTGGCGAGGGCGTTAAGGGCGGTGCTCAGCGAGCCCATGGGCGTGGCCAGGATGCCGGCGGTGACCAGGCCGCGCATGCCGGGCGGCATTTCGTTCATGATGAAGAACGGAAAGACCTCGCGACTCTCGATCGGCAGCGCCGGGTTCGGATGCGCCTGGTAGTAGGCCTTGAGCAGCACGCCGACGAGGATGAAGGCCGAGACGATGGGCAGGTCGACGAGGCCCGAGAGGATGGTGGCGAAGGCGCTCTGGCGACGGTTCTTCGCCGTCAGCATGCGCTGCACGGTGTCCTGATCGATGCCGTGCGTGCTCATGGTCACGAAGGTGCTGCCGATGATGGCCGCCCAAATCGTGTACTCGCTGGTGAAGACGTTTTTGATCCAGGCCCAGGCACCCGCCTCGGCCGGCTTGGCGAAGTCGAAGAACACCGGCTCGCGGATCACCGCAGTCACCGAGTCCCAGCCGCCGGGGATCTTCCACAGCAGGTAGGGGATGGTGAAGCCGAGCGAGGCCACCAGCACACCGACCTGGATGAAGTCGGTCCAGATCACCGCGCGAATGCCGCCGACCGAGGTGTACAACGCCGTCAGCAGGGTCACCACGACCACCGCGCCGGCATAGAGCCAGAACTTCGTGTTGGCATCGACCGCCCCGCCCTGCCACATCGCCACCGCCAGCACGAGGATGATGGCGGACACGTACAGGCGCGTGCCCATGGCCAGCACGCGCGTCACCATGAAGGTGATCGAGGCGAACTTGCGCGTCACCGGTCCGAAGCGCGTCTCCAGGAATTCATAGAGCGAGATGACGCCGTGGCGGTAGAAGACCGGGATGAAGAGGAAGCTGACAATGATGCGGGCCAGCACCGTGCCGATGGCGAACTGGGCGTAGCTCCAGTTCTGCCGGCTGTAGCCCGACTCCGGCGCGCCGAGGAAGGTGGCTGCACTGATCTCCGCCGCCAGGATCGAAGCGAGCACCGCCCACCAGGCGATTTGGCGGTCGCCGAGCGTGAACCCCTCGACGCTGCCGCTCTTGCTGCGCTGCGACAGGCCGATGCCCAGGATCAGCGCGAAGTAACCAAGGATCACCAGGGCATCGAGGAGGTAGTGCATGCGCGGAAAAACCGACTCTCACCCGCAAACGGCCCGTGCGTCAAGCGGCAAGAGTCCCGGCGTCGCCCGCAGGGGCGGACGACGCCGAAAAACCGCCTCAGGGCACTTCCTCCAACTCAACAGCACCGGACAAGATCGGGCTCGTCTTCAAGGTCTGTTCTGTCCCGGGAAGCTGCGGCAGCAGGAACGCTCCCGCGACACGATTCCCCCCCGACGAACGGCGCACGATCTGACCGAAAAAGCCAACCTTGGCACGGGTCAGGGCCGGGCTCGTTTCCTGCAGCGTGAAGCTGCCACTGAGAGCCCCGGTTTTAGGGTTGAGCTTCACCGCCACCTTGCCGGGGTTTGCCGCCGCGGCGGGCAGGACCACCTTGTACACCTCGGTCAGCGTGAAGACCAGCGTGGGATCGGTGTCCGAGGTTTCCACCCCGGCCCCCGTGAAGCTCAGGCTCACGGCCCCGGGAGTCGGCAGACCAAGAACCGGCAGCTTGGTGCCGGCACCGAGCCGGCCGCCATCAACCGTCAACACCCGCGGGTCAAAACCCTCCGGATACAGCCGGCCCGCCAACGCCGGCCGCAGCCAGGTGGCATCGCCCTCCAGACGATTGTCCTCCACCGGAGTCGCCGCCACGAACTGCAGGGTCGCGGCCAGGCTGCCCAGCTTCTTGGTCACCGGCGCCTGCAACCAGGCCTCGCCCCCTTCCCCGAGCAGGCAGGCGCCGGCAAGCGCCTCGCCATCGGCGGCACGACCCGCGAACTTGACGGCACCCGTCGGGCTCACCATCGCCGTCAGATAGCCCGACCCCTGGGGCAGGGTCGAATCCGCCGCATCCCCCGGCGTCACCCAATCCAGCGCGGCGCTGTAGTAACCCGCGTGGGTCGAGGCCGGGTTTCTCGCACTCCAGGCGGCCCTCCAGCCAACGCAGGCCGCGGTTCCCAAACTGCCCGTGACCTCTCCCGTGTCACCATCCAGGGTGAGCGTCAGAGGCAGCCCGCCGAGAGTGGTCGCGATCTGCGGCGCCGTCGCCGAGAGAAAGCCTTTGGCACTGCGCGCCGAGGTCGCCGAGCCCTTGGCCCCGAAGGCCCCGACCTGCTTGATGGTGTAGGCACCGGTGGAAGTCACGCTCAGGCTGAACCAGCCGCCCAACTGCCGGTTGCCGGCATCGCGCGCCACCAAGCCCCCGAAACTGCCGACCCGCTTCGGCGCCAGCGCTTCCACGACCAGCGGCAGCACCACTTCAGGTCCGAACCCGAACTGATTCGCCGCCTTGAGGCGCACCTGCGAACTGCCGACGGCCGTGGGCCGCCCGCTGATGCGGCCGGTGACGGCATCGGCCTTCAGGCCCTTGGGCAGGCCGGAGATCACAAAACTCGTCGGCAGGTTCTCCGCCGCGGGCGTGAACTCATACCAGGCGCCAATCGTCACCATGGGCAGTTCCGCGCTCGTGATCACCGGCTTGACGGCAGGCAGGACGGTCACCGTCGCGGCCTCGGAATCGACGCCATCGGGACTCAGCGCATTGCTGACGCGCACCCAAAAACTTTGGGTCTCATTCAGCACCGGCGTCGTCAGGCTCGGGCTGTTGCCGCCCACCGGCGTGCTCGTGTCGCCGACATTGCCCTGGTACCATTGGTAGGTGATCGGCGTCCCGCCCGTGGCCACCACGGTCAGTTTCGCCGTCTCGCCGCCGAAGATCGTCACCGGCAGCGGTTGCTGGCTGAGGCTGACCGGCGTCGCCGCCGTCACCCGGATCGTAAAGGCGCCGGAGGCGGAGCGACCGTTGAACGACTTCCCCTCCCAGGCACGGAGGGTGACGTTGAAGTCCCCGGTCTGATTCGTGGTGCCGGTCATCGTCGTGGTCTTGCCCTTCTGCGAGTTCAAGGTCAGGCCGCTGGGCAGCGTGCCGGCCGAGACCGACCAGGACTGTGGCGTGTGACCGCCGCCGCCGACGATTTTGAAGACACCGCCAAAATTGCCACCGGCCGTGACCGGCACCACGCGTGAGTCGGCATCGGGCGCGACCTGGGCGACGGTGGTGGCGCCGGCCACGCTGTCGAAGGCGCCGAGGCCGACGACCGTGGCGATGGCGAGCTTGGCGGTTTCCAGGCCGGCGGAGGAGGTGAGAAACTGGACTTCCGGCAGGAGCACCTGCGCGGCGGGACTGCGCTGGAAGAGCAGCAGGAAGGAGCCGTAGCGCTTGCAGGCCCGGCGGAGTTTCAGGAGGAGGGAGGCGGATTTCATGGCGTGGGGTGGAAGGAGGATTCGCAGTCGGGATTCAGGGGTCAGTTGCAGCCACAGCCACCGCCGCCCACACCGCCGCCGCCAAAGCTGGCTTCGCGCGAGAAGTAGGCGTGCTGCGTCATGCTGAGGAGCAGGGGATCGCGGTCGGGGCGCATGAGCGGATGCGCGAGGCGACCGCGCTCATAGGGTTTGACGCGCACGAGGTGCTGGGAGCAGCTGCACAGCGCGAGGCTGGCGGCACAGGCAAAGAGGAAGGTCTTCATGGCAGGAAACGGCGGAGGTCACTCGGCGAGCAGGACCTCGATCTCGCGGACGTACTCGGCTTCGGTTTCGCCGCTCTGGAAGCCGCGGTGGATGTGGCGGATGCGGCCCTTGCGATCGACCAGGTAACTGGTCGGCATGGTCGCCGGATTGAAGTGGGTAACCGCCTTCTGCGCGGCATCATGCACGAGGGCGAAGCCGACGCGCTGGCGCTTGGCAAAGGCCTGGTAGGCTGCGACCTCCTCATCGACACCGATGCCAAGCACGACCAGGCCGCGCGAGGCATACTTTTGGTGCAGGCGCTGGAGGGCCGGGAAGGAGGCGCGGCAGGGCTCGCACCAGGAGGCCCAGAAATCGACGAGCACCACCTTGCCAGCGGTGTCCGGCAGCTTGGCGCCCGGCAGCAGGGATGGGAGTTCGGGCAGCGGACTGCCCGCTTGGGGATCCGCGGCTTCGAGCTGGGCGAAGGTCAGCAGGGCGACGGCAACGACGAGGTGGTGGAGGCGGTGTTTCATGGGGTGGTGGATTGGGTTTGCGGCACCGCCTCCTGCACGAGGTGGCGGTGAAAGTGGCGGGTCAGCAGCAGGCCGTGATCGTCCTGCAGGCAGGCCTCGACGCCGGGGGCGGCCTCGACAAAATCGCGGCCCTCGCGCAGGCCGAGGATGAAGCCGCAGGTCGAGTAGATACCGGCGACCAGACAGCTCTCCGCCACCACGGTGACCGCGCGCAGGCCGTGGCGGACAGGCCAGCCGGTGCGCCGGTCGAGGATGTGGCCGTAGCGCACGCCGTCGTGTTCGAAGCGGCGCGCGTAATCGCCCGAGGCACAGACGGCAAGGCCGGACACGGCCAGCCCGCCGAGGCAGCGGTCCGGATGCACGCCATCCTGGATGCCGACGTGCCAGAAGGGATGCCGGCCGTTGCCTCCCAGGGCGAAGAGGTCGCGCCCCAGATCGACCAGCAGATCCTCCAGCCCATGCCGCCGGCCGATGGCGACCAGTTGATCGACCGCGTACTCCTTGCCAAAGCCGCCGAAGTCGAGGCCCATGCCGGGCTCGCTCAGCAGCACGCGCCCGGGCTCGCGCCGCACCAGCGACCAGTCGCAGAGCACCCGCGCCGCCTCCACGGCCGCCACCTCGGGCAGGCGTTCGTGCGCCTGACGCCAGTCCCAGACCCGCAACAGCGGCAGCAGGGTGGCATCCATCAAGCCGCCGGTCAGCCGGTGCACGGAATCGGCCAGGTCGAGCATGCGCTCCATTTCGGCATCGACCTCCACCCAGTCGCGGCCCGCGGCGGCGTTGATGCAGGAGACCCGCGAATCCGGGCGGAAGCGGGAAAACTTCGCCTCAAAACCACCGAGCCAGGCGAGGGCTTCATCGACAAAGCGCAGCGCGCGCTGGGTATCGGCGCAGCGAAACTGCAGGGCACAGGCCGTGCCGAGCGCGCGGAAGGCCAGGCTGCGCACGCCGCGCGCATCGGCTTCGAGGGAAGTGGGAGGGCTGGCCATGGCGGATCAGAATTGGAAGCTGACACCGACGGTGACGAGCCGCGCCCGCGGATAGGCTTCGGTGGGGGCCTGGCGCGAGCCGCGGCCCTGCATGCGGTAGTCCTCGCAGGCAGCGGAGAGGCTGCAGTGCTCGCCCAGGCGCAGGCGCAGCTTGAGGCCCAGGCTGGCGGTCTGCAGCGAGGAGAGACGGTAGTCCGCCGAGTAGTGCGGGCCGCGCCCCATCGGAAAATCCTCGGCACGCGCGCCGCTCACCTCATCGAGGCTGTTGTGAAAAAAATCGGCGGCCGACTGCAGGTAGTAGCGACCGAACGGAATCAATTCCAGGCGTCCGCCCCAGAGCGACTGACGCCACTCGAGCTGCCAGGTTTGGGAAAAGACGCCGAAGTCATCGTTGGAAATCCGCCAGAGCGCGTCGAGCGCCGCCTGGGGGCCATCGAAGAAATGCGTGCCCTGCAACTGCAGCACGGTGCGCAGGCGCTCGGCCGGCCGATTCTCGCGGTAGAGATTGACGACGTCGATCGTGCCGCCCAGGCCATCCGGCACGCTGTCGGTGCGCTGGATCGCCTTGTAGGGGTCGTTCAGGTACCCCTCATTGTAGCCGACGGTGACGTTGGCGGAGAGGATGGTGTTTTTGTCGAGGATCTGGCTGAGGCCGAGAAAGAGGTCGTAGCTGTACTTCTTCTGGTAGGGAATGCCGATGACACGAACGCTGTCATCGAGGTAGTTGAGGCCCGCCGACAGTGTCGTGTTCTTCTGGTTCAGCTCCCAGTGATCGCTGATCGAGAGGCCGTTCGACAGGTAATCGCTCTCGCTGCTGCGCGACAGCTCCAACTCGAGACGGTGGTCGCCGACCTGACGGCTGAGCGCGGCGAGAATGCCATGTCGGACATCCTCGATTTCCGCCAGGAAGGGCTGGCCGCCGCCCGGCAGGGCCCCGGTCGGGGTCGCGCCGCTGACGGCATCGCGCAGCAACTGGAAGCGCACCAGCGTCTGCTCATCGAGGTGCATCTCGGTCCGGTAGTACCAGGACTCGATGAGCATGCGGTCGGACGCCTCCTTGTACTGCTGGTAGCTGGCGTCATAACGGAATTTCTCCTGCGCGGCAAGCGGCAGGGCGGGCAGCAGCAGGGTGGCGAGGGGCAGCCGGGAATCGGCGGCAGAACGCGGGAACGAACGGCGAAAAAGGCGGGACATGGCAAAGCAGGCAGTTGAAGTGGCGGCAGAACCCGATGGGCCCTGAACACACCGTCCCCGTGCGGGAGCGGCGAAACCTCCAGGGCGGATCGCGTGACGATCATGCGTCACCCGCGCCTCAAACCTGCATCTGCACGCTGGCCCAATCCCAACGCGGCAACGCGGCCGGGGGGCGTTCGGCCCCCGGTAGGGTGCGGTGCACCCACTCACCATGCCTGTCCTGACCGACCGCCCATGGCAGCGGCTCAACGGCGACAAACACCGTCTGCAGCGACGTCGCCTCACCGATCTTCTCTTCGCGATCGGAACCGGTGGCCGCCTCAAGGATGGCCAGTCGGCAACTGTGATCGCCATGGCCGTCGAGCGCGCTCAAGGTCGCCAGCAAGCGACCGAGTTCATGGCGATGCTGGCAGGGCGCCGGAGTGGGCGAGCCTTCCGCATGGGTGAGAATGAGCTCGTAACCCGCCGTCGTGTGCGCCACGACGAGGCGATGCTCCGCGTCGAACTCAGCCAGCGCCGTCAGGACCGCAGGCAGCACCTGCGTGCCGGCCACCAGATAGGCAAGCCAGAGCAGGGCGGCAATCGCGCGGAGGGTGAAGGGAGCCGGACGCATGAGCAGCGTTGTCGAGGACAACACCGACAAAGACAGGCAACTTCCGACTTAGTTCAAAAGAAAATCAAAAGGGAAGTGATTGAGAATGAGATGCATTCGTGAACGATGCCGCGTGAGGTCGCTGCCTCGTCAGCGACTCGCGCCGCGCCGTCGCCTGGCCTGCGCCAGGCGCAGCGAAGCCAGGACCGCTGCGCTGACGGGCCTCACCCACAGGCTTCGGGAGACATTCTCCGTCTCCAGCGGTTCCCGCCCGTTTTGCTACACAGATTGCTACACAGATTGCTACACAGATTGCTACACAGATTGCTACACAGATTGCTCCACAAAAAAGCCCTGAAAGCCCCACAGGCCGGGCATGGCGTTAGCGTCTGAGCAGACCCGCTAACAACCCCCAGCAGCTTTCGCTGACACTGGGAGGAAGCTTCCGCTTTTTCCTTTGATTCCCCCTCGTTGAGGAGGTGGCTCGGGACGGAATCGAACCGCCGACACGGGGATTTTCAATCCCCTGCTCTACCGACTGAGCTACCGAGCCAAATCCGCCTTGTTTGGGCGGGCGCGACAGTGGCAAAGGCCGGGCGCTTGCGCAACGGATTTTTGCATTTTTGTCGCACCACGCCCAGCTGGCCTCAGCCCACCGGCGAGACCTCCTGCGGCGGTGACTCGGCGGCGAACTTGAGCCGCTTCGTCTCCTCGTCGAAGGTGACCTTGACGGTGTCGCCCTCGCGGACATCGCCGCGCAGCAGGTGCTCGGCGAGTGGATCCTCGATGTGCTTCTCGACGGCGCGGCGCATGGGCCGGGCGCCGTACTGCGGGTCGTAGCCCTCCTTCATGAGGAATTCGACCGCGCTTTCGTCGAGCGAGAGGTGGATGTTCTTGTTCTTGATGCGGGTGACGACCTTGGAGATCTCCAGATCGACGATCTGACGCAGCTCGGTTTTTTCGAGCATGCGGAAGACGATGAGGTCGTCGAGGCGGTTGAGGAACTCCGGCTTGAAGAACTTCTTGGCGGACTCGCCCAGCTTGGCCTTGATGCCGGCGTTGTCGGCGGCGCCCTCGGCCATGGCGGCGAAGCCGAGGCTGGTCTGGCGCTTGATCTGTTCGGCACCGACGTTTGAGGTCAGGATGACGATGGTGTTGCGGAAGTCGATCTTGCGTCCGAAATTGTCGGTCACCTGGCCTTCTTCAAGGATCTGCAGCAGCAGGTGCATGACATCCGGGTGCGCCTTCTCGATCTCATCGAAAAGCACGACGCTGTAGGGCCGGCGGCGCACGGCCTCGGAGAGCTGGCCGCCCTCCTCGTAACCGACGTAGCCGGGAGGCGCGCCGATGAGGCGGCTGGCGGTGTGCTTCTCCATGTACTCGGACATGTCGAGCTGGATGAGGGCCTCGGCGCTGCCGAACATGAACTCGGCGAGGTTCTTGGCGAGGAAGGTCTTGCCGACACCGGTGGGGCCGAGGAAGAGGAAGCTGCCGATCGGTCGGCGCGGATCCTTGAGGTCGGCACGCGAGCGGCGCAGGGCCTTGCTGATGGCGATGACCGCCTCGTCCTGGCCGATGACCCGGCCCTTGAGTTCCTGCTCCATCTTCAGCAGCTTGGCCGCCTCGGCCTGCTCCATGCGCTGCAGCGGCACGCCGGTCCACTTGGAGACGACGGCCATGATGTCGTCCTCGGTGACATCCACAATGCGCTCGGTGTTGTTTTTGCGCCAGGTCTCGAGCATCTCGTCGTGGCGGTTCTTGGCGTTCTTCTCGCTGTCGCGCAGGCGCGCGGCCTTCTCGAAGTCCTGGTCCTTGATGGCCCCCTCCTTCTCCAGGCGGATCTGCTCGATCTCGACCTCGATGTCCTTGAGCTGCGGCGGCCGGGTCATGGCGGCGATGCGCGCCTTGGCGCCGGCCTCGTCCATGATGTCGATCGCCTTGTCCGGCAGGAAGCGGGCGGTCAGGTAGCGGGCGCTGAGGCTCACCGCCTGGCGGATGGCCTCGTCGCTGTAGCGCGCCTTGTGGTGCATCTCGTACTTGCCCTTGAGGCCGAACAGGATCTTCACCGCGTCCTCGACCGAGGGTTCCTCGACCTTGACCTGCTGGAAGCGGCGCTCGAGGGCGGCGTCCTTCTCGATGTACTTGCGGTACTCGTTGAGGGTGGTGGCGCCGATGACCTGCAGTTCGCCGCGGCTGAGCGCCGGCTTGATGATGTTGCTGGCGTCCATCGTGCCCTCGGCCGAGCCGGCGCCGACAATGGTGTGCATCTCGTCGATGAAGAGGATGACGTTCTTGCTGCGGCGGATCTCGTCCATCACCGCCTTGATGCGCTCCTCGAACTGGCCGCGGTACTTGGTGCCGGCGACCATGAGGGCGAGGTCAAGGGTGACGACGCGCTTGTCGCGCAGGATCTCCGGCACGTTGCCGGCGGCGATCTCCTGGGCCAGGCCCTCGACGATGGCGGTTTTGCCGACACCGGCCTCGCCGATGAGCACCGGGTTGTTCTTGGTGCGGCGGCAGAGGATCTGGATGACGCGGGCGATCTCGTCGGCGCGGCCGATGACCGGGTCCATCTCCCCCTTCTGGGCGATCTCGGTGAGGTCGCGGCCGAAGGCGCGCAGGGCCGGGGTCTTGTCGCCCTTCTTCTTTTTCTTGTCCTCCTCGGGACCGGCGCCGGGGGCGGCGGCCTCGCCATCCTCGTCCTCCTCCTCCTCGGCGGCGGAGCCGGAGAAGTTGGGGTCGAGTTCCTTGAGGATTTCGTTGCGCGCGCGGTCGAGGTTGATGTCGAGGTTGCGCAGGACCTGGGCGGCGACGCCCTCGCCCTCGCGCAGCAGGCCGAGCAGGATGTGCTCGGTGCCGACGTAGCTGTGGTTGAGCGCCTTCGCCTCCTTGCTGGCCAGGGCGAGCACCTTCTTCACGCGCGGCGTGTAGGGGATGTTGCCGGCCATCTTGGTCTCAGGGCCGGAGCCGACCTGCTGCTCGACCTGCAGGCGCACGGTCTCGAGGTCGAGGCCGAGCTTGGTGAGCACGTTGACGGCCACGCCCTGGCCGAGCTTGATGAGGCCCAGCAGCAGGTGCTCGGTGCCGACGTAGTTGTGGTTGAAGCGGTCGGCCTCCTTGCGGGCGAGAGCCAGGACCTGTTGGGCGCGCGGCGTGAAATTATTCATCATGGGAATCGGAGGTAGGCGCCTCCGGCGGGTTTTTTGTTGAAGAAATGTTAGCGGGACCGTCGAGGGATTGCAACCGTGCTCGGGTGATTTCGGCCCGCAGGGCGTCGCGCTCCTCTGGGCTGAGATCGCGACCGGCGCCGAACTGCAGGTGGGCGGGCTGGATCTCCAGCAGCAGCAGGTCGAGCAGACCGCGGTCGCAGTTCGGCACAAGGTCGAGGTCGGCGCCGAGGCGCAGCAGGGAGAGCAGGTTGAGCGCCTCCTTGGAGGTGAGCACGTGGGCGTAGC
Source organism: uncultured Prosthecobacter sp. (assembly GCA_964605265.1). Lineage (GTDB taxonomy): Bacteria > Verrucomicrobiota > Verrucomicrobiia > Verrucomicrobiales > Verrucomicrobiaceae > Prosthecobacter. The sequence goes on from CAZSBO010000062.1 coordinate 12,259, forward strand.
GCAGGATGGCGTAGGCGCGGCCGACCTGGTCGTGCAGCATCGTGGCGTTGTCCTCGAGCAGCTTCTGGCGGGCGTTCAGTTCGGAATTGACCACCCGCTCGATGACCTTCTCGATCTGGGCGATGATTTCGCCCTCCTTTTCACCGAGGGTGTGCTGGTTGGAGATCTGGAAAAGGTTGCCGAGCGCCTCGGTGCCCTCGCCATAGAGGCCGCGCACGGCCAGGCCGATCTTGCCGACCGCCTTGAGCACGGGATTGATCTGGTCGGACAGCACCAGCCCGGGCAGGTGCAGCATGACCGAGGCGCGCATGCCGGTGCCGAGGTTGGTCGGGCAGGCGGTCAGGTAGCCGAGCTTGTCGTCGAAGGCGTAGGGCAGCACCGCCTCGAGGGCCGAATCGGCCTCATCGACGAGCTGCCAGGCGCTGCGCAAGTTGAGGCCGGGGCGGATGCCCTGGATGCGGAAGTGATCCTCCTCGTTGATCATCACCGACAGGCTCTGGGCGCGGTCGACGACGACGGCGCAGCCGGCGGAGCGGGCGGCATGCTCACGGCTGATGAGGTGGCGCTCGACGAGCACCTGCTTGCGCACCTTGCTGAGGCCGGCGTACTCCTCGGCGTAGCCGTCCTTCATGTGGGCCAGCGCCGCCACCTTCGGGCGCGCCAGCGTCAGCAGCTCGACGCGCTGGTGCTCCGGCGAGTAGCCGGGGAAGCTGAAGCCGCGCAGATTGCGGGCCAGGCGCACGCGCGAGGTCATGACGATCTCGGAGTGCGGGCCGCTGCCCTTCATCCAGTCGGCAGGGTGCTTGAGGAGGGTTTGAAAACGCATGGGGGTCGTACCTTTGGAAAGCCTGGCGGGATGGATGTTCGATCAGGCGGCGGGAGGTTCGGTCGGCGCGGGTGCCGCGGCGGCCTTGGCGGCGGCGACCTCGGCGGTCTGGATCTCGCCCTTGAGGCGCGCGGCATCCTCGTAACGCTCCTCGCGCACCGCCTGCTCAAGCTCCTGGCGCAACTGGGTGATGCCGGCGCTGGCGACCGCCCGGGCGACGAGGTGCTGGGGCGCCTTGCCGACGTGGCGGGTGCCCTTGTGCATCGACTTGAGCAGGCCTTCGATGCTGTGGCGGAAGGTGGTGTAGCACTCCGGGCAGCCCATGCGACCGATCTTCTTGAGCTGGGCCGAGGTGAAGCCGCAGGCCGGGCAGACCAGTTCGGATTCGGCGCTGCCGGGTGCCGCGCTCAAAAAGGCCTCGGCCAGGCCGAAACCGGTCTCATCGGTCACCCCCTTGGCCTTCGAACAGGCGTCGCACAGGTTCACCGTGGTCATCTGCCCATTGATGATCTGGGTCAGGAACACCGTGGCCTCGTTGTCGCAGATGTCGCACTTCATGGATTCGTGGGGAAAAGATGCCGCCGGAAAGGATACGCCCGCGACCCGCGACCGGCACTGATTATGGCAGCCTCACGGGCGCGTCAACCACCGTGGGCACGCACGGGCGGCGAAAAAGGCGGCACGGCTTGCCCTGCCACCCCCTGCCCTGCCGCTGGCCGACACAAAAAAAGCCTCCCGCCGGGCGACCAGCGGGAGGCGGCGGGAACCGAATGGCTCAGGCGAGGGCCTGGGCAACGGCCTCGGCGGTGATGCCGAGTTCCTTGAACACCGTGTTGCCGGGGGCGCTGATGCCGAAACGGTCGATGCCGATGACCTGGCCCTGGGTGCCGACGTACTTCCACCACAGGCCGGTGACACCGGCTTCGATGGCAACGCGCTTGGCACAGGGTGGCGGCAGCACCTCATCGCGGTAGGCCTGCGACTGGCGGTCGAAGAGTTCCATGCAGGGCATCGAGACGACGCGCACGCCCGGGCGGCCCTTGGCGGCCTCGACGGCCCACTGGACTTCCGAACCGGTGGCGATGACGATGGCCTCAAGCGCGGCGGTTTCCTGGACCAGCACGTAGGCGCCCTTGAGGGTGCCCTGGCGGCGCACGGCGGCACTGACGTGGCCCTGGTGCGGCAGATCCTGGCGGCTGAGCGCGAGCAGGGTCGGACCGTCGGCACGGCTGAACGCCTGGGCAAAGGCGGCGGCGGCCTCCTCGGAGTCGGCCGGGCGGATGACGTCGAGGTTGGGGATGACGCGCAGGCCGCTGACCGTTTCCACCGGCTGGTGGGTCGGGCCGTCCTCGCCGACGCCGACGCTGTCATGGGTGAAGATGTAGGTGACCGGCAGCTTGGCGAGGGCGGCCAGGCGGATGCTCGGGCGGCAGTAGTCGGCAAACACCAGGAAGGTGGCGCCGCTGGCGAGGAAGAGACCGTCGTAGGCGATGCCGTTGCAGATGGCGCCCATGGCGTGCTCGCGGATGCCGAACCAGATGTTGCGGCCGGTCGGGTTGGCGGCGGAGAAATCGCCCCCGTCCTTGAGGTAGTTCTTGGTCGAGCCGAAAAGGTCGGCGCTGCCGGTGATCAGGTGCGGCACCGCCTTGGCGATGTGGTTGAGGATCTCGCCGCCGCTGTTGCGGGTGGCGGCCTTGCCCTCGGTCGGCGATTCCGGCACCAGCTTGAGCAGGTCCTCGGCCTTCAGTCCACCCTCGCGGGCGGCCTTGAGTTCGGCGGCCTTCTCCGGGTTGGCGGCGGCCCAGGCGGCGAAGGTCTGGTTCCACTCGGCATGGGCGGCGGCGCGCTGCGCCTTCAGGCCGGCGAAGTAGTCCTTCACCGCGTCGCTGACGTAAAAATGCGTGCCTTCCGGCAGGCCGAGACCCTGCTTGGCGGCGTCGATGAACTTGGCGCCGCCCTCGCCATGGCCCTTGGCGGTGCCGGCGACTTCCGGGATGCCCTTGGCGATGACGGTCTTGGCGATGAGGATCTTCGGCTTGCCGTTGTCGTCGGCCTTGGCCTTGTCGATGGCGGCGCCGAGCGCGCTGAGATCGTGACCGTCGACGGTGACGGCGTCCCAGCCGAGGGCGGTGAACAGGGCCTGGGTGTCCTCGCTCTGGGTCACCTTGGCCATGGCGTCGAGGGTGACGTCGTTGGAATCAAAGATGAGGATGAGGTTGTCGAGGCCATTGTGGGCGGCGAAGGCGACCGCCTCGCGGGCAACGCCTTCCTGCAGGCAGCCGTCGCCGGCGAGGGCGATGACGTGGTGATTGAGGATTTTGTGCTCGGCGGTGTTGTACTTGGCGGCGGCCATCTTGCCGGAGAGCGCGTAGCCGACGGCGTTGCCGATGCCCTGGCCGAGCGGGCCGGTGGTGCACTCGACGCCGGGCGTCTCGTGGAACTCGGGGTGACCGGGGGTGGTCGAATGCAGGACGCGGAAGTTCTTCACCTGCTCGAGCGGCAGGTCATAGCCGCTCAGGTGCAGCCAGCCGTAGAGGAACATCGAGCCGTGACCGGCGGAAAGGATGAAGCGGTCACGGTTGAGCCACTGCGGATCGGCAGGATCGCAGACGAGCTTGTCGCCAAACAGCACGGCGCCGATGTCAGCGGCACCGAGCGGCAGGCCGAGGTGGCCGGAGGAGCACTTGTGGACGGCGTCCATGGCGAGGCCACGGGCTTCGTTGGCGGCTTGGACGAGGAGGGAGGTGTTCATGTCAGAGGGAGGCGCCGAAGGCGGCTGGATTCGAGTTGTTTGAAAGAAGCGCCAGAGGCGGCCGGGCGCGCGGAGGGCGGTTCTTTAGCGCCCGACCGGCCGGTTTCAAGCGGGAATGGCGGCCGCCTCACCAGCCCAGCGCGCGGCCAATCTGGAAGACGGCGAAGGCGAGCAGCCAGGCGGTACCGCTCAAATAAGCCAGCTGGAAGCCGGCCCACTTCCAGGAACCGGTCTCGCGTTTGACGATGGCCAGGGTGCTGACGCACTGCATGGCGAAGACGTAAAAGACCAGCAGGCTGACGCAGACCAGCGGTCGGTACACCGGCGTGCCGTCGGCCCGGCGCTCGCCCTGGATGCGCTCGCGCAGCGGCGTCATGTCCTCCTCATCGCCGGCACCGACCGCGTACACCACGGCCATGGTGTTCACGAACAGTTCGCGCGCGGCGAAGCTGCCGATCAGGCCGATGCCGATCTTCCAGTCGTAGCCGAGCGGGGCGATGAGCGGCTCGATCAGGTGGCCGGCGCGACCGGCATAACTCTGCGCCAGTTGGCGTGATTTCAGGCCGGCCAGTTCCTCGCCAGCGGCTTCGAGCGCGACGGCGTCGCCGGCGGCTTCGAGCGATTCCAGGCGCTGCTCCACCTGCTCCGCCTCGGCCAGCAGGGTGCGGTCCTTGGGGTAGGTCGAGGCCGCCCAGATGAGGATCGACATGCCGAAGATGATGGTGCCGGCGCGCACCAGGAAGGCCTTGGCGCGCTGCCAGACCTGGAACAGGATCGCCTTCAGCGACGGCCGCTTGTAGTTCGGCATTTCCAGGATCATCGGCGCGTTGGCACCGCGCAGGATGCGGCGGTTGAACAGCCAGGCGAAGCCGAAGGCGGCGAAGGTGCCCAGCGCATACAAGCCGACCATGGCACCGGCGCGCGCCCAGGCGGAGACGCTCTCGGGCATGAGCGCGGCGATGAGCAGCAGGTACACCGGCAGGCGCGCCGAGCAGCTCGCCAGCGGCGCGATGAGGATGGTGATCAGGCGGTCCTTCGGACTGTCGATGGTGCGTGTCGCCATGACGCCCGGCACCGCACAGGCATAGCTGCTCAGGAAGGGCAGAAACGCCTTGCCGTTGAGGCCGACGACACTCATCAGCCGGTCCATGATGAAGGCCAGCCGCGCCATGTAGCCGGTGTCCTCCATGATGCCGATGAAGAAGAACAGGATGAGGATCTGCGGCAGGAAGACGACGACGCCGGCAACCCCGTTGACGGCGCCGTCGACCAGCAAATCGCGCAGGTCGCCCGGCGGCATCGCCGCGGTGATGGCATTGCCGAGGGCGGCAAAGGCTTCTTCAATCCAGCCCATCGGGCCCTCGGCGACCCGGAAGATCAGGTAAAACAGGAAGGCCAGGATGGCGAGCAGGACGGCCCCGCCAAACACCGGATGCAGCAGGAACCGGTCGAGCCGGTGGGTGAAGGTCCGCACCTCCTGCTCCGGTCGCACGAGCACGGCGGCGGTGAGTTTTTCAATGGCGGCGTAGCGATCGGCCACCAGCTGGTCCTCCCAGCCGGGGTGATCGCGCTCCAGCGCCTCGCGCGCGGTGCGGATCTGCGCCAGATGCCCGTCCTCAAAGCCGTCGTGCAGCGGGTTGTGGTCGGCCATCAAATAAATCGGCTCCAGCAGCGTGGCGCGATCGTGAATGGCACCGTCGGCGGCGAGCTGGTCGCGGCGGCGCTCCAGCGCGGCGCGCAGGTCGGCTGGCAGCGGCGCCGAATGCCAGCGCGGTTTCGGCAGGTCCTCGCGACTGATGGCGACCCGCAGTTCCAAAAAGCCGCGGCCACTGACCGCCTCCATGGGCACGACCGGCACCCCAAGTTCCTCGGACAGGCGCGGCAGATCGATCCGCCACTGCTTGTGGTCGGCGACGTCCATCATGTTCAGCACCAGCACCGTCGGCAGGCCGAGCTCGAGCACCTGGCTGAGCAGGTACAAGTTGCGCTCCAGATTGGAGGCGTCGGCAACAAACAGGATGCGGTCCGGTCGCGGGGTGTCACTGCGGCGGCCGAGCAGGACATCGCGCAGCACGGCCTCATCGGGGCTGCGCGCGTTCAGGCTGTAGGCACCGGGCAGGTCGATGACGCGCAGCTTTTGGCCGTGCTGGGTGCGGCACTCGCCGATCTTTTTTTCGACCGTGACGCCGGGATAGTTCGCCACCTTCTGACGCAGGCCGGTCAGCAGGTTGAACAGCGTCGTCTTGCCCGAGTTCGGATTGCCGACCACGGCCAGCAGCGGCGGGGTGGCGTCGCTCATGCCAGGGAGACCGCGATGTCGGCCGCTTCATGGTTGCGCATCGCCAGGTGCGAGCCGCGCACGGTGATCTCGATGGGTTCGCCCAGCGGCGCCCGCCGCACCAGACGCACCAGGGCGCCCGGCGTCAGCCCCAGCTCGCGCAGGCGGGTCAGGCCGGCACGCCCCGTGGGCAGGGATTGGATCACGGCCTGCTGGCCGACGGCAAGTTGGGCGAGAGTGAGGGGCATGTTCGCTATTGAGACGCTATCGCAGACCAAATCCTAGCGTGCGGTGACACCTTTGCAACCGCGGCTTGACCGTCTTCAGCGCGGCGCCGGCCGCAGGGCCTGCCAGAAGCCGGCGACATGCTCCCAGCGGCGAACGACCGTGTCGATCAGGAACAGCAGCAGCAGGGCCAGTAGCAGGTCGGGCCAAAGTTCGCGGTGCTCGACCGCGCGCGCGGCATCCAGCGGCGGCACCTCACCGGGCTTCAGCACGCGACCGCCGGTGAGACGGGTGGCCTCGGCGAGCAGGGTCTCATTGACGTTGCCCAGCCCGGCCTCGGACCCGGGGTTGTGGACGAGTCCGGCCGACACCAGCTCGGCGCCGCTCTGCGCGCGCACGAGGTAAACGCCAGGCTGATCGGGTCGGAAGCTGCCCTCGTACAAGCCGGGGCCAGTCTGTTCGAGGCGCAGTTTCTGGCGACTCTGCAAGGGCGCGCCGAGGGCGTCGGCAGCGACAAAAAACACCTCGGCATCGACGCGGGCGTCGTTGGCACGGGTGCCGGCATCGACCAGGCGATCGGCGCGCAGGCGCGCGACATCGCCGTCGAGCTGCAGGGCCAGATCGAGCTGTCGGCCCTGCGGCGGCCGGGCGGTTTCGCGCAGCACCTGGGCCCAGAAGCGACTGAAGTCCGGCCAGCGGGCGATCCACAGTGAAGCCCAGCGGCTCTTGGCATCGCTGGTGAAGGCCGTCACCTTGCCGAGGCCGTAACGCCAGTGCGCCAGCAGGGGGTCGCCGAGATCGGTGAGCAGCGGCGCCTGGGCGGTGGTCTTGCGCAGGGTCTTGACATGACCGAGCAGCGGCGGCGCACCCCAGGCCTCGAGCCCGGCCAGCATCGGGTGCTTTTCGCTGACCTGCGACTCAAAGGGTTCCTCGCGCAGCATGCGACCCGCATGCAGCAGGGTGTCCTGGGTGAAGATGCGGGTGATGGCGGCGGGATCGAGGGTGGAGTAGGCCTGGCCGCCCCCGCCGGCGGCGATCGCCTGCAGCAGGGCGACGTGCGAGCCCTCGCCGATGGCGACGGTGGAAATGGTGATGCCCTCGCCGCGGCACTGGGAGGCGAGATTTTCGTAGCCGCCGCCGGCCGTCTGGCCGTCGGTCAGGATGATCATGTGGCGGACGCGCGCCCGGGCGCGCAGCAGCGCCTCGCGCGCCTGGCGGAAGGCGGGTTCGAGGTTGGTACCGCCCCCGGAGGCGAGTGCCGAGATCTGGCCGGCGACGGTGGCGGGCGAGGCGAGGCGGGTCATCGGCACGACGAGGTGCGCCTCGCTGTCGAAGGCGTGCACGCTGAGCAGGTCGTTGCGGCCGAGCACCTCGGCGGTGGCGATGGCCGCGCTCTTGGCCATCTCCAGGCGTTCACCCGCCATCGAGCCGGAGCGGTCGATGACCAGGGCGATCGCCGCGCTCTGCTTCTCCTCCTCATCGGGCGCCTTCAAGCGCACCGGCAGCAGGTCGCCCACCGGCGTCTGGTGATAACCGCCCAGGCCAAAACTCTCCGGTCCACCGAGCATGACCAGACCGCCGCCGAGTTTGTCGACGTAATCGCGCAGGGCATTCATGAGCGGCTCGCCGAGGCGGTGGGCCGGCACGTCGGAAAGCAGCACGCCGTCGTAACCGGCCAACTGCTCCAAGCCGACGGGAAACTGACCGGGCGCGAGCAGCTCGATCTCGATGCCCTCCTTGGCCATGGCCCGCACCAAATAGCCGCCCTCGGTGGCATCCCCCTCCAGCGCCAGCAGCCGCAGCCGGCCGCGCACATCGACCAGGGCCAGCGCGGCGTTGTTGGCCGGAATGGCATCGCCCGGCACCTCCTCAAGCACGGCGCGGTAGCGGTGGATGCTGCCACCGGCAGGCGTGCGCGTGAAGGTTTCCGTGCGCGCCGCCCCGGGCTGCAGTTCCACCACCCGGCTGTCGACCTCGACGCCGTCCTCATAGAGACGCAGGCGACCGCGCGCGGCCAGCGTGCTTTCCAGACGCGCCGCCAACTGCAGGGTGGCCCCCTCCTGCAGGCGCGGGCGCGAGGGGGTCAGATCGAGCACGCGCGCATCCGGCTGCAGCGGTCCGGCCAATGGCAGGGCGTGCAGACGCACCCCGGCCAGCGCGGCCTCGCGGGCGGCAGCGAGCAGACTGCCGCGCGTCTCATGACCATCGCCAATGACCAGCAGGGTGCGACTGGCCCCGGGCGGAAACAGGCTGCGGGCAAACTCGACCGC
>CAZSBO010000063.1:0-2998 GCA_964605265.1 uncultured Prosthecobacter sp.
CAGGTGCGCGACATCACATGGTAGGTGTTGCTCGCCCAGATCTCCCGCCCCAGCACCCTGCGCCGCCCACCCGACCACGAACGCGCGCCGGCATAAGGTCGAGTCTTGGCCCGCACCCCGAAGAGTGATTCCTCGATGTCATTCGACTCTGCATCAATGTTTTGAACCGATTTCATGGACTCATTCTAAAGCCCAAATGCCTTTCAGTCAATAAACATGCCTGGCATGTTTTTGTTTTAACTTTTTTTGCGCTGGACGGGGCAGGTAGCGCTGGCGAGAGTTCGGTATGCGACGACGTCATCTGTTAAAGCGACTGGGGGCCTTGGCGGTGGGCGCTCCGCTGGCCGGAACGGCGGTGGAGGGTGATCTTGTTGCCTCGCTGACCCGCGAGGTCATGCTGCGCGGGCGCGACGGTGCGGGCACGAATTGGTTTCACCCGCGTGCCTGCCGTCTGCCGGACGGCAGGATCTTCATGACCCTGCAGCCGATCCTCGGCTCGGACGACTTCGGCCCCGTGCATGCCCTGACCAGCAGCGACCTCGGTCGCACCTGGACAACCCCTCAGCCGGTGCCGCCGCTGGGGCGGGTGCCACAGGGTGGCCCGCTCGTGGAAGGCGTCTGCGACGTCGTGCCGGAGTGGCACGACGCGAGTGGCAGTGTGCTGGCGCTGGGCCACAATGTGTTTTACACCGGCCCCGGTTTTTCGAAAAACCAACCGCCACGCTGGCCGGTCTATGCGGTGTGGCAGAACGGCACCTGGGGGCCTCGACGCAAGCTGGAGTGGGATGACCCGCGCGGCGCGGAGATCTACACCAACAACTGCGGCCAGCGTGTCACCCTGGCCGACGGCCGCATCGCCATGGCCTTCACCCACGGCGTGAAAGGCCGTCACCGAGCGGTGAGCGGCGTGATCAGCAGCTTCGAAAACGGCCTCCTGCGCGTCCGCGCGGTCGGTCCGGCGCTCGAGCACCCGCACGGTCGAGGCCTGCTGGAGCCGTCGGTCACGCGCTTCGGCGACCGCTTTTACCTGACCCTGCGCGCCGAGGACGGCCGCGGCCATGTCAGCACCAGCGAGGACGGCCTGAACTACACCCCACACCAGCCATGGTGCTGGGACGATGGCGAGGCGCTGGCGATGTCCACCACCCAGCAGCACTGGCTGGTGCATTCCGAGGCCTTGTACCTGGTCTACACCCGTCGCGACACCAGCAACGTCAACGTCCTGCGCTGGCGTTCACCGCTCTGGATGGCGCGGGTCGATCCGGACACCCTGCGGCTGCAACGGTCCAGCGAGCGCGTGGTGCTGCCGCTGGTCGGCGACGGGGTCGGCGATCCGGATGGGGTCGACCTGATGGGCAACTTCCACGTCGCGCACGTCTCGCCTGACGAGTCCTGGGTGACGGTTGGCGAATGGCAACCACGGCGACTGGCGCGCGGCGGCGACGTGCTGCTGGCGCGGATCCGCTGGCGGCGGCCGAACCGGTTGGCGGGTGTGGGTGCATAAAAAGCGCTTGCCGTTTGGTCGCTCCCCCCTACTGTCCCGCCCCCGTTCGTCCGGCGCGGTTGCCGGCGCATGGGGTTCAAACCACATCGCCCCGCCCCTGGATCGGCGCCCCATGCGTCGAGCGTCCCCCGGACGTGCAGGAGCAGGCACCCCCACCCACATGTCCCAAGCCCTCGCTGAACTCGTCGAAGCCGGAGTCCATTTCGGCCACCAAACCCGTCGCTGGAACCCCAAGATGAAGCCCTTCATCCTGGAGTCCCGCAACCAGATCCACATTCTCAACATTGAGGAGACCGTCACCCAGGTCGCCCAGGCCGCCGAGTTCCTCGCCGACCTCGCTCGCAAGAACAAGCGCATCCTTTTCGTCGGCTGCAAGCGCCAGGCCCAGGAGGCCATCCGCGAGGCGGCTGAAGCCTGCGGCCAGTTCTACGTCAACCACCGCTGGCTCGGCGGCACGCTCACCAACCTGGAAACCATCCGCAAGAGCGTCGCCCGTCTGAACTACCTCGAGGAGATCGAGAAGAAGCCGGAGTTCAAGATGATGTCGAAGAAGGAGCTCGCCAGCCTCAATCGCGAGCGCATCAAGCTGGAGCGCAACCTGCGCGGCGTGCGCGGCATGGACAAGTATCCGGACGCCGTCGTCATCGTTGACTCGGCCCGCGAGCACATCGCCGTGCACGAAGCCCGCCGCCTGCGCATCCCGATCGTCGCCCTGGTCGACACCAACGCCGACCCGGACATCATCGACTACCCGATCGCCGCCAACGACGACGCCATCCGCTCGATCCGCATCATCCTGCAGAAGCTGATCGACCCGGTGATCACGGCCATGGCCGACGCCAAGAAGTAACCCCCATCCCCGACCCGACTCACACCATGGCAGAAATCACCGCCAAACTCGTTCAGACCCTGCGTGAAAAGACCAACGCGGGCATGATGGAATGCAAGGCCGCCCTCAAGGAAGCCGACGGCGACCTGGAGAAGGCTGAAACCATCCTGCGCAAGAAGGGCACCATCAAGGCCGAGAAAAAGGCCGACCGCCAGACGAAGGAAGGCATCATCGCCTCCTACATCCACATGGCCGGCCGCATCGGCGTGCTCATCGAAGTGAACTGCGAGACCGACTTCGTCGCCCGCAACGAAAACTTCCAGGCGCTCGTCAAGGACATCTCCCTGCACATTGCCGCCTCCAACCCGCGCCACCTCTGCCGCGACGACGTCCCCGCCGACTTGGTCGCCAAGGAGCGCGAAATCGCCGCCGAGCAGGTCAAGGGCAAGCCCGACAACATCGTTCAGAAGATTGTCGACGGCAAGATGGACAAGTTCTACGCCGACCACTGCCTGCTCGAGCAGGCCTTCATCAAGAATCCCGACATCACCATCGGCGATCTGATCAAGGGCAAGGTCGCCGAGCTCGGCGAAAACCTCGTCGTCCGCCGCTTCACCCGCTATGCGGTGGGCGAGGACATCTGAGCCTCTGAGAGCACATCACCT
>CAZSBO010000063.1:3098-20495 GCA_964605265.1 uncultured Prosthecobacter sp.
CGGCTAGGCCAGCAAACCCTGCACAACGTGGCCGTGAATGTCGGTCAGGCGATAGCGCCGGCCTTGGAATTTGTAGGTCAGGCGTTCGTGATCGATCCCAAGCAGGTGCAGCAGGGTGGCGTGGAAGTCATGGATGTGCACGCCGTCGCGGACGATGTTGTAGCCAAACTCATCGGTCTCGCCGTGCACCGCACCGGCCTTGATGCCGCCGCCGGCCATCCAGGCGGTGAAGCAACGCGGGTGATGATCGCGGCCAAAGTTTGCCTGGATCTTGCCCTGGCAGTAGTTCGTGCGCCCGAACTCGCCACCCCAAACCACGAGGGTGTCATCGAGCAGGCCGCGCTGCTTCAAGTCCTTGATCAGGGCCGCGGCAGGTTGATCGGTCTCCTTGCACAACCGCGGCAGGGCGCCCGGCAGGCCGCCGTGATGATCCCAGTCCTGGTGATACAGCTGGATGAAGCGAACGCCGCGTTCGGCCAGGCGACGCGCCTGCAGGCAGTTGGCGGCAAAGGTGCCCGGTGTCTTCACATCCGGTCCGTAGAGATCGAGCACATGCTGGGGTTCATCGTCGATGCCGGTGGCCTCGGGGATGCTGCTCTGCATGCGCCAGGCCATCTCGTAGTGATCCATGCGGTTCTGGATCTCCACGTCTGGCGTACCGGCCAACTGGTGCTCATGCAACTCGCGCAGACGGTCGAGCAAAAGACGGCGACCGGTGGCATCGACGCCGTTGGGATTGTTTAGATAGAGCACCGGATCCTTGGCGGCGCGGAACAGCACGCCCTGATGGCGGGTTGGCAGGAAGCCACTGCCCCAGAGGTGGGCGCCGAGCGGCTGGCCGCCCTTGCCCTGAGTGATGAGCACGGTGAAGGCGGGCAGGTTGGCATTCTCTGGACCAAGCCCGTAGCTGAGCCAGGCGCCCATGCTGGGGCGGCCGGCGATCTGCGAGCCGGTCTGGAAAAAGGTCACGCCCGGACCGTGATTGATGCTCTCGGTGAACATCGAGCGCACCACGCAGAGTTCATCGGCGATCGAGGCAGTGTGCGGCAGCAGCTCGCTGAACCAGGCGCCGGCACGGCCGTGCTGGGCGAACTTGAAGGGCGAGCCCACCATGGGGATCGACGACTGGTTGCCGGACATGCCGGTCAGGCGCTGACCGCCGCGCACGCTGTCGGGCAACTGCTCGCCATGACGCTGGTTGAGCAGGGGTTTGTAGTCGAAGAGGTCGAGGTGGGAGGGTCCGCCCGACATGAACAGGTAGATGATGCGCTTCGCCTTGGGCGCCACATGCGTGCCGCCAAGCACACCGGTCGCGCCGGCCTGCTCGGAGGCCAGCAGTTCGGCGAGGGCGACCCCGCCCAGGCCTTGGCCGAAGCGGTTCAGCCACTGGCGGCGGTTGAGGAAGTTCATCGATTCAGCATCGGCAGTCATGGCAGGTAAAGGTCAGCGTTTGACGACGCAGGCGTCGTGGTTGAGCAGGGCGAGGGCGAGCTGGCCGGCGGCGGCGGCCTCAGCGGCGGGCAGTCCCTGTTCAGGCGGTGCCGCGCCGTTGGTCAAAAAGGCCTCCGCCTCCTGCGGCCGGGCCCGGTAGTGGGCGAGTTGCTCGGTGTACAGCCGGCGACAGATCTCCAGCTCGCGCGCGTCCGGCAACCGGCTCAGGCAGCGCAGGAACCCGGCGCGGATCATCGCCTCGACCTCACCGCCATGGTCGCGGTGCAGACGGGCGCCGAGCACGCGCGCGGCCTCGACGAACTGCACGCCGTTGAGCAGGATGAGCGCCTGCAGCGGACTGTCGGTGCGCTCGCGTTTGGCCGCGCAGACCGCGCGGCGCGGGGTGTCGAAGGCGATCATGGCCGGCGGCGGGCTGGTGCGTCGCCAGGTGGTGTACAGGCTGCGGCGGTACAGGCTGGCGCCGGACTTGGCGATCTCGAAGGGCTTGAAGGCCTCAGCCAGCTCGTACGGGTTGACCGGCGGCCCGCCCAGACTGCCATCGAGCAGGCCGGCGGCGGCGAGGGCGTTGTCGCGAATCATCTCGGCGGGCAGGCGGAAGGCAGGGCCGCGCGCCAGCCACTGGTTCTCTGGATCATCGGCCATGACCGCGGCGGCGGCGAGACTGCGCTGGCGGTAAACCGCACTGCCGGCGATCTCGCGCAGCAGCGCCTTCACGTCCCAGCCGCTGTGGATGAGGCGCAGCGCCAGGTAGTCGAGCAGTTCCGGATAAAGCGGCTTTTCGCCCTGGCTGCCAAAGTCCTCGCTGGTCTTGACCAGTCCGCGGCCGAACCAACTTTGCCAAATGCGGTTCACGGTCACGCGCGCGGTGAGCGGATGCCCGGGATCGGTCAACCAGCGTGCCAAGCCAAGCCGGTTGCGCGGTGCATCCGCCGGAAACGGCGGCAGCGAGGCCGGGGTCATGGCCGTCACCTCCTCGGCGCGCTTGTCATACTCGCCGCGCGTGAGCACGAAGGCCTTCTTCGGTTCGGGCAGCTCGCGCATGACCATGATTTCCTTCTGCTGACCCGAAAAAGTCGTCACCTCCGCGCGCGCCGCCTTCAGCTCGGCGAGCAGGGGTTCCAGCGCCGGGCTCAGCGGTTGCGAGAGGTCGCGATCGAAAACGCGGAAATCATCGATCCACCCGCCCTTGAAGCCGCGGTCGCGGAAGCGTTCACCGAGCGAGATGCTGTCGCCCCCGCCGCCGGTGATGTCCTGGGTGAGGTGATCGCGCACGACCTCCACCGGCACCGCCTGGCCGTTGACGAAGATCCGCAGGCCGGCGGCGCGACTGCTGCCATCGTTGGTGACCGCCACGTGCACCCACTCGTTGAGCGGCAGCGGCTCGCGGGCGCGCACCGAGATGGCATTGCCGGGCCAGAAATGGATGAGCGACCACTTCAATCGCCCCTCCTCAAGGAGCAGTTCATAACCGCGGCTGGCGGCGTCGGTCCAGGCGCGCGAGCGGTGGAAGACGACCGCGCGCTCCTTGACGTCCGGTGTCTTCAGCCAGAGCGAAACACTGAAGGGATCATGGCGATGAAAATTCCCGACCGGCGTGTCCACCGGATCGTCGCCGGTGAACTGCACGGCCTGGCCGAGCCGGCCGGGCCCGAGACGGTTCTCGCCCTTGAGCAGGGCCGAGGGACTGGGGGGAGGCGGGTTCTTGGCATCCGCCTTCTTTTTCGCCGGCGGCGGCTCGGGATGCAGGCTGTCGGCGAGCTTGTTGCCGTCGAGCTGATCGAAGGAGTAGTGCGCGATCTGTCCCTCCAGCACGACCGGCACTCCCTCATGCAGCAGGATCTCGTTCAGCGGCGCGACGCCGGTCTCGACCCGCCGCTTTTCCAAAGCCGCCACCCGCGTTTGCAGGCCTGCCAGCTTCTCCTTGGCCGGCTCATCCATCAGCATCATGGCCGGGGTCGGCGGCGAAGGCGTGAAGAAGGAGTACAGGCCGGCCTCGTCGATGTTCTGGAAGAACGACGCCAGGCCATAATACTCGCGGTGACTGATCGGGTCGTACTTGTGGTCATGGCAGCGCGCGCACTCGAAGGTGAGACCGAGAAAAGCCGTCGCCACGGTCTGCGCACGGTCGGCCACGTACTCGACACGGTATTCCTCCTCGACCGAGCCGCCCTCGCTCTCCTGCTGGTGCAGACGGTTGAAGGCGGTGGCCAGCACCTGGTCATCGGTCGCTCCCGGCAGCAGATCGCCGGCGAGTTGCCAGGTGAGAAACTGATCAAACGGCAGATTGGCGTTGAAGGCCTTCACCACCCAGTCGCGCCACATCCAGACCTCGCGCGGGCGATCGACCTGAAAGCCGTAGCTGTCGGCGTAGCGGGCGACGTCGAGCCAGTCGGCCGCCATGCGCTCACCGTAAGCGGGCGCGGCGAGCTTGCGTTCGGTGAAGGCCGCCAGATCGAGTCGACCGGCGGCGAGGTCGGCCAATTCCGCCTCGGTGGGCGGCAGGCCGGTGAGATCAAAGCTGAGGCGCCGCGCCAGGGTGGCCGTGTCGGCGGGCGGCTGCAGGGCCAGGCCGCGCGCCTTCAGGCCTTCGGCAATCAGCCAGTCGATCGGCGTCGCCTGACCAGCCGCGGCGGCCTGACTGGTCCAGGCGTCGAGCTGGGCCTTCTGCAGGGGCACAAAGGCCCAGTGCGCCTCGTACTCGGCCCCCTCGTTGATCCAGCGCTGGAGCGTGGCAATCTCGCTCTCGGAAAGGCGGCCGAGCTTGGACTCCGGCGGCGGCATGACCTCGTCGGGATCATGGCTGAGCACGCGCTCGATGATGGCGCTGCGCTCCGCCTGGCCGGCGACGATGCCGCCATCGGCAATCGCGCCCTCAAAGGTGTCGAGGCGCAGGCCGGCCTTGCGATTTTTCGGGTCGAAGCCGTGACAGTGAAAGCACTTGTCGGAGAGGATGGGCCGAATGTCGCGGTTGAAGCGCAGCTTCTCCGCCGCAGTCAGCCCGGGGGCGAGCAGCAGCAGCGCGCCGAGCAGGGGCGCCCAGGGACGAATCGGACCTGTTGTCATGCCATCAACAACGTCTGGACAGGGTGCCCTATTCGCGTCAGTTTGTGTCTGATCGTGAAATCCCGGCGCAAGTACCTGAACTACACGACCCCCTGGGGCGTCGGTCTGACCCGCGCCGCGCGCGCCGGTTGGTCGGCCTTTTTGTTGCATGAATGCGGCTACCAGGCGGAACTCGAGGATTGGAATCATGACGGGGTCGACAGTCCGTTCTGGCGATTTTACCATAATCCGAAGCCCGGCTGCCATGTGCACTTTCAAGGGAGGGAGATCCCGCTGGAGCCTTCGAGCTGCCTGCTCATCCCGGCCGACACCGTCTTCGATTGTCGCGGCCCGGTGCCGGCCTGCCACCTGTGGATGCATTTCACGGTCAGCCGGCCGGGGCCGCCGATCACACCCGCGCCGCTGCGCCTGCCGGTGGACGACCTGCTGCGCGCCCTGATCGGCAGCGTCATCGCCCTGCATGGCGAGGCCGCCTCGGAGGCGCGCGACCAGCGCCTCCAGCATGAAAGCAGCGCCCTGCTGCACGCCGCCTTTGCCCGGCTCGACCTGCCGGCGCCGCCGGCCATTCCCGAGCGCCTGCTGGAGGTGATCGCGCTGATCCAGCGCGCCCCGCATGCCCGGCTGTCGAACCGCCTGCTGGCGGCGCGGGCCGGCATGAGTCTGGAGCGCTTCATCCGCGCCTTCCGCGAGCACACCGGCCGGACGCCGGCCGCCTACGTCACCGCCGCGCGCGTCCGTCTCGCCCAGCAATTGCTGGTGCTGACCGACAAAACCATGGACCAGATTGCCTTCGACTGCGGCTTTCCGAATCGTCATTACCTGACGCGGGTGTTCAGCAAGACCGCCGGCTGCGGCCCGGCGGAGTTTCGCGACCGCCAGCACCGGCGCCCGGGTCGCTGAGTGCGCGGGTCGGGGTTGCCTGTGGCCGCGGGTGCGGCAAGGTGGCGGGCCGATGCGACTCGCTTCCCTGCTGACCTTTCTCCTGCCCGCCCTGGGCGGTGCCCTGCTGGCCCTGGCCTACCCGGGTTGGGACTGGGAACCGGCGGTCTGGCTCTGGCTGTTCCCGGTACTGGCCGTGCTCTGGCCGTGCACGCGCCACGGCACAGCACCCACGGGCCGGCGCGCCTTCACGCTCGGCCTGATCGCCGGCCTGGCCTTCTGGCTGCCAAACTTGGTCTGGCTGCGTCACTCCTCGCGCGTGCTCGCCGGCGCCCGCGACGCCACCTGGATCGGCTGGGGCCCCGAGTTGCTCGGCGCGGCGGCGGTGTTGGGTCTCGCCCTCGTCTGCTCGCTTTATTGGGGCCTGTGGGCCTGGTTCAGCGTGCGTGTGGCACGACCCGATCCGGAACACTTGGTCAACCGCTCCTGGCAGGTCAGCACCTGGCATTCCCTGCGCGCCGCCCTGCTCACCGCCGCCGCCTGGACCGCCTGCGAATGGCTGCGCGGCACCACCCTGTTCAACGGCTTCGGCTGGAACGGTCTTGGGGTCGGTCTGCACCAGAACCGCGTGCTCATCCAGGCCGCCGACCTGATCGGCGTCACCGGCCTGTCCTTCCTGCCGGTTTTCGTCGCCGCCACCGCCTGGAACACCGTCAGTCGCCTGATCCGTGTGCATCGTGGTGAAGGCACCTGCCGCTCGCGGTTCGACCTGACCCTTGCCCTGCTGCTGCTGCTGAGCGCAGCGGGCTACGGCCTGCGCCAGCTCGGCCGTGACGCCGGCGAGACCGTCAAGGTGCGCACGGTGCTCGTGCAACCCAACGTGGCCCAGGTCGATGCCTGGAGCGGCCGGCTCGACGAGCAGACCTACCGTCGCCTGCACGACTTCACCCGCCTCTATGCCGAGGCGCGCGACGGCGTCAGCCCGGTTGATCTGGTCATCTGGCCGGAGAGTGCCCTGCCCCGTCCCTACACCGAAGATCCTGAGGGGCATGACCGCTACTTCGACGACCTGCTGGCCGCCGGCGATTTCAGCCTGCTCACCGGCAGCGAAATCTACCACGCGACCGGCAGCCACGTTTCCGCCCTGCTGCTGCGCGGCCGGGCCGCCAACCGCCAGCAGTACGACAAGGTGCATCTGGTGCCCTTCGGTGAATACCTGCCCCTCCGCGAGATCCCGCCCTTTGCCTGGCTGCGCGGGGTGTTGCCCGGCGACTTCCAGCCCGGTGCGACCCCCGAACCGCTGCGTTTGGAAAAGCCCGCCATCGGCATCATCCCTCTGATCTGTTTTGAAGACACGGTCGGCCGGCTCGCCCGCCGCTTTGTCCGTGAGGGGCCGCAGCTCATCGTCAACCTGACCAACGACGGCTGGTTCCTGCAGAGCCTGGAAACCGAGGTGCACCTGGCCAACGCCAAATTCCGCGCCATCGAACTGCGCCGGCCCATGGTGCGTGCCGCCAACACCGGCGTCAGCTGCTTCATCGATGCCACCGGCCGGATCACCGCGCGGCTGGCCGATCCCGCCACCGGCAGCAGCTTTGTCGAAGGCTGCCTACCCGGCGAAATCGCCGTGCCCCTGCATCCGCCAACGACCTTTTATGCCCGCCATGGCGACGCCTTCGCCCTCGCCCTGCTGCTGCTCTGCGTAACGACGGCCGGTCTGCAGGCCTGGCGACGCCGGCGTGCCTGAGCGCCGGCGCTCGACAGTCGGAATTTCCGCGCCAAGGGTGACGGATGCGCCTCATCTCCGGCAGCGCCGGTGGCCTGCCACTCGACGTCCCCAAGTCTGTCACCCGTCCGACTCAGGACCGGGTGCGTCAGGCCGTGTTCAACATGCTGGGCGATGTCGCCGAGTTGCGCGTGCTGGATCTGTTCGCCGGTTCAGGGGCGCTCGGCCTGGAATGCCTGAGCCGCGGTGCGAGCAGCGCGCTGCTGGTCGATCAGGACCGCGGCGCCTGCGAAACGATCCGGCGCAACCTCGCCAAAACGCGGCTCGCCGACGCGCAGGTGCGCCAGGGCGACGTCTTCAAGCTGCTGGCGCAATTCGTCCGCGAGGGCCTGCGCTTTGACCTGGTCTTTGCCGATCCGCCCTACGCGCACCGGCCGGACGAGGTCGATCTGGCCGCCAAACTCATGGCCAGCCCCGAACTGACCGAGCTGGTGGCCCCGGGTGGCAGTGTCGTTCTGGAAAGCCTGGTGCGCCGCGATGCCCCGGTGTCCTGGCCGGGCTGGCAGTTGGTGCGCGACCGCGAGTACGGCTCGACCCGCATCGTCTGGCTGCAGCGGCCGCAGGCTGCGGCGGAGGTCAGAGCGACCAGCCCGCACGCGGCTCGCGGCGAATGAAGCGATTGGCGGCCTCGTCGTTGGTGATGCGCATCGCCTTCGCGTCCCACTCGATACGGCGACCGGCGCGGAAGGCGACGTTGCCGAGGTGGTTCGCCTCACTGAGCGGGCCGGCATAGCTGAAGGGGCTGCCGGTGGGCGTGCCGTTTTTGATGGCATTGAGCCACTCGATGTGCTGGCCGGGCGAGTCGGCGATGAAGGGTTTCGGGCGCTGGAAATCCTTGAACTTCCCCTCCGGCAGCAGCAGGTGCTTGTTGTAGTCGGAGAGCAGCATGCCCTTGTCGCCGATGAAGAGCACGCCGCTCTGCCACTGACCGATGACCGGGTCGTTCTTCCACACGTCAGGCTTGGTAGCGCCCTGGTGCCAGTGCAGCTTGAGGCCGGGGCGACCCTCGCGCGGGCCGTATTCGTAGACGGCGCTCATGGTCGCCGGCGCGATTTCCGGATGGGGTTCCGGGCCGAAGGCCTCGACGGCGAGCGGGGCGTCGAGGTTGAGCGCCCAGAACGGCAGATCGTTCCAGTGGCTGCCGAGGTCGGACATCGTGCCATTGCCGAAGTCCCACCAGCGGTACCACTTCGGGCCGGGAAAATACACTTCATGGTAGGGGCGCCAGGGTGCCGGGCCGAGCCAGAGATCCCAGTCGAGGTAAGGCGGCGGGGTCTGCTCCTCCTTCGGGCGTTCGGTGACGAACACCACGTCCTTGTTTTTTGTCGCGTCCTCCTGGCTCTGCAGGCCCCAGGCGCGCGAGACGCAGACATGGACTTCGGAGACCTTGCCGATGGCGCCGCTCTGGACCAGTTCGACGACGCGCCGGTAGTTCGGCATGCCGTGAATCTGCGTGCCCATCTGGGTGGCGACGCCGGCGCGGGCCGCCTCCTCGGTGACGAGGCGCGCCTCGGCGATGTCGCGGGTCAGTGGCTTCTCGCAGTACACCGGCTTCTTCAGACGCAGCGCCGGCAGCGTGGCGTAGGCGTGCGTGTGCTCGGTTGTGCTGACGACGACGGCATCAAAGTCCTTCGACTCCTCGTAGAGCTTGCGGAAGTCGCGGAAGGTCTTTGCCTTCGGAAACAGCTGGGCGGCGCGGTCGAGGTTCTGGCCGTTGACGTCGCAGAGGGCGACGACGTTTTCGCTGGGTTCGGCCGCTGACGGAGCGCCCTTGCGGGCGGCGGTGGAGACACCGACCAGGCCCATCAGGTTGGCGGCACCGCGACCGCCGACGCCGATGAAGGCGAGGTTCAGCTTCGCATTGGGCGATCGCGAGCTGACGATGGCGGGAAAGCCGAGGGCGGCGGCGGAGGCGAGGGCGCCGCGGACAAGAAAATCACGACGGGAAAAATCGGGCTTGGGCATGGGCAGGGAACGCCGCGGCGGAGCGTGCTCTTGCCATTCCTGCGTTGCTGACCGCAGGTCGCAGGTGCGACAGTGGCGACCGAACGAGGGCCACCGGGGGCAGTGCTGCCGCCAAGGCCCGCACGAAGCTCAGGGACGCGCGGCCAGCGACAGCTCGATGATGCGCTGGCAGAGTTCGGGGAAGCCGATGCCGGCTGCCTGCGCCGCCTTGGGCAGCAGGCTGCTGCTGGTCATGCCGGGGATGGTGTTGATCTCCAGGACGAAGGGCTGACCATCCGCACGCAGCATGACATCGACGCGGCCATAGACCTGGGTGTCACAGGCGCGGAAAGCCGCGAGCGCGGCGTCCTGCACCCGCTGTGTGGTCGCGGCATCGAGGTCGGCGGGGCAATGATACAGCGTCTTGCCCGTGCCACTCAGCCACGGGTACTTGTTGTTCATGTCGTAAAAGCCCTCGACCGGTTCGATGTGGATGACCGGCAGAACGAGATCGCCAAGGATGCCAATGGTCAGTTCCCGGCCCTCGATGAATTCCTCGAGCAGGGTGGTCGTGCCATGGCGACGCGCCTCTTCCAGGGCGTCCTGCCATTCGGCCTCGGTGCGGACGATGCGGACCCCGACGCTGGAGCCCTCGCGTGGCGGCTTCGAAACGAGCGGCAGATCGAGCGCGCGCGGCACGCTGCCGTCGAGCGGGTAATCCTGGGCGCGCGGTGTCGGCACGCCGGCGGCGAGGAAGCGCGCCTTGCTGAGCGACTTGTCAAAGGCGGTACGACTATCGGCCACACCGGCGCCGGTGTAGCGGATGCCACGCGCCTCCAGCAAAGCCTGGAGTTGACCATCCTCACCGAAGGTGCCGTGGATCAGGTTCATGGCGATGAGGACATCGCTCGGGCAGTCGAAGTCCGGGCCGGTGACATCGACGGGCAGCACCTCGGCGCCGAGCGAGGCGAGGGCGGCCATGACGCTTTCCGCCGTTTTGACCGAGACCTGCCGTTCCGAGCCGGGGCCGCCAAAGAGGACGGCGATGCGTTGTCCTGTGATGTCGAGCATGCGCTCCAAGCATGCCGCGCGGCCGGTCGCGTGCAACGGGGGAAATCCCGTCGCCGCCGATTGGCCTTGTTTCCGTGCCTGCCTTCGATCATTTTAAAGTCTTATGAGACGGTCGCTCGAATCTCTGCGGCGCCTGCTGCCGGCGCTGCTCACCTTTGCGCTCGCCCCAGTCTGCCCGGCGGCGATGTCGGCCGCGCGGCTGTGGAATGAGGAGAACCTCGCCGCCATCCGCATCGACCGGCCCAATCCGCCGGTCCATGCGCGCAACCTGTTCCATGTCGCCACCGCCATGTACGACGCCTGGGCGGCCTACGACGGCACGGCCGTCGGCTGCCTGCACCACGAGCGGGTAACCGCCGCGGATGTGCTTGCCCAACGCCAGCAGGACGCGCAGACGGTGGCCGCCTTCCTGCGCGCGCTGGCGGCAAGCGGGCTGCCCGGCCTCGGCAATGCCGCGGCAACGGTGCGTCGCTACATGGCGAGTCCGCGCTTCAACACCGTCAGCAGCAAGGACATCGAGGCCGCGCGCCGCGAAGCGATCAGCTACGCGGCCTACCGCGTGCTGCGCAGCCGCTACCTGAACTCGTTCAGCGCTACGGAGACCGCCAAGCGTCTCGACAAACGGCTGCGCGGCCTCGGTTATTCGCCGGCCAACACCGGCACCACAGGCAACTCGGCCGCCGCGGTCGGCAACCGCATTGCCGCCGCCATCCTCGCCTGGGGCCTGACCGACGGCTCCAATCAGGCCGGTGGCTATCGCGATCCCTCCTATGTCAATCCACAGCCGGAACTCATCGTTCTGGAGGGCGGCATCGCCCAGGCCGGCATTCCGGCCGACACCAACCCCAACCGCTGGCAGCCACTTGCCTTCGACAACGCCGAAACCCAGAACCAGTTCCCCGGCGAACTGCTGCAGACCTTTGTGGGTGTCACCTGGCTGAACACCCTGCCCTTCGCACTCACTCGTGCCGCGCCCGGTCTGCCGTGGATCGATCCCGCCGCTGGCCCCTCCTTTTTGGGCACCGTCACCGATGCGGAATACAAGCAGGGAGCGCTCGATGTGCTCTGGGCTTCAAGCCGACTGAACAGCCTGGAGATGATCGACATCTCGCCCGGTCCCGGGGGGTACGGCAACAACCCGCTTGGCGAGGACACGGGCAACGGTTACGAGGTCAATCCGGTGACCGGCAAACCCTACCGAGCCAACCGGGTCGAGCTGGGCAACTTCGCGCGCGTGCTGGCGGAGTTCTGGGCGGACGGCCCGGATTCCGAAACGCCACCGGGCCACTGGCACAAAATCGCCAACCAGGTCAGCGACAACCGCCGCTTGGAACACCGCATCGGCGGTGCCGGCGCGGAGGTGGATCGCTTGGAATGGGACATCAAACTCTACTTCGCGCTGGCTGCCGCCACCCATGATGCTGCCTGCGCCGCCTGGTCGCTCAAACGCTACTATGAGGGCCCGCGCCCCATCACCATGATCCGCTGCCTGGCCAATCTGGGCCAGAGCTCGGATCCCGAGCTGCCCTCCTACCATCCTGACGGCCTGCCACTGGAGCCGGGCGTGGCCGAACTGGTCACCGCCGAGACCGCCGCTGCGGGCGGACGCCATCATGGCGCCGGTGAGCCTGGCGATCTTGTGGTGTATTCCTGGCCAGGCGAACCGGCCGATCGCAAAAAGCAGACCAGCCAGGTGCGCTGGATGCGCGCACTGGAGTGGATTCCCTACCAGCGCAAGACCTTCAACACGCCGGCCTTCCCGGGTTACATCTCCGGCCACAGCTGCTTCAGTCGTGCCGCCGCCGAGGTGCTCGCCGCCTACACCGGCTCGCCCTGGTTTCCTGGCGGCATGGGCAGCTTCATCGCCCGCAAGAACAAGTACCTCGTCTTCGAACGCGGTCCCTCGCAGACGGTGGTGCTGCAGTGGGCGAGCTACTTCGACGCCGCCGATCAGGCCGGTTTGTCGCGCCGCTTCGGCGGCATCCATGTCAGCGAGGACGACTACCACGGCCGCGTCGTCGGTGCCGAGACCGGCCAGCAGGCCTGGGCGCTGGCGCAAAAGTACTGGGACGGCAGCATTCTCAGCGAACCCGTGACACCGACGGTGACCGTTGAGCAAGACGGCACGCATGTGGCCTGGACCGGCCGCCGTGGCCTGCACTACGCGGTGCAGTGGAGTGCCGATGGCGAGGCCTGGAGCACCGTCTCACCGGCCGCACAGGCCACCGACACCGTGCTTGAGCGCCTCATCAACCCGGCCCCTGAAGGCGGCAGTTACCGCATCGTCAGTGGTGCCGCGCCGTTCTGAACCGCCGCTGGCTCAAGCGAGCGCTTCCAGTTCCAGCACACCGAAGGCCGAGGGCACATGAAAGTCCGGGCGCTCGGTCTGCGGATCCACCCAGGTCACCCAGCCGGGCTGCACGCTGCCGTCGGGCCGATGACGGAACTCGCCGCGATGGACACCGGTGAGCAGAGCGCCCGAGCCCGGCTGCAGCACGCCCCAGGCGCGCAACTCGGCCAGCGGCAATCGCCCCTGCACGCGGTACCCGGCCTCGCCGAGCGAAGTCTGCAGGCGCAGGTCCGGCGCCGACCAGTCCCAGTCGAACTGGCGGTGAAACCGGCCGCGGTAGGCAAGCACGGCCCCGCGCGGCTCCATCTCGAAGCAGTGATAGGGATCGAGCCGCAGATCGGCGGCGAAGAACAGTTCGACGCGGTCGGAACCGAGCACGCGCGCGCGCGCATCACCGTCCACCAGAACGAGATCGGTGTCGACGCAATCGAAGCGAAAGTGCAGGTGCTCGCCGTCGTGCAGGACACGAAACTCCGTGGCCGGCGCGGGCCGGTTTTCCCAGGGGAAGCGAAAATCGCGCAGGACCGGGGCGTGCTCCCAGTCGGGGGCGTTGAGCTCGCAGCGGCGGACAGGATGGCGGCGCATGGCGGCCAGCATGGCGCCGGAGGGCGTGCACGGCAAGCCGCGGCGGAGAAACCCGCTTGCGGCGACACGTGTTCGGGCGTTTGGTACCGTTCGATTGAACCCGCCTGACTTCAGCAACCTGCTGGAAAGCCTGCAGCGCGCGCCGGCCGGCACCTACGTGACGGCGGGGGGCGCGGCCCTGGTGGCCTTCCTCGCCGGCATGGCGATGGCGCGCGGCGTCCTGCGCCAGATCCTCAGCATGGTCAGCCTGGGGCTGTCGGTGCTGGCCGGCATGTACGTCTTCCAGCATCGCGCCGAAGTTTTTGGCACGCTGGGTGCCGGCATGAGCAGCGACCGCCTGCTGCTGTTCTCGGTGGCCGCCGGCCTGCTCACCTACCTGCTCTGCCGCAGCCTCGTCCACCTGCTCGCCGGTCTCGGCCTGCTCAGCCTGCTCGGCGGTCTCACCGGCTGGAAGGGCGGCCTGATCAGCCTGATTCCCTCCGGCTTCCTGCTCTGGGCCGGTGCCCTGATGCTGCGCGTCACCGGCGGCCTCTTTGGCATGGAAAACGCCGCCGAAGTGCAGCAGCAGGGGGAACCCATCGGCCGCCGACTCACGGCCTGGATCCACCAGTTCAGCCAGCAGGTCGACCGCAGCAGCCTCGGCCAGGTCGCCTCCCGCCTCGATCCCTACGACCTGCGCGCCCGCGCCAACCTGGCCCGCCTGCTCATCCTCTGGCCCGATGGCCGCGTCTGGCAGGAACTCGCCCAGCGCGGGCCGCAAACCGCCCAGGCCCTCAATCACCCGGACATCGTCGCCCTCGGCAAGGACCTCAAGGTGCGCCAAGCCATCGAGCGACGGGATTTCGCCGGGCTCATGCACCTGCCGCAAGTGCGCGCAGCGGCGGCACTGCCGGAGTTGGAACCGATCCTGCGCGATCTCGCCCTTGAACAGTCGATGGACGCCATCGTCTACCAGCGCTGAGTCGCGGCTCAGGCCGGCCGCAGCGAGGCGAGCACGGCGTCGAAGCGCTCGGCCATGCGGGCGCCACTGAACTCGGTGCGCACGCCCTGCAAACCGCGGTTGATCATCTGCTCGCGCTGGTAGTCATCGAGCAGCAGGGTCTCCAGCGCATCAGCCAGGGCATTGGCATCGTCCGGTTGGCACAGCAGGCCGCTGCCGGCCAGTTGGACAATCTCAGGAAAGGCACCGTGCTCGGGCTGCACCACCGGCACACCGCTGGCCATGGCCTCGAGCAGGTACAGACCGAAGGCCTCGCCATAGGTGGCGGGCACGGACAGGACGGTGAGGTTGCGGAAAAACTTCACCTTTTCGGAGAAGCTGAGGTTCGGCAGCCACTCGACACGCGTGTCGCAGCCCGCCTGCTGAAGCTTCTTCTGCAGGCCGGCAACGTATTTTTCATCGGCCGGCGTTTTGGCACCGCCGATCTTGAGCTTGAGGCGGGGCACGCTGCCGCGGCGGCAAAGCTCGATGAAGGCGTCGACCAGCGTGGTCAGACCCTTGCCGTGGATCATGCGCGCAAAGTACCCGATCACCGGCCAGTTCGGATCCGGGTCGGCGGTACCGAACGAATTGCTGTCGATGCCATTGTAGACCACCGCCATCTTCTCCTCGCCAACCCCGAGGCGCTCGCGCATGACGTCGGCGTAGTAGCGGCTCGGGGCGACAAAGCGTGTCACGTGACGGGCGTTGGCGCGCATCGCCTCCCAGGCGCGGGTGCGGTAGGGCTCGATGAGGGTGTCGAGGAAGGCATCCTCGCCCTGCAGGGAGACGATCACCGGCAGACCGAGATCCCGCTCTATCGCGGGGCACAGGCCCATGAGCAGGCTGTTCGACAGCGAAACCACATCGGGCCGCGCCTCGTCGCGGATCCACTGGATCAAACGCTGCCACTCCGGCCACTGCGGCCCCTGCTCGCCGATGAGGGCGCCGAGGGTCATTTCACCAAGGTCGCGCGCCCGGGTCATGCCCATGAAGCGGGCGGCGGCGCGCAGGCGCTCGGGCTTGTTGAGCCAGCGGTGGAAGGCGCGCGGCAGCAGGCGCGTCCAGGGCAGTTTTTGCTGCAGGTAGAGCGACAGACCCCCGACCTGCACCGGGATCTCCGGGCTGGCGGCCTCGCGGTCGTTGACCAGCGGCAGGTAGAGCGGCGCCATGACGGCATCGTGCCCGCGCACGCGCAGCGCCTTGATCAGGGCGTTGTCGCGCAGGCAACTCCCGCAGTGGAAGGTGCCGGTGCCGGGCGTGAGATGAAGGAGGCGCATGAGGGAGGGGGCGGGATGCTTAGCGCAGGCACCGGGCCAGGGCAAGCCTCTCGCTGCAATCCAGGAGAAAACGCGCGCCGGTTGCACCGCACGGCCTTTGCCCGTATCAAAGCCCGTGCGCGATCTGTTGCCCAGCCACCGGCCGGGGCTGGTGCTGGCCCCCATGCAGGACGTGACGGACCTGCCCTTCTTCCGGCTCATGGCCCGTCACGGCGGCCCGGATGTCTTTGTCACCGAATACTTCCGGGTGACCCCCGATTCCAGGCCGGAACCGGTCATCCTGCGCTCGATCAGCGAAAACGACACCGGCCGGCCGGTGATTGCCCAGCTCATCGGCCGCGACATCCCCGCCCTCGTGCGCACGGCGCGCGCGCTGGAGGACCGGCACCCCGTGGCCGGCATCGACCTCAACCTCGGCTGCCCGGCACCGATTGTCTGTCGCAAGGACGCCGGCGGCGGCCTGCTGCGCCATCCGGAGCACGTCGACGCGATACTCGGTGCCCTGCGCGCGGCGGTGCGCGGCCGCTTCACCGTCAAATGCCGCGTCGGCTTCGACAGCCCGGACGAATTCCCGCGCCTGCTCGAGATCTTTCGCCGCCACTCTCTCGATGGCCTGACCATCCACGGCCGCACCGTGCGCGAGGGCTACAAGACCGCCGTGCACCCGGAATGCGTCGCTGCCGCCGTCGCCACCCTGCCCTGCCCGGTCATCGCCAACGGCAACGTCGTCGACACCGCCACCGGCCTCGCCTACCTGCAGCGCACCGGCGCCGCCGGCCTCATGATTGGTCGCGGGGCCATCCGTCATCCGTGGATTTTCGACCGCCTGCGCGCCGCCTGGGAGGGCCATCCGGCACCCGCCCCCTGCGGCCGCGATCTGCTCGCCTACATCCGCGATCTCCATGACCTCACCGCCCGTTTCCAGAGCCGTTTCGAGCCGGCGAAGCATGTGCAAAAGATGAAGCGCTACCTCGGCTTCATCGCCGCCGGCACCGACCGCGAGTTCGACTTCCAAATCCGCCGGGTAACCACGCCGGATGAATTCGACGCCGTCTGCCGGCACTTTCTCGACCACGATGCACCGCTGCCCGAGACACCGCCCGCCGACTCCGCCGTGTTCTGCGGCTTTGGCGAACTGACCCGGACGCCGGACGCAGGCTGAAGCGACCCTCCAAAAAAAAGCCCCCGGCTCCAAGGGAACCGGGGGCGGGAGTCAGGTCGAAGCGTCAGGCCTTGACGGGCTCCGGTTCGGCGGCGGGTTCGTCCTCCGGCGGCACCTGGACGGGTTCCGCCTTGCTGACGACCTTGACGAACTTGGGCAGCCATTCATCCCAGCGGTCGAGGATGTCCTGGGCGCGCAGGCTGCCGGTGAGCTCGAGGTGATCGGCGACCAGCTTGCGCAACTGGTTGACGTCCTCGGGGTCGCTGACGGGCTCGCCCTTGATCATTTCCGGATTGTGCAGCTGGCCGAACTGGCCCTGCTCGTCGAGCAGGTAGGCGACGCCGCCGCTCATGCCGGCGCCGAAGTTCTTGCCGAAGCTGCCGAGCACGACGGCGACACCGCCGGTCATGTACTCGCAGCCGTGATCGCCAATGCCCTCGACGACCGCGGTGGCGCCGGAGTTGCGCACGCAGAAGCGTTCACCGGCGCGTCCGGCGGCGTGCAGGCGGCCGCTGGTGGCGCCGTACATCACCGTGTTGCCGAGGATGCTGTTTTCCCAGGACTTGAAGTCGGGGTGCGCCTTCGGGCTGGGCTTGATGATGATCTCGCCGCCGCACAGGCCCTTGCCGACGTAGTCGTTGGCCTCGCCGACCAGGGTCAGCTTGATGCCCCCGCAGAGGAAGGTGCCGAAGCTCTGGCCGGCGCTGCCCTCGCAGGTGACATCGACGCTGCCGGCGGGCAGGCCGTGGTTGCCGTGATGGAAGGCGATCTCGCCGCTCAGCTTGGTGCCGATGTTGCGGAAGGTGTTCTTGATCGGGTAGCGCAGCGGCATGACCTTCGCCTTGT
>CAZSBO010000064.1:0-20492 GCA_964605265.1 uncultured Prosthecobacter sp.
CACATGAATCTTGCTACGAAGGCTTGAGAGCTTTCGATCAGTCATGAGCCAAACGTGCAAGATGTTTAGCGACCTGCTTTTCGAGATCGCGTGATTCGCCGAAGAGCAGATTCAACCTCTCTGTGCGCCTGGCGAGTTCCTTTTCAAACTGCTTCGGCGTCATCTCCACATGCTCCACCTTCACCTCAAAATACTGCCCGGCGCTGAGTGAGCAGTTCTTCGCTGCGATGTCGGCATAGCTGACGACGACGGAGAAGTCTTCCACGGCTTCCTTGGCGTTGAAGACGCGGATGATTTGCTCCTCGTCGGCCTCGGAGAGCAGGGTTTTCTGATTTTTGCCTTCCTTGACCTTGGTGCCGAGGTTGGAGGCATCAATGAGGATGACATCGCCCTGGTTGGTGGCATCCAGGAAGAGGATGGAGACATTGGTGCCCGTGGTGGCGAAGATGTTGCTGGGCATGGAGACCACGCCAGCCAGCATCTTCTTTTCCACCAGATGCTCGCGGATGCCTTTCTCGATGCCGCTCTGCGCGGTGATGAAGCCGGTGGGAACGACGATAGCGGCTTTGCCCTTCTTGCTGAGGGAGGCGATGATGTGCTGGATGAAGAGCAGGTAGATGGCCATCTTGTCCTTGTCCTTGTTCGGCACCTTGGGGATGCCGGAAAAGAAGCGGGCTTTGTTGGCCTTGGTGTCGAGCTGGTCGCGGAAGTCGGAGAAGTCGAGCTTGAAGGGCGGATTGGAGACGATGTAGTCGAACCGGCGCAGGCCGCTGCCTTCCTTGTGGTAGGGCTCCAGGATGGTGTTCCCCTGGATGACGTGGGGGATGCTGTGGACGAGGTTGTTCAGGATGAGGTTCAGCCGCAGCAGGCTGGAGGATTTCTGCGACACGTCCTGGGTGTAGAGCGTGCAGCGGTCCTCGCCGATGGCGTGGGCCAGGTTCATGAGCAGCGTGCCGGAGCCTGCGGCGGGGTCGTAGCAGGTGACGTTCTTCACCGGCGCGGGCACCAGACAGGCGGCCATGATCTTCGCCACGGCGTGCGGGGTGTAATACTCGGCATACTTGCCGCCGCCGTCCTTGTTGTAGTCCTTGATGAGGTATTCAAAGAGCGTGGCGTAGAAGTCGAACTTCTCGGCGAAGATGCGCTCGAAGCTGAAGGGGATCAGTTTGTTGATGATGGCGCGGGCGAACTCGTCCCGCTTGCTGGCGACAAACTGGGTGACGGGATCAAAGAGAATGATCATCTGCCCGTCGTTGGTCTTCACGGAGAAGATGTCCGTGTTCAGCTTCGCGATGTCGAGCAGGGTGGCATCCAGCAGGGCGGAGAAGTTTTCATCGTTCTGCCTGGCCCACAGGCTGGAGAGGAAGTGCTCGGGCTTCAGCCGGGCGGTGCTGGCCCCGAGCTGGAGCAGCAGCATCTCGTAATCATCCGCTGGCATCTGACGCAGCTCATCCTCCCAGGACTGGGCTTTGGCGAGCTTGGGCTCGATGCGCTTGACCTCATGGGCGAATTTGTCATTGAGGAACTTGTAGAGGAAGACCTGGGTGATGATCTTGAACTCGTTGCCGTCATTGCCCAGGCCGTAGCTGGCGCAGACGGCCTTGAGGTCATCAATGAGGGTGATGGCTTTTTCTCGGAACTCGTGGGATGTCATGCGGCGTGCTGTCCGTGGAACTCAGCCAGATACTCCTTCATCACCAGGGTATTGATGAACTGGGTGTCTCCGGCGGTGAGGGGAAGTTGATGCTTGGTCTTGAACTGCTCGATGATGAGGCGGGTCATCTCGGCCTTGGCAAAGGCTTCGTTGGTAAGGATGGCGGCATTGTGGGCGATGCGGGCATCCGCCTCGGCCTTGAAGGCGCTGAGGGCCTCGAAGAGCTTCCGTTCGTTGGCGGTGGGCTGCTTCTTCTCCAGCAGGCGCTTGTGCAGGCGGGCGTATTTCTCGTCGTTGGCATACTTGGCGAGGATGAGCCGGTTTTTCCGCTCCAGCTCGCGGGCGCGGGCGTGGATGCCCTTCAGCGCCTTGATGTTTTCGATCATCTCGTCCTGGGTGATCTCGGCGAGGTTCTTCTTCTTGAACAGGCGCTCCAGCTCCTCCTTCAAGCTGACGAAGGCGGGATCACCCTGATCAAAGTTCCCCGCCAGGCCTTCCCGCGTGCGGCGCAGGTTTTCCCGCAGCTCGTCGGCGATGACCATCTCTCCCTCGGCCACCTTGCGGAAGGTGAAGAGCACGTTTTCCAGGGCGATGTTCAGGATGTTGGTGTTCTCATCGGCGTGCTCCAGCGCCTCGCGCTGATTGAGCAGGGCGAGGTGGTTTGCCGCCTCGGTGGCGAGCTGGCCGAGCTTGCGGAAGTCGAGCTTCTCCAGCAGCTCATACTGGCCGGAGAGGCGGATGAGATTGTAGAGGCTCTTGGCATCGTAGAGCGCCTTCAGGATCTTCCGCATCTCCACGCGGTCGGTGATCTGGGTGATCTGCTGGGAGAAGATCTCGGCATTGGCGGTGTCGAAGTGGAAGAGGGCGTCTTTGATCGCCTCGATGTCGGCGGTGATTTCGGCCTCGGTTTTGAAGAGGTCGGAGTAGCTCTGCAACTCGTCGCCCAGCTCCTCCTGGAGTTCGTCGAAGTAGTCCTTGTTGGTCTTGGCGAACTCGGACTCGATGTCCACAAAATCGACGACATGGCCGTAACGGAAGCCCTTGTAAGGCCGGTTCACGCGGGTGAGGGCCTGGAGGAGGTTGTGCGCCTTGATGATGCGGCCCAGGTAGAGCTTCTTCAGCCGGGCGGAGTCGAAGCCGGTGAGCAGCATGTTGAACACAAAAAGGATGTCGATGCGGCCCTCCTCGAAGGTGTCCACGAGGTCCTTGCGATCGCCCTTGGTGCCTGCGTCATGCAGAATGAGGGCATGGGTGTTGACGGTTCGTTTCGGCAGGGAGTGGAGCTTGGCGGGCTCTGCGGCCATCGCGATGGGCACAAAGGCGGGCTGCACGGGCTTCACCGGCATAGGTCCGGCATACTTCTTTTCAAACAGCCGGGCCATCTCCCGCGCCTGCTCGGAGGAGTCGCAGATGACCATGGCCCCTGTGCCGTAGTCACCCGTCATCGTGCGGTAGTTCTCGAAGTCCTCAATGATGTAATCCAGCATCGGCTCGACGAAGCGGGTGTCGGAGTAAACAAGAACGCGGTTCTTCGGGTCTTTGAGGAGCTTGATCTGCTCCAGCGTTTCCTTGAGCTGAAGTTTGTATTCCGTGGCGATCTCCTCGCGGATGAGGCGCAGCGTGTAGCCGTCGGCGATGGAGCGGTTGTAGTAGTATTTGTGGATGTAGTCGCCGAAGATCGTCCGCGAGTTGTAGTTTACCTTGGCGGCGGCCTTGCCGTTTTCGCCCTTTTTCCCGCTCAGGGAGGCATTCAACAAGGGCGTGCCGGTGAGGCCAAGCTTGATGGCGTCGCGGTCGGACTCGTTCAGGTTGGCGAGGAAGCTGCCCTGCGGATTGTAGCTGCGGTGGACCTCATCCAGGAAATAGACACGCTGGAGGCCGAGGGCGTAATCCGTGCTGCGCACGACATCAGGGTCGTTCTCGAAGCGCTGGATGTTCACTACCGTGATCTCGCGAGCACCGGAGTCGTTATGCACGGCGAGGTTGGATTTGATGTCCTGGGAGAACTCCTCGCGTGAGTTGATCTGGTGGACATGCAGGCCACGGCTGCGGAACTCCCGGCAGGCCTTATCCATGAGATCAATGCGGTCCACGATGAAGTAGAACTTCGTCACGACGCCTTTCCTTTGGAAATAGGCGGTGAGGTAGTGGACGAGGTAGAAGGCCAACGCGGTCTTGCCGCTGCCCTGGGTGTGCCAGATGATGCCTTTGCGGATGCCTGCCTCGATCTTCGCCTCGACCGCCTTGGCTGCGAACATCTGCGGGTAGCGCATGATGTGCTTTTCGAGGCCCTTCTCCGTCTTCACATAGGCGAGGCCAAAGCGCAGGATGAAGGCCAGCCATGCCCGCGAGAAGAGGGAGGTGAGGAGTCGGTTTGTGGGTGTGCCCGGGTGCTTGTTGGTCGCAAACTCGGGCGAGTGCTTGATGCTGCCGAGGTTGGTATCGGCGAGGATGAAGTCCTCAACCTCGCTGTCCTCGGGCCGGAGCAACTGGGCGAGGTCCAGCGTCTCCTCCTCACGGAAGTAATTGAAGCGGGGCTCATCATACGAGGTGGAGGCATAGAACGCGCCCATGAGCGGCTCCGGGGAGCCATCGTCGTATTCCATGTTGTTCGAGAACACCATGAGCTGCGTGGCATTGATGAAGCGCTTGAACTTGGGGTTCTTGAACCGTGTGGCGAGGCGTTGACGCTCGGCGAGGATGCCGTCGCGATTGTTGGGCTTCTTCACCTCAATGAACACCAGAGGCAGGCCGTTGATGAGGAGCGTGATGTCGGGGCGGAACTCCTCGTCGTCCTTGATGCAGGCGAACTCGGTGACGACGTGGAAGGAATTGCGGTCGAAGTCCTCGAAATCGATGAGTTTGAGCCCGGAGGTGGCCGTGAGCTTTTCGTAGAATTGCTTGCCGAGGTCTTCATTGTCCAAGGCGAGGTCGATCTGATTGAGTGCATTGTCGATCTCGACGGTCGAAGCGGTGGGATTGATGTGCAGCAGGCTTTCACGAAAAAGGGAGGGGACGATGTTGCTGGATTCGTCCCATTCCAGATGCTTCAACGACAGGTAATCGTAGCCCAGCCTCGTCAGGTGGAGCACTGCGGGAATTTTGACCCTGGAATCTTCGTTGAACTTCACGGCCTGCTAGCAAATCGAATCATGCCAGTATAGGGAGGCCGCTCTTTTGCTCAATGCGGAATGCTCGTAAACTGTGAAAAATTGGCACTCTGCAACAGGAGTGCGGGACTGTGTTGACGGATCTTTGCACGTTCCCTCCCATCCCCACGTTCTCCCCGCATGCCACGTTTGTTGTTCCCCCAGCTTGCCCTCGCCCTGCTCGCGAGCCTGCCCGCCCGCGCGGAGGAGATCGAGGCCCTGTTCACCCGCCGGGTCTGGCCGCTGCTGCAGGAGAAGTGCCTGGCCTGCCACGGCCAGGATGAGGCGAAGATCAAGGGCGGGCTCGACCTGCGCACGCTGCAGGCGGCCCGGCGCGGTGGCGACAGCGGGGAGCCGTCGCTCGTGCCCGGCAGGGCCGAGGCCAGTCCGCTGTTCCTGTCGGCGCGCCGCGATCACGAGGCCTGGGAGGCGATGCCGCCCAAGGAGGCGGACCGGCTGAGCGACACCCAGCTCGGCTGGCTGCGCGACTGGATCGCCGGTGGTGCCCCCTGGCCGGATGAGAAGGCGCGCGCGGCCATCGCCAAGACCCACGCGGCCGACTGGAGCGCCGAGGACGGCATCGTGCTGCCCACCACCGGCGCTTTGTCGCCCGACTGGGCGAACCGCCGCTACAAGCCGGAGTCGCTCTGGGCCTACCAGCCGGTGAAGAAACAAGACCCTCCCGGTGAGGGGCATCCCATCGACGCGTGGATTGCCCAACGTTTGCCGGCGGGCGTGGCTCCCGCGCCGGAGGCGGAGTCGCGCACCCTCATCCGCCGTGTCAGCTTTGATCTCACGGGGCTGCCGCCGACGCCGGAGGAGGTGGCGGCGTTTGAGTCGGAGTGGGCGGATGCCTCGGGCCGGGCCGACACCTGGCTGCGCCTGATTGATCGCCTGCTCGCCAGTCCGCACTACGGCGAGCGCATGGCGCGGCACTGGCTGGATGTCGTGCGTTACGCCGACAGCAGCGGTTTCGCCAACGACTACGAGCGCGGCAATGCCTGGCGCTACCGCGATTACGTGGTGCGCAGCTTCAATGCCGACAAGCCCTACGACCGTTTCATTGTCGAGCAGATCGCCGGCGATGAGCTGGCGCCGAACGATCCGGAGATGCTGGTCGCCACCGGTTTCCTGCGCATGGGCCCCTGGGAACTGACCGGCATGGAAGTGGCCAAGATCGCCCGCCAGCGCTTCCTCGACGACGTCACCAATAGCGTCGGCGAAACCTTTCTCGCCCACTCGCTGCAGTGCGCGCGCTGCCACGATCACAAGTTCGATCCGGTGCCGACGCATGATTATTACGCCATCCAGGCCTGCTTCGCGACCACCCAGCTCGCCGAGCGGCCGGCACCGTTTTTGCCCGGGGAAAACACCGCCGGCTTCGAGGAAAAACGCTTTCTCGAAGCGCGCCGAGCCGAGCACCTGGCCGTGCTGGCGGAGCTGGATGCCAAGCTGCTCGCCAACGTCGAGGCCTGGCATGCCGAGCAAGGGATCGATCCGGCACCCTGGCGGGCGGCGGTGGTGCAGGCACGCCAGGGCGGGGGCCGCAACCCGCGCCGCGGATTCCCCGATGTGTTTGGTTCGGCACGGCAGATCCTCGCGCGCCAGGGGGTGCCGGAGGAGCGGTACCCGCCGAAGCTGGTCGGCTTTGAGCCGGTCGATTACGGCAGGGAACGCATGGCCCGCAAGGGCCTGGAGCGCCTGCGCTGGGAGCTCGAGCGCTACGAGCCCTTTGCCTTCTCGGTTTACAACGGCCGCACACCGTCGATGACCGCCGTCACCCAGCCGCTGCGACCGCCGGCCGACCGCCTGACGCGGGGCGAGCTCGAGCAGACCGCAATCCTCGGCGGCGGTGATCCGTTTTCGCCGACCACGCCGGTGCGGCCAGGCGCGCTATCGGTGCTTGCTGCGACGGCGGAACTGCCCTTCGCGGGGGTGGACGCCATGGAGGGACGGCGGTTGCGTTTGGCGGAATGGATTGCCCGGCCCGACAACCCGCTGACGATGCGTGCCATCGTCAACCGCGTCTGGCTCTGGCACTTCGACCGCGCCCTGGCCGGCAATCCGAACAACTTCGGCAGCACCGGCAAACCGCCGACGCATCCGGCCCTGCTCGACTGGCTGGCGGCGACCTTTGTCGAGCAGGGGCAGTCGTTCAAACAACTGCATCGCCTGATCCTGACCAGCGCGGCCTACCGGCGCAGCGCGTTTTGGCAAGGGAACGCGGATGTGCCTGTGCGCAGTGCGGAGCCCAGCGGTGGAGCCGCCCATGCAGCGGCAGCGGACAGGAGTGTCCGCGCTCCCCTGTCGCGCGGCGAGCTGGAGGCCGCGTACGCCGTGTTCAAGCCGCGCCGGCTCAGTGCCGAGGAACTGCGCGACGCCATGCTCAGCGTCAGTGGCGAATGGAATCCCGTGCTTGGCGGCATCCCCAACCGGCCGGAGATTCATCCCGAGGTGGCGCTGCAGCCGCGCCAGGTCATGGGCACCTTCGCCGCCGCCTGGGTGCCGAACCCGCTGCCCGCCCAGCGCCATCGTCGCAGCCTCTATGCCCTGAAGATCCGCGGCCTGCGCGATCCCTTCCTGGAAGTCTTCAACGAGCCCGGGCCGGACTTCTCCTGCGAGGCGCGCGAGGTGTCGACGGTGACGCCGCAGGTGTTCTGCCTGTTCAACGGCCAGGCCGTGCACGCGCGGGCCCTGGCGCTGGCGGATCGCGTGCTCCGGCACGAGGCTGCGCCGACCCCGGAGGCGGCGCTTGAGCGCTTGTTCGAACTTTGCTTCAGCCGCACGCCGACACCGGAAGAACGGCGCGACTGCCTGGCGCACTGGCGTGCCCAGGAAGTGGCGCAGGCCGCTGCACCGCCGCCCGTTGCGTCTGGTCCGCCGCGGCGGATCCAGCGCGACGCGGTCGAGGAGAACACCGGCGAAAAATTCCGCTTCGACGAGACCCTGCACGGTGCCGAAGCCTTTGTGCCCGACCTGCAGCCGGCCGAGGTCGATGCCCGCACGCGGGCGCTGGCCGACGTCGCCCTGGTCCTGCTCAACGCGAACGAGTTTGTTTATCTCGATTGATCGGCGGCCGGACCGGACGCAGGATGCGGGCGCATGACCCCGACCGCCAAGGAACCCGATGCCACCGCCGAACTGCGCCAGAACGCCTGGATCGGCGATGCCGTGCTCGAGCTGTACGTGCGCAGTTGGGTGCTTGGCCGACAGGGCGAGGTCGATGCCGAGATGAAGACGCGCTTCACCTGCAATCAGTTCCTCAACTGCATCGGCAACCCCACCCGTGTCGAGGCCGGCATCGGCGTCATCTACCGCGAGCAGGGACTGGAGGCCGCCTTCGCCTGGATTCGCGAGCACCTGGAGCCGCTTTTTCTCAAGCAGGAGTCGGCGCGTCGGCGGGGCAAGGGAGGCTGAGCCGCAGTCGCGTGCCGCGGCCGTCGGGACCAGGCAACCACACCACCTGCGCGCCGATTTTCTGGCAGCGCTCGCGGATGCCCATGCAGCCAAAGTGACCCGGTCGCGCCTCGATGGCGCCCGGTTCCAGCCCGCGACCATCGTCGGTGACGGAGAGGACGATGGCATCGCCCTCGCGACTCAATTCAAGGCAGATCGCCGTTGCCGCCGCGTGCTTCAAGGCATTGGTCACCGCTTCCTGGGCGATCATGCGCAGGTGATGCACCACGGTGGCCGGCAGCGGCGGCAGCGGGCCGTCGATCCGCACCTGCAGCGCCGGCAGACCATCGCTCGGCAGGCGACGAACAATTTCCTCCAGCTCGGTGGCCAGATCGAGGCCGTCGGGGCGACCGGCTCGCAGGTCGGCGACCAAATTGCGCGCTTCCGACTGCAGGCGGGCGACGAGGTGGCGTGAGGCATCGAGCAGGCCGCGCGCCTTGGCTTCGAGCGGCCGGGTCAGGGCGGCGTCGAGGCGCAGGTTCAGGCCGGCGAGTTCCTGCTCAAGGGTGTCGTGGAATTCGCGGGCGATGCGTTGGCGTTCCTCCAGAGTGGCCTGCCGGGCGATGCGTTCGCTCAGGGCCGCCGCCTGGCGGGCGACCTGCCGGCGCAGCAGGCTGGTCCAGAGCAGCACCAGGGCGAGCAGGGCCGAGAGCAGGCTGATGGCGGCGACCAGACGTCCGGCCGTCCACCAGGACGGGGATTTCAAGAGGACTAAATCCTCGGGTCCGCGCAGCAGCAGCATGACCCGCTCGGGGCGTGAGCGAAAGCCGCTGTCGCGCGAGGTTTCCACCCGGCAGATGCCGGTGACGCGCACGCGGCTGCCGGGCTGGAAGGTGTCGAGTCCTTCCGCGGTCGTCAGGCGCGCGCGCAGCGCGACACCCCCGGCCAGCAGGCGCAGCTCCTGGCCGTCGGGCGTGCGGAAACGGTCGGCGAGTTCGGCCTCCAGGGTCACCAGATCGGCATCATGGGCGCCCTCCATGAGGTCGGCGGCATCGACGGCGACCGCGGGAGCGGCGGCGGCCTGTTCCTCAGCGCGCACGAGCACGGCGTCCATCAGGCTGGCGCTGAAGCCCTCCATGTTGGAGAAACCGGCGACCTCGGCCAGCTGGCCGGGCTGGAGCAGGGCCGGTGTCACCAGTCGCACCGCCAACGCGGCGGGTCGCGGCGGTTCGGCGGGCGTCTTGGTCTCGCTGCCCGCCGGTCGCGGAGGTTCTTCCGCGGTCAGGTCGCGCAGGAAGACCTGGCCATCGGGCAGGGCGGCGAGCACCGTGCCGGCGACCCGCACCCGGCGGCTGGAGGCGGGCGAACGCACGGGGTCGAAACGCAGCAGGCGGGCGGCGCTGATGCGCGGGGTCTCGTCCAGTGGCGGCGCCGGCTCGAGGATTTCGAGATCGGTCCAGGCACCGACCCGCAGGTACGGGAAAACGAGCTGGCGGCGATCATTGATGCCACCCGCCGCCAAACCGGTGACCCGCAGTTTGGCATCGACCAGATCCAAGGCGGTGGGCGGGGCGTCTACCCGCACCTCGAGCACGCGGCTGCCGAGGGCGAGAAAGACGATCGTGCGGTTTTCCTCCTCGGCCATGACCCGCCGGCCGACGCCCTCGACGACGACACGCTGGTAGTGGTAGCGACCGGAAACCAGGTCGTCGTAGGCCGCGGCCGCCGCCTCGGGCGGGGCGCCGCGACCGGCCACCTCAAAGCGGTCGGCCTCGATGCCCGGCAGGTACAAGCCTGGCACGCTGCGGCCGCGCAGGCGCACGCGATCGCCGGGGGCCAGCACGGCGGCGGCGGCCGGCTGGGTGCGGAAGAAGGTGCCGCCGCTGGCATCCTGGACAAAGACCGTGCCCGAGGATTCGACCAGGCCGACCACGGCCTCGAGTTCGACCGGCACGCCGGTGGCGGCAGCATCGGCCGGCAGGGCGCGCACCTGTTCGGCGCGGGTCAGCGGCGCCTGCGCGTGTGCCCCGGCGGCGGCGAGGCCGAGGCAGGCGAGCAGGAGGACGGCACGGAGCTTCATCGCGAGGTCCGCATTTGACCGCGCTCCTGCTGTGGATGCAACCGCGAAGCGGGTCGGTGCGCGGCCACTCAGGCCGGCACGGCGGCGCGGACCTTGACGGCGACTTCCTGGAAGGCGCGCGAGGCCTGCGAGGCATCGGGTTCGTCCAGAGCGACCGGATGGCCCTGGTCGCCCGCCTCGCGCACGCGGATTTCGATCGGGATGCGGCCGAGCAGCGGCACGCCCAGGCGCTTGGCCTCGTGTTCGCCGCCGCCCTGGCCGAAGATGTGGTAGATCTGACCGTCGCTCGGGCAGATGAAGTGGCTCATGTTTTCGATCAGGCCGAGGATGGGCACGTTGACCTTCTGGAACATGGCCACGGCCTTGCGCGCGTCGATCAGGGCGACCTCCTGCGGCGTGGTGACAATGACCGCACCGTCGAGGGCCACCGTCTGCACGATGGTGAGCTGGATGTCGCCCGTGCCGGGCGGCAGGTCGAGCACCAGGTAGTCGAGGTTGTCCCAGGCGCACTGGCGGAGGAACTGCTGGGTGTAGCGGGTGGCGATCGGGCCGCGAACGATGACCGGTGAATCGTCGTCGAGCAGCAGGCCCATGCTCATGAGCTGCAGGCCATGGCGTTCGACCGGCACGATCTGCTGCTCCTCGTTTTGAAAGGGGCGCTCGTGCGTGCCGAACATGTGGGCGATGCTCGGACCGTAGAGGTCGCAGTCGCACAGGCCGACGCGGGCGCCGGTGCGGGACAGGGCGACGGCAAGGTTGGAGGCCACCGTGCTCTTGCCGACGCCGCCCTTGCCGGAGGCGACGGCGATGACGCGCTTGACGCCGGGCAGGCTGGACTTGCCGAGCTTGTCAGAGGAGGTCGCCCCGGGCGCGTTCGGCGGCTCCTGAATGTCGAAGTCGAGGCGGACATTGCCTTCGCCGGCGAGCTTGCCGAGCACGTCCATGGCCTGCTCATGGATCAGCCGCGGGATGTTCGGGTCGCGGGTGGTCAGGGAGATGCCGACCTTCACCTTGCCGTCCTGAACCTCGACGCTTTTCACCAGGCCGAAGGAGAGGATGTCGCGGCTGAAGCCGGGGTAGCGGACTTGGGCGAGCGCGGCGCGGATGTCGGATTCGGTGGGCATGGTCGGGAAGGGGATACGTCTCCGCTAGCGGGCCGGGGGCAAAACTCAAGCCCGGAGACGCGGTGGATGAAGTTGGCCGGACGGCAATGCCGTGAAAGAAGCGGCCCGAACCGACCCTTTCCCATGGGCATGATCCGTCACACCGTCGTCTTCCGCCTCAGGCATGAACCGGGGTCCGCCGCCGAGCGCGATTTCCTGCGCGACGCCTGCGAACTCGCCCGCATCGAGGGCGTGAAACAGTTCGAATGCCTGCGCCAGACCAGTGCCAAGAACGCCTTTTCGTTTGGCCTGTTGATGGAGTTCGACGACGCGGCCGCCTACGCCCACTACAGCGAGCACCCCGATCACACCGCCTTTGTGCAGAACCGCTGGATCCCCGAGGTCGCCGAGTTTCTGGAGATTGATTACGAACCGTTCCAACCATGATTCACACCCTCCGCCTGTTTCTGCTCGTTCTCGGTCTGGCATCGGTCCTGCCGGCTGCCGAACGACCGAACATCCTCTTCATCATCGCCGATGACCTGACCGACACCGCCCTCGGCTGCTACGGCAACACGGTCTGCCAGACGCCGAATCTGGACCGCCTGGCGGCGCAAAGCGTGCGCTTCACCCGCGCCTATTGCCAGGGCACCTACTGCGGGCCATCGCGCGCCTCCTTTCTCTCGGGCTACTACCCGCATGCCACCGGGGTGCAGGGTTACATCAGCCCGCGCGCGGCGATCGGCGAGCGCGCCACCTGGCCGCAGCATTTCAAAAACGCCGGCTATCACACCGCGCGGGTCAGCAAGATTTTCCACATGGGCGTGCCGGGCGGCATCGAGGAGGGCAGCGACGGTGCCGATGATCCCTTGTCCTGGAGCGAGCGTTTCAACAGCCCGGGACCCGAGTGGCGCGCGCCGGGCCGCGGCGAGACCCTGGAAAAGAACCCCGACGGCCGCAAGCCGGTCATGGGCGGCAACACCTTTGTCGTGGTCGCCGCCGACGGCGATGACGACGTCCATTCCGACGGCAAAACCGCCGCCAAGGCCTGCGAACTGCTGGCCACGCCGCGACGGGAACCGTTTTTCCTGGCGGTCGGATTCGTCCGTCCGCACGTGCCCTTTGTTGCGCCGAAGAAGTATTTCGATCTCTACCCGCCCGAGTCGATGGTGCTGCCGGAAAAGGTGCCGGGCGACTGGGATGACATCCCCAAGCCGGGCATCAACTACAAGACCAGCGTCAACATGCAGATGGACGAGGCCAGGCAGAAGAAGGCGCTCGCCGGTTATTATGCCGCGGTCAGTTACATGGACGCCCAGGTCGGCCGGGTGCTCGACGCGCTGGAGCGCTCGGGCCAGGCCGACAACACGATCGTCATCTTCACCAGCGACCACGGTTACCACCTCGGCGAGCACGATTTCTGGGCCAAGGTCAGCCTGCACGACGAATCGGCGCGGGTGCCGCTGCTGATCCGCGCACCGGGGATGAAACCCGGGGTGCGTGACGCCCTGGTGGAACTGATCGACCTGTTCCCAACCACGGCCAGGATGTGCGGGCTGGAGGTGCCGGCGCGCCTGCAGGGGCGCGACCTCGCACCGGTGCTGGCCGATCCCAAGGCGGCGGTGCGCAACGCGGTGTTCAGCGTCGCCGGCACCAGCAAGGGCCTGCTGCTGCGCGACGAGCGTTGGGCCTTCATGCAGTATGGCGAGGACGCCCGCGGCGGCGTCGAACTCTACGACATGCAGACCGATCCGCGCCAGATCCACAACCTCGCCGCCCTGCCCGAGCACGCCGACCGCGTCGCCGCGTGGAAGGCGCGCGTCACCGCCAAACTTGCCGAGGTGCGCGCCAACGACCTTTGATTTTTCCACTCATGAAACCCCTGCGTTCCCTGCTTGCCTGCGCCACCCTGCTGCTGCCCGCCGCCGCCACCGCGGTGGAGCGACCCAATGTGCTGTGGTTTGTCGTCGATGACATGTCGGCGCATTTCTCCTGCTACGGCGAGACCCTGATTCAGACCCCGCACGTCGACCGCCTCGCCGCCGAGGGCACGCGCTTCACCCGCGCCTACGTCACCGCCCCGGTCTGCTCGACCTGTCGCTCGGCGCTGATCACCGGCATGTATCAGACGACCATCGGCGCGCATCACCACCGCAGTGGTCGCGGTGAGTTGAAGATCCATCTGCCGGAGGGGGTGACGCCGGTGCCGGCCCTGCTGCAGCGCGCCGGCTACTACACTTGCATCGGCAGTGGCCTGCCCGACAAGGATTTTCGAGGCCTGCCCTTCGGTGCGGGCGGCAAGGCCGGCAAAAAGAAGGCTGGCCCGCTCAAGGGCCGGCTCGGCAAGACCGATTACAACTTTGAGTGGGACCCGGCGATGTACGACAGCCATGACTGGGCCGGGCGCGCGCCGGGCCAGCCCTTCTTCATGCAGGTGCAGCTCCACGGCGGCAAGTTGCGCGCCGACAGCCTCGAAGCGAATCGCGCCCTCGCCGAGCGGGCACGCGCGGAGCTGGGCTCCGCCACCGATCCGCAAAAGGTGACCCTGCCGCCCTATTACCCCCGCGATCCGGTGCTGCTCGAGGACTGGGCCGCCTACCTCGACAGCGTGCGCCTGACCGACAAGCATGTGGGCGAGGTGCTGGCACGGTTGGAAAAGGAGGGCCTGCTGGAGAACACCCTCATCGTCTTCATGACCGACCACGGCATCAGCCATGCGCGCGGCAAGCAGTTCCTCTACGATGAGGGCGCCCACATCCCCTTCATCGTGCGCGGCCCGGGCGTCGCCCGCGGGGCGGTGCGCGAGGATCTGATCGAGCAGATCGACATGGCGGCGCTGTCGCTCGCCGCCGCCGGCCAGCCCCTCCCGCCGGCGATGCAGGGGCGCGATATCCTGGCGAAGGACTACAAGCCGCGCGAGGCGGTGTTTGCCGCGCGCGACCGCTGCGATGAAACGGTCGAACGCCTGCGCAGCGTGCGCACCGACCGCTTCCTGTACATCCGCAACTTTTATCCGAAGCGCCCGCACCTGCAGCCGAATGCCTACAAGGACAAAAAGGCCATCGTCGGCGCCCTGCGCGCCGCCCATGAGGCCGGCACCCTGCCGTCGGTGAGCGAGGAACTGCTGTTCCGACCGGAGCGGCCGGCTGAGGAACTCTATGAGTACGTCAACGACCGCTGGCAGGTCACCGACCTGGCGGCGAATCCGGACTACCGCGCCGTGCTGGAGTCGCACCGTGCCCGGCTCGATGCCTGGCTGCGCGACAGTCGCGATCCCGGCCCCGAGCCGGAGGCGATGTTCGACAGTGACATGGCCGAATACCTGAAGCGCCCCAATCCTGAGGTCGAGCGCAACATCGCCCTGATGAAGCAGTGGGCGCGCGAGGGCAAGTGACGCGGAAAAGCGCCGTTGAATTCGGCCCCCGCCGCGCCATGCTGGGGGTTCCCCCATGCTCACCAAGCGCATCATCCCCTGCCTCGACGTCAAGGAAGGCCGCGTCGTCAAAGGCACCCAGTTCCTCGAGCTGCGCGACGCCGGCGACCCGGTCGAATGCGCCAAGGTCTACAACGCCCAGGGCGCCGATGAACTGGTCTTTCTCGACATCACGGCCAGCCATGAAGAGCGCAAGACCATGGTCGATGTGGTGGCGCGCACGGCGGAGTCCTGCTTCATGCCGCTGACGGTCGGCGGTGGCATCCGCACGGTGGCGGACATGCGCGAGATGCTGCTGGCCGGCGCCGACAAGGTAGGCATCAACACCGCGGCGGTGAAGACGCCCGAGGTGATCGACGCCGCCGCCGAGGCCTTTGGCTGCCAGTGCCTGGTGGTCGCCATCGACGCCAAGCGCAACGACCGCGGCTCCTGGACGGTGTTCACCCACGGGGGCCGCAACCCGACCGAATTGGATGCGGTCGAATGGGCCGCCGAAGTCTGCCGCCGCGGCGCAGGCGAGATCCTGCTCACCAGCATGGATGCCGACGGCACCA
This sequence comes from uncultured Prosthecobacter sp., assembly GCA_964605265.1. Taxonomy (GTDB): domain Bacteria; phylum Verrucomicrobiota; class Verrucomicrobiia; order Verrucomicrobiales; family Verrucomicrobiaceae; genus Prosthecobacter. The sequence continues at coordinate 15,370 of CAZSBO010000064.1, forward strand.
AGGCGGGTTATGACCTCGCCCTGACGCGCGCGGTGAGCGAGGCGGTCAGCATCCCGGTCATCGCCAGCGGCGGTGCCGGTAACCTGCAGCACATGGCCGACGTGCTCAGCGACCAGGGCAAGGCGGATGCCGTGCTCGCCGCCAGCATCTTCCACTTCGGCGAATACACCGTGCGCGACGTGAAGGAATTCCTCGCCGGGCACGGCGTGCCGGTGCGGCTATGAGCCTCAGCGGCCGCCGGCTGCCGGCAGTTCGAGCGGCGTGTCGCGGTCGGGATAGCGGGCCTCGCAGGTGAGCTGGATGCCGCCGCGCGGGACAAAGCGGCCGCGCACGACCGCCTGCTTGGGCGCGCAGGCCTGGATCAGGTCGTCGAGGATGCGGTTGACGATGGCCTCATTGAAGGCGGCATGGTTGCGGTAGCTGGCCAGGTAAAACTTCAGCGACTTCGTCTCCACGCAGCGGTCGTCGGGGATGTACAGGATCTCGATGTGGGCGGCGTCGGGCTGGCCGGTGACCGGGCAGAGCGAGGCAAAATCCGGTGCGCTCAGGTGGATCGTGTAGTGGCGGCCGGGCGTGCGGTTGGGAAAGGTCTCCAGCACGGCCTCATCGGGCGAGGCGGGCAGGCGGTGCTCGGAGCGGCCGAGCAGGGAGAGATCGGTTTCAGACATGCCCCACCGTGCCGGATGAGGCCCCGGCGTGCAACCGGCTTGTCGGCCTTCACCAGTGGAAGAAGAAGGGCCCGGGAACGATTTTGACGCCGCCCTGGCCGAGCGGATTGCCCTTCGTCTCCTCAATGCTGTCGACGACGTTGTCCTTGAGGGTGACCGCCAGGTTGCCGGTCTCGACCTTCAGGTAGACGACACTCTGCACCGGCCGGCCGAAGGGGTCGAGGCCGGTGGTGTACTGGGGCACGCGCTCGTAGACGACGTACTCGAACTTCTCCTCCCGGCCGGCATTGGTGATCTTGGTCGATTTGCGCTTCGGCTTGCCAAGGCTGGCGGTGACCTCCTCGGCGGTCATGCCGAGCGCCACCTGCTTGGCGGCGATCATTTCCTCAACCTGCCGCTGGCGGTCGTGCAGCTTGCGCACATTGGCGAGCAGGTCGGGATCGGGCAGTTGCAGGTCGGCCAGCCGCACCCAGCCGGCGACGTCGCCGTGGCGCGCCCGGCCGCGCACGCGGCAGGCCTGATCGGCCAGGCCGACCAGTTTGACCTGGGTACCCGGCGCCATGGAACCGAGGGCCTGTTCGAGGGTGGAGCGCGAGTACACCGGCGCCTCGCGCAGGATCTTCAGCAGCACCGGCTTGGGCAGCAGGTCCTCGACGTCGAGGGTGCCCGGTTCGGGGGGCAGCGAGGACTTGCGCGGGGCCGAGAGCTGGCCCCAGGCGGGCGCCAGGGCAAACGTGCAGGCGGCCAGCAGGGGGAGCAGGAACGTCTTCATGGCGGTGAGGGCATCTTACTGGGTTCCGACGGCGGAGGGAAAGCTTTTGTTCGACTCCCCGCCGCTTCCGCGTATGCCTTTTCCCATGCCCAACGGCCCCCTTTCCAGCAAGCTCTTCGATCTCGCCAAGCAGTACATCCCCGGCGGGGTGAACTCGCCCGTGCGCGCCTTCCGCAATGTCGGCGGCGATCCCTTCTTCGTGCGCCGCGCCAAGGGCTGCCGGATCTGGGATGTCGACGGCCGCGAGCTGATCGACTTCGTCGGCACCTGGGGCCCGGCCATTCTCGGTCACGCACCGGTGACGGTCATCGAGGCCATCCACACGGCCGCCAAGGAGGGGGTCAGTTTCGGCATCCCCAACCCCTACGAGGTCGAGATGGCGCGCACGATCTGCGAGTGGGTGCCGAGCATCGAGAAGGTGCGCATGGTCAGCAGTGGCACGGAGGCGACCATGTCCGCCATCCGCCTGGCGCGCGGCTTCACCGGGCGCCAGCGCCTGGTCAAGTTCGACGGCTGTTACCACGGTCACAGCGACAGCCTGCTGGTCGCCGCCGGCAGCGGCGCGCTCACCCATGGCAACCCTGACAGCGCCGGCGTGCCGCCCGCCTTCGCGGAGTTGACCACCGTCCTGCCCTTCAACGATGAAGCGGCGCTCGAGGAACTGTTTGCGGCGCGCGGTCACGAGATCGCCGCCCTCATCGTTGAACCCTACCCGGCCAATGCCGGCCTGATCCTGCCCAAGCCCGGCTTCCTGCAGAAGCTGCGCGAAGTCACCGCGAAACACGGCACCGTGCTCATTTTCGACGAGGTGATGACCGGTTTCCGCCTCGCCAAGGGCGGCGTCCAGGAACTCGAAGGCATCCGGCCCGACCTCACCTGCCTCGGCAAGGTCATCGGCGGCGGCCTGCCAGTCGGCGCCTTCGGCGGCCGCGCCGACATCATGGATCACCTCGCCCCGCTGGGTCCGGTTTACCAGGCCGGCACTCTCAGTGGCAATCCGGTTGCCCTCGCCGCCGGGCTCGCCCAGTTGCGCGAGCTGGAGAAGCAAAACGGCTACGTCCACCTGGAGGCCATCGGCCAGGTCATGGAAGATGCCGTGCTCGGCGTGTTGCGTCAGAAGGGGCTCGGCTACCGCTGGTACCGTCGCGGCAGCATGTTCTGCCTGTTCTTCACCGAGACCGAGGTGCACAACCTGCAGGACGCCAAGACCGCCGACCTCGCCGCCTTCCGCAAGTTTTTCCACCACTGCCTCGACCACGGCGTCTACTTCGCGCCCAGCCAGTTCGAGACCGGTTTCATCAGCCTCGCCCACACCCAGGCCGAGATGGATCGCACCGCCGAAGTCGCCGCCGCGGCCCTGGCGTCGCTCTGACGTTTTCTCCACCGCCATGTCCGCCCCCCGCTTCGCCGTCGCCCAGCTCGATGAAATCCCGCCGACGCCCTGCCCCTGCGGCCAGGCCCGGCGCGCCTTCAAGGAGGATTGGAACACCCTCGCCACCGTCCATCTGACCGACATCCATGCCGACAGCCGGGCGCACTACCACAAGACGATGACCGAGATCTACATCGTCCTGGAGGGCGAGGGCCATCTCGAGGCCGACGGCCAGATCATCCCACTCAAGCCGATGACGACGGTGATGATCCGCCCGGGCTGTGTGCATCGCGCGGTCGGCAAGCTGCGCATCCTCAACATCCCCATGCCGCCCTTTGATCCGGCGGACGAGTTTGAGGTGGAAGGGATGGAAGAGGGGGGATCGGAGATGGCGGATGAGTCGAAGCCCTGAGCCTGGGGCGGGGCACCCTAGCTCATTTCCGTCTCCGCGAGCAGCCACTGCCGGTAGGCGGGGCTGACCTGGTCGGGGCGCAGGGCGAGGATTTCCGGCACTTCGTAGGGGTGCAGTTCGCCCAGCCGCGCGGCCAGGCGGTCATGCAAATCGGCGCGGGTCTTGATCAGCGCCAGCACCTCGGCGGCGGTTTCGATCGCGCCCTGCCAGCGGTAGATCGATTCCGCCCCCGGCAGCAGGCTGACGCAGGCGGCGAGCCGTTCCTCGACCAGGATGCGGGTGGCCTGCCGGGCCTGGTCGGCATCGGGAAAACTGGTGAGGACGACAAGCAGGTCGGTCATGCCTGCAGCCTAACGGCGCTTTTCGCGGATGCAAAGCCGCGCGTCCATGCCATGATCGGGGTCGTTCCGACACCGCCATGAGATCGGCCTTCCTCGACAAACTGCTCAAGCGCATGGATCGCCTGGAACCCGGCGAGGTCCAGGGCGTGGTGCTCGAACTGATGAAGGAGAAGGGCTTTTTGGAAAAGACCTTCCAGGCCCTGCAGGAGGGGGTCATCCTGCTCGATCCCGAGGCACGGGTCACCTACGTCAACCAGGCGGCCTGCCGCTTCTTCGGCCTCGAGGCCGCGCAGGTGCTCGGCCAGAAGCTCACCCAGGGCATGCGCGGGCTGGACTGGGGCGAGCTGCTCCAACCCGGCGCCGTGGTCAGCCGCGACCTGGAGATCTTTTATCCGGAGAACCGCTACCTCAACTTCTACATCACCAGCATCGACGACGAACAGCCGATGGGCTTCGTCATGCTCATCCGCGACATCACCGAGACGCGCAAGCGCACCGAGGAGCAGATCGAGAGTGAGCGGCTGAATGCCTTCACCCTGCTCGCCGCCGGTGTCGCCCACGAGCTCGGCAACCCCCTCAACTCGCTGACCATCCACCTGCAACTGCTCGAGCGCCGGCTGAAAAAGATGGGCAAGTCGGGCGAGACGCTGCGCGAGCACCTCGACGTCGCCACCAGCGAAATCAAGCGCATGGACGGCATCATCAGCCAGTTCCTTGCGGCGATCCGGCCGACCCAGCCGCACCTGCAGCGGGTGCAGCCGGCCGAGCTCATCCAGGAAAGCCTGCGCTTCCTGCAGCCGGAAATCGAGCGCGCCGGGGTCGAGGTGTGCCTCGACCTGCGCGCCGATCTGCCGGTCATGCCGCTCGATGCCGACCAGATGAAGCAGGCCTTTTACAATCTCATCCGCAACGCCTGCCAGGCCATGCCCGGCGGCGGCCAGCTGACGATTCACGGCAGCTTCACCGACTTCGAGGTGCGGCTCAGTTTCGAGGACACCGGCAAGGGCATCTCACCCGAGCAGATGGGCCGCCTCTTCCAGCCCTTCTCGACCACCCGCCCCACCGGCACCGGCCTCGGCCTGCTCATCGTCCGTCGCATCATCCGCGAGCACGGCGGCGAGATCGACATCGAATCGCGCGCCGGCCAGGGCACCCGTGTCAGCCTCTGGCTGCCGCTCGTCGAGCGCAAGCTGCGCCTGCTCGGCGCCGGCGAGGGATCGCCATCCCCATGAAACCCCGCCTGGTGGGGCGGACCTGGGGCCGTCGGCGCTGGAAAAGACCGCTGGCCAATGAGACATTTTGACTTTTTGACGGGACCGTTGCAGGGTGATGGGTCGATGTTTCGGAGCTGCTGCCATGACTGATCCCGCGACCGTTCTCATCGTGGACGATGAAAAGCACACCCGCGACGGCCTGCGCCTGTCGCTGGAGGATGACTTCGACTGCTACGTTGCCGCCAACGCCGCCGAGGCCCTGGAGCACCTGCGCCATGACACGATCGACGTCATGCTCACCGACCTGCGGCTCGGTGCCGACGACGGCATGAAGCTGCTCGACG
>CAZSBO010000065.1:0-20447 GCA_964605265.1 uncultured Prosthecobacter sp.
CGGCAGGCGGTGGCGGCAGAACGCGCTGCGGCGGCGGCAGCGGCTGGGTCGCGCCGAGGTCGTCGGAGGAGGGCGGGGTGGACATGGCGTATGGAGGGAAACCACCGCGCGGGCCGGCGGGGCTGTGTCAGGGAACGCGCGGGAGCGTCGCTGAATTAGAAGTCGTCGCCGCCGACGGTGAAGGTGACGTTGGAGATCTGGGCTTTGGCCATGGCGTTGAGCACGTCGATGACGCGCTCGTAGCGGGCCTGTTCCTCGGCCTGGATGGTGACCATGACCTTGGCGTTGCGGTGGTCGGCCTCCTGCTTGAGGCGCAGCAGGGTGCCGGTGAAATTGGGCAGGGCCTTGTCGGCGGGCGAGTCGAACTCCTCCTCGTTGAGGGTGACGACGCCGTCCTCCTCGACGGTGACCATGATCTCGTCGGGCGGGGTTGACTCATCGCTGAGCGCCGGCGTGCCGAGGCCGGGCAGCTGGGTTTTCAGTTCGCGCTCCACCTTGACCGCGCCGGCCATGACCATGAAGAAGAGCATGATGACGAAGACGACGTCGATCATGGGCGCGATCTGGAAGCCGAGGTTGACGGCCTCGCCCTCCAGGCTGCGGTGGCGTTTGTTGTGGGCCATGGTTCAGGAATCCTGGTTGAGGGCGGAGAAGGAGATGTCGTCGATGCCCGACTGGGCGATGAGCGCCATGACCTTCTGGATTTCCACGGCCGGCACGTCGCGGTCGGCGCGGATGATGGCCCGGTAGGTGGGGTTGTTGTTCTTGCGCTCGGTGAGGATGTTGACGATCTCCTCGTTCTCCAGTTCCGCGGTGTCGAGCTTGATGACGGACTTCTGCTGGGTGGGAATCCAGCGGATGTTGAGGGCGGCTTCGAACATCTGGTTCTTGTCCTCCTTCTTTTTGGCATCCGCCGCCACCGGCAGCTTGATGTCCTTGTCGATGCGCAGGACCTGCGCCGAGGTGATGCTCATGAAGAAGATGAGCAGCACCAGCAGCACGTCGATCATTGGGGCGATTTGAAATTCCGGCTCGCCGCTTTCCGCGTTTCCGCCTCCTCCAGCCATAAGGGTGTCAGGTCAGGGATTTCCGTTCGGGGTGAGAGCGGCCTCAGGCGGCGGCGACGGCAACGGCTTCACCACCGGCGACCCAGTTCGGGACGGCGGCGTAGAACTCTTCCTCGCCGACGTGGGCGTCCTTGAGGTGCTCGTAGGGCATCTTGCGGAAGAGCGCGTGGACGATCTCCTGCAGGCCGTGCATGGAGCCCTGCAGGCGGTTGCGCAGGAAGTAGAAGAACATGAAGGCGGGCACGGCGACGGCGAGGCCGGAGGCGGTGGCGACGAGCACCTCACCGATGGCGCCGGCGAGCTTGGAGGGGTCACCGACGCCGCTGGTGCCGAGGGTGGCGAAGGCGCTCATCATGCCGGTGACGGTGCCGACCAGACCGATCATCGGGGTGCAGACGCCGAGCACGGAGAGGTAGTTGATGCGGGTCTGGATGGTGGCGTTGACCTTGGCGAGTTCGGAGAACAGGGCTTCTTCGGTGGCGTTTTGGCCTTCACCGGCGAAGCTCAGGCCGACGCGGCTGACGTCGGCGAAGTAGGAGTTGTTGTTCTTGCAGAACTGGTAGGCACCGACGTAGTCGCCGGCGCGGAACAGGTCCTGGGTCTGGGCGACCTGAGCGGGCGGGGCCATGCTTTTCAGGCTGGTGCGCATCCAGAGGTCGACGGTGAGCCAGACCAGGGCGACCGAGCAGAGGGTCAGCGGGTACATGACCCAGCCGCCCTCGTGAAAGCGATCCATGAGGGTGTGCGTCTTGACGGCTTCGACGACCGGTTCACCGCCGGCGGGGGCGGCCTCCTGGGCGCCGATGGGGGCGACGATGAGCAGGTTGCCGGTCAGGATCAGGGCGAGGGCGCAGACGCGGGCGAAGCCGCGGAGGGTGGTGTGGATCATGGAGGGCTGGATTGGAGGGTTCATGTTGGGGTGGTGAGTGTGAAAGGGGGGGTCAGCTTTTTTTGGCTTCGGCGGCGGGTTCGGCCTGTTCCGGCTCATTTTTCATGCCGTTGATGGCGGCGCGTTCCTTTTCGGCGGCCTGGGCGATGGCGGAGCCCTTGTAGGTGTCGATCAGGCGGGTGAAGACCAGCTGGGCGTCCTCGTAGCGCTTCATCCGGACGAGGGTCTGGGCCGCCTTCATTTCGGCGTCGGGCACGCGCTGGACCTGGGTGCCGTAGAAAACCGGGATACGCAGGTAGGCCATGAGGGCCTTCTCGAGTTCCTTCTTCTTCAGGTGGATGTCGGCGATGATCATCCAGATGGCGGCATGGATCGATGAGTCGTTGGTGTCCTGGAGGATGCTTTGCGCCTCGGCGAGGATCGAGGCGTACTCGGTTGAGGTCTGGCGGTCGATGTCGAGCTGGATGATGCGCAGCTTGAGCTTTTGCTCGTCGTTGAGCTGCACCGCGCGCAGTTGCGGGATGAGCTTGATGGTTTCCTCGAACTTGCCGGCCTGGCTGAGGGTTTCGACGTAGGAGAAGAAGACCTCGCGGTAGGGGGTGCCCTGGACGGTTTCGAAGACCTCGAAGAAGTCCTTCGCCTTCTTGATGATGGCGATGGCCTCCTCCGGCTTGCCCTGGCCGAGCAGGGCGCGGGCGTCGGAGATCTCGATGGGTTCCGGCCAGTCCATGGAGGCGACGTTGGCCATGGGCAGGACCGTGGTGGCGGTTTTGTCGCCAATGGTCAGGGTGCGCACGACCTTGCCGTCCTGGACGGTGAACTCGGTGTGGTTGATTTGCGTGCCGTCCTTGAGCACGATCATCTGGGCGGAGGCCGCCTGGGCGAGCAGGAGCAGGGCGGCGAGGGTGAAAGCGTGGCGCAGCATGGCGGGAGGGGGCATCAAAGTTTGCCGAGTTCGATTTCAGCCTGCTTCATCTCCGGCAGGTCCTTGAGGTCCGTGCGCTTGGTCATCTCGACGAGGGTGAGCTTGGCGGCCTCGCGGTCGGTGTACTGGCGCTCGGGTGGATCGGCCGGTCGGTTGAACTGCAGGAAGGCGCGGGCGCACTGCAGGTAGGCCTTGGCCATGAGCGGCTTCCACTTTTGATGAGCGATGAAGACGCGCTGGTAGAAGGGGATGGCGGCGCCCCAGTTGCCCTGGGCGAACTCGATCTCACCCTGCATGAGCAGGGATTCGGCGTGGGCTTCGCCGCGCCATTCCTTGGTGTTGACGATGTCCTCGTAGATCTTCTTGGCCTCGGCATACTTCTTCAGCCGGAACAGGGTCTTGGCCTTGCCGAGGGTGGCGTCGAGCAGGCGCGAGCTGGCGGCGTAGTCCTCAATCGCCTGGGTGAAGAGTTCGAGGGCCTTGTCGTTTTCGCCCTTCTCATAGGCGATCTCGGCCAGGCCGACCGCGGCGCCGTCGGCGTACTCGGTGTCCTTGAAGAACTCGTTGAGGCGGTTGTAGCAGCCGGCGGCCTTGTCGAAATCGCCCTTGCGGCGGGCGTTGTCGCCGACAGTGGAGAGCAGCATCGGGCTGAGGTCCTCCGGACGGGCCACCTCAATGATGACGGCGAAGAGTTTGTCGGCCTTGTCCGGCTCGCGCATGACCTTGGCCAGCCAGGCCTTGGCGAAGAGGATGCGCATCTGGGCGGTGCCGTTCATGGCGGCCTCGGGCGGAGTGATCATCTGCTCCAGCTCCTTCTCGATTTGCTCAAAGGTGATCTCGGGCGGCGTGCTGCCGTCGGCGGCCGGCGCGGCGCGGCGGCGCTTGGGGGCGGTCAGGGTGATGAGCTGCTGGATGAGGCCCTCGACCTGCTCGTTGGCGGCGTTGGGGATCTTCGGGCGGATGGCGTCGGCGAGCAGTTTCTTGGCCTCGTCCTGCTTGCCTTCCTTGACGCGGGCGCGCGAGATCCAGAGGACGGCCTTGAGTTCCTGCTCCTCGTTGTCCTTGTGGGTGACGAGGTACTTCTGCCACATGTCGCCGAGCTGTTGCCACTGGTTGAGGCCGGCGTACAGGTCGGTGGCCTGGTCCATCGCGTAGGACAGCACGTCCTCGGACTTGGCCTTGGCGACCGCCTGGGCGAAGTGCTCGATCGCCTTCTCGTAATCCTGCTTCTGGTTGTAGGCGTCGCCGAGCAGGCTGTGCACCTGGCCGATGTTCTGGTCGTTGGGCGCGTCGGCGATGATCTGCTCCAGATCCTTCATGGCCGAATCCACCTCGCGGGCCTGGAACTTGATGAAGGCGAGGCGGTAGCGTGCATCGACGATGTACTGCCCCTTCGGGTTTTCCTTCATGTAGCTGGTGAGCGCCTTGGTGGTGTTGATCGAGTCGTTCTGGTAGAAGTAGATCAGGGCGATGCGGTAGAGGGCGTCGTCCTTGTAGGCGGTCTCGGGAAACTCGCTGACCAGCAGTTCAAAGGTGGTGCGCGCGTCCTCGAAGCGCTGCATTTCGAAGAGCACGTTGCCGCGCAGGAAGCGCAGGCGCTCCTTGTCGGCCTTGGGGAAACCCTCGGCCTTGTTGAAGGAGTCGACCGCGTCGGCGAGATTGCCGTTCTCGTAGGCGAGCATGCCGAACATTTCCGAGACGGTGCCGAGGTCCTCACCCTCGGGGAAGTCGCCGATGTAGCGTTCGCAGAGCTCGCGCGCGGCCTTGACGCGCTTGAGCTGGGCGTTGGCGATGATCATGCCGAACAGGCAGCGGTCGCGCTGGGGGAACTCCTTGAAACTCTGGACGATGACATCAAAGGCGAGCAGCGACTCCCAGAAGCGGCCCATTTCGAAATAGCAGCGGCCGAGGCGGTAGTACAGGCTGGCGTCGTAGTCGCTGCGCGACTCGATTTCCTGGAGCAGGTCGCGGTTGACCTTGAGTTTTTCCTCGAGTTCCTCCTTGGTGCCGCGGATCGGGCCCTTGCCGGGGGTGGCAAGGCTCTGCTCAATCTTGGCGATGACCGCCTTCTGCAGGCCGGAGATCTCCGCCTGACGGCGCACCATCTGATAGGCGCCGAGCGCTTCGCGGAAGCTCTTTTTCTCCAGCATCTGGTCGCCCAGGCGCAGGTAGATGTTGTTCATCTGGGCGACGTTGTCGCCTCCGGTGGCGTAGCCCTTGACCTTCTCCATCAGCTCGCCGGCCTCGTCGAGTTCGCCCTTGGCGACGTGGATGTCGGCGGCCATCATCGCCGCCTGGATCGATTCGGCGCTGCGCACGCCGTCGGCGATGACCGACTTGAGCACGGCGAGGGCCTCGTCGGCCTTCTCCTGCTTGCGCAGGGCCTCGGCGACGAACAGGCCGGCCTCGGCCTTCATTTCCGGGGCCTTGTTGACGACGTCCTTGAGGATCTCGATGCCCTTGTCGGGTTCGCCCTTGTTGATGTAGCAGCGGCCGAGCGCCAGGCGCACCGGGTTGATGAACTCGCCCTCGGCGAAGTTCTTCACGTACTCCTCGAGCGGACCGATGGCCTTGTCGTACTCGTTCTGGTTGAAGAAGGAGGCGCCTTCGACAAACAGCACCTGCGGGAAGGGTTTGCCGCTGACGTTCTTTTTGACCTGCTCGATCTTCGCCAGTGCCTCGGCGTACTTGGCTTCACCAAAGAGGCGCAGGGCCTCGTTCATCAGCGCTTCGGTCTCCTGCTGGATGTTGAGGGCGCCGGCCGGGGCGGCCGGAGCATCCTGGGAACGCGCGGGGAGCTGCCCGAGCAGGGCGGTCAGCAGAACGAAGCGGAGGACGGGTCGCATGGGGTGGTTGGCGGTGAAAAGCGTCACAGCCGTCGGCCATCAGGCCCGGTCGATCCACGCCCCTGCGGAGTGCAGGGGCAAAAACCGGCCATCACGGCGTTCGGAGGGACATTTTTCGTGAAAATAGGGGCTCAAAATACTAAGCCCCGTTTTTTTTGTCACCAACGAAGTCCGCGTGTTCAGCGGTTTTTGCCGACGCGCGTGTCTGCCTCAGCGGCCCAGCTCGCGGCTGCGCTCGGTCGCCTTGCGCACGGCCTGGATGAGGGCGTGGCGCAGGCCGTTGGCTTCGAGCTGCTCCAGACCGGCGATGGTGGTGCCGCCCGGGCTGGTGACCTCGTCGCGCAGGGCGGCGGGGTGGCGGCCGCTCTCGAGCACCAGGCGCGCGGCGCCGGCGACGGTTTGCGCGGCGAGCCGCAGGGCGGCGGCGCGCGGCAGGCCCATGAGCACACCGCCGTCGGCGAGCGCTTCAATGACGGTGAACACGTAGGCCGGGCCGCTGCCGCTCAGGCCGGTGACGGCGTCGAGCAGTTTTTCCGACACCTCATCGACGGTGCCGACGCTGCCGAGGATCTTGGTCGCCAGGGCGCGGTCCTTGGCGGTGGCGCGGCTGCCGGCGGCAAAGGCGGCGGCACCGGCGCTGACGAGGGCAGGCGTGTTCGGCATGGCGCGGATGACGCGCGCGCCGCTGCCGAGCCAGGATTCGAGGTCGGCCAGGCTGACGCCGGCGGCGATGCTGAGGTAGAGACGGCTGCCCTTGAGGCCGGCGAGCGATTCGCAGAGCGGACGCAGGTCGCCGGGTTTGACGGCGAGCAGGACGACGTCGGCCGCCGCGGCGGTGGCTTCCGGGCTGGCGCAGCGCGCCTTGCAGGCCAGGCTCTTTTTCAAGCCTTCGGCCGCAGCCGGCACGACGTCGCTGAGGGTGGCGGTCAGCGCCGTTTTGCCGAGCGACTGTTCCACGCCGCGCAGTAGCGCGCCGCCCATTTTGCCGCAACCGATGAGGCCGATGTTCAACATGCCGCCATCGTGGCGGGCAGAGGCCGGCAGTGCAAGTGGATTGGGAGGGGAGAGCGGAGAGGTTCTGAACTCTACGCTCCAAGCTCTACGCTTTACCGAGCCAGAGCATGCGCAGGCCGAAGATGAGCAGGACGGCGCCGAAGACGCGGGTGAGGGTTTCGTTGCCGAGGGCGCGCATCCAGCCGGCGCCGAAGTACGCGAAGATCGAGGCGGAGACGGCGGTGACCGCCATGACGCGCCAGTCGACCAGGCCGTGGCGGGCGTTCTGGGTGGTGGCCATCAGGGCGGTGGGGATGATGATGGCGAGGCTGGTGGCGACCGCGGTTTTCTGCGGCAGGCCGAGCAGGGTGACGAAGGCGGGCACCATGACGACGCCGCCGCCGACGCCGCAGAGCGCGGCGACGACTCCGCTGAGCACGCCGATGGCGAGGCTGGTGAGGAGGAGGGCGGCGGTCACGGTGGGCGGGGTTACTTGCCGACGCGGTAGAGGCCGCCGTTCCAGTCGAGCACGATCAGTTCGCCCTGGGCATCGGCGCAGAAGGCGGTGGGCTTGACGTGCACCATGGGTTTCTTTTTCGGGTCGGTGGCCGGGGTCTGCGGGCTGGTGTAGAGCAGGTCGTTCTTTTGCACCTTGCCGTCGTCGCCGACGTGCAGGCCCCAGATCTTGCCGAGGACGAAGTCGCCATACACATAGGCGCCGGCGAGTTCCGGAGCGGCCTTGCCGGTGTAGGTGATGCCGCCGGTGATGCTGAGGCCGTCGCCGTGGTGGTATTCATGGATCGGATCGATCAGTTGAGCGCCCTCGGGAGCGGCGTCGGTGCGCAGGGGGAAGGCGCGGGCGCCCTCGCGGAAGCTCCAGCCGTAGTTGCCGCCCTTGGTGATCCAGTTGATTTCCTCCCAGAGATCCTGGCCGACGTCGGCGACCCAGAGGCGGCCCTTGCTGTCGAAGTGCATGCCCCAGGGGTTGCGCAGGCCGTAGGCATAGATCTGCGGCAGGGCGTTGATGCCGTCGGCGAAGGGGTTGTCGGCGGGGATGCCGTAGCGGCCGTGGTCGCGGCCGTCGACGTCGATGCGCAGGATCTTGCCGACGAGGACCGCGTTGAGCTGGGCCATCTTCAGTTCATCGTTGCGCTTTGAGGTGTCGCCGACGCCGATGTAGAGGAAGCCATCGGGGCCAAAGACGATGTTGCCGCCGTGGTGGTTCCAGTTGACCAGCGGGATCTCGAGCAGCACGCGCTCGCTGGCTTCATCGGCCTTGTCCGCGTTGCCGGCGCTGACCTTCATCTCGCTGACGACGAGGCGCTTCGGCTTCTGCTGGGTGTAGGTCAGGTAAAACAGGCCGTTGCTCTTGAACTTCGGATGGAAGGCGAGGCCGTTGAGGCCCTCCTCAAACTTGCCATTGGCCGCCTCCATGCCGCGACCGCTGAGGTCGATGAAGGTTTTGGCGGCACCGCCCGCCTGCTTGGGCAGGATGAGGATCTGACCGCGTTGCAGGGCCAGGAACTCGCGGCCGCTGCCGTCGTCGGGCACCACCAAGGCCACCGGGAAGGGGGTCTCCAGGGTTTCATGGACGCGGGTCAGCCGGATCGTGTCGGCCGCCTGCAGGGCGGAGCCGAGGAACAGGGCGGCGGCGAGGGGGAGGAGCGATTTCATGCGGGTCGGAGGATGGGCCGGATGGGCGGCGGTGAAAAGTCCCAAACGCCGCGGCCGGCACTTTTCCTTCGGCGCACCTTGAGCCCGCCTTGCTCAGGCCTGTCCCTGGGCCGCCTGCGTGGCGGGGACGGGGGCGTCGGTCGCCGGTTCGGTGCCGGGAGCGGCCATGTCGAAGACGTGACTGGCGGCGATGCCGACCTCATCCGAGACGTGCTCGGTCTTGCGGAAGCGTTTTTCGCCGTCGCTGTTGCGCTGGACCAGCCGGCGCAGGCGCTCCTCGTCGGGGCAGCGCAGGCGCAGCACGACGTCACAGCGGTCGAGCCGGCGCTGCGGGGTGGCGCCGACATAGATGACGAGCTGACGGCCGCGCAGCCAGGGCTGGAAGGGCTTCAGGTTGTCGCGGTCGCGCGAGTGAAATTTCACCCGCTTGCGGAAGAACCACAGGACCGGCACTGACAGCACGCCGTCGTCGATGACGCAGATGCGCCGGGGTGGGATGCCGGGCAGGCCCTCTTTGCGGATGAGTTTCGCCAGCGTGCTCTTGCCGGCGCCCGGCTTGCCGCAGATGCACAGCAGGGCCGGTCGGTTGACGCTGCCGATGCGGTCGCACACCTCGCCGAGCACCTGCCGCCAGTTGTCATGGCGCAGGGAGACCGCCGGCACGGGAGCGTCGCTCATGTGACATCTTTGCCATCTGCCGACCCGCTGTCAAATCGCCTCGCCCCCGCGGTCACCCCGGCAAAAACCATTCGCATGCGCGCTTTCGCCCGCTATCCTCGCCACCCCTATGCTCCAAGCCGGAATCGTCGGTTTGCCCAACGTGGGCAAGTCCACCCTCTTCAACGCCGTCACCCGCACCCGCAAGGCGGAGGCGGCCAACTACCCCTTCTGCACCATCGAACCCAACCAGGGGGTCGTCGTTGTGCCCGATGAGCGCTTGGCCGTGCTGTCGAAAATCAGCGGCTCGCAGAAACTGGTGCCGGCGGCGATCGAGTTCGTCGACATCGCCGGTTTGGTGAAGGGCGCCAGCCAGGGCGAAGGCCTGGGCAACAAGTTCCTCAGCCACATCCGCGAGGTCGACGCCATCGTGCACGTCGTGCGCTGCTTTGAGAGCGGCGACATCACCCACGTCGACGGCAGCGTCGATCCGATCCGCGACATCGAGGTCATCAACACCGAACTCATCCTCGCCGACCTGGAGGCGATCCAGCGCCGCAAGGAGCGCTGCGAGAAAAAGGCGCGCAGTGGCGACAAGGAGGCCAAGGCCGAAATTGCCCTGTGCGAAAAGCTGCTGCCGCACCTCGATGAGATGAAGCCGGCCGTCACCGCCGATCTCAGCGACGACGAGCGCAAGCTGCTGAAGTCGTTTTTCCTGCTCAGCTCGAAGCCCTGCATCTACGCCTGCAACGTCGCCGAGGCCGATCTCGCCTCGGCCTCAAAGGCGCCGGACCAGCACCCGATGGTCGCCAAGGTACGCGAGTACGCCCGCCAGGCCCACGCCGCCAGTGCCTGCGTGGTCAGCGCAGCGATCGAGAACGAACTCGTCGATCTGCCCGAGGAGGACGCCCGCGCCTACCTGGCCGACCTCGGTGTCGAGGACAGCGGCGTCAACCAGCTCATCAAGAACGTCTACGCGTTGCTCGGTCTGCAGACCTACCTGACCACCGGCGAGAAGGAGACGCGCGCTTGGACGATCACCCAGGGCATGAAGGCCCCGCAGGCCGCCGGCGTCATTCATGGCGACTTCGAGCGCGGCTTCATTGCGGCCCAGGTCGTCAGCTTCGAGGACCTCGTCGCCTGCGGCTCCGAGGCCAAGGCGCGCGAGGCCGGCAAGCTGCGCATCGAGGGCAAGGAGTACGTCATGCGCGACGGCGATGTCGTCGAGTGGCGCTTCAACGTCTGATCCGACGCTCCGGTTTGGACTGACCCGCCTGGCAACAGGTGGTCAGGCCAAAGTGTCCCTGGCCACCTCGCCGTGCACATCGGTGAGACGGAAGTTGCGACCCGAGTAGCGGTAGGTGAGGCGTTCGTGATGGAGGCCGAGCAGGTGCAGGATCGTCGCATGCAGGTCGTGCGTGGTCAGGATGCCGGTCTCGGCGGTGTCGCCCATGGGGTCGGTGCTGCCATAAGTGAAACCGCCCTTCACGCCGCCGCCGGCCATCCACATCGTGTAGCCGCGACCGTTGTGGCCGCGGCCGTTGTAGGGTTCGTTGTCGTAGCCTGAGCCGCGACCGAACTCGCCGCCCCAGAGAATGAGGGTGTCCTTGAGCATGTCGCGCTGCTTCAGATCGGCGATGAGGCCGGCGATCGGGCGATCCACGGCGGTGCACTGGCGTTCCAGCCCCTGGCGCAGTTGCTGGTGATGGTCCCAGCCGGGGCTGGTGAGCTGGATGAAGCGCACGCCCTTTTCCGCGAGCCGGCGCGCCATCAGGCACTGCCTGCCAAAGCGCTCGGTGTCGCCGTGGTCGAGGCCGTAGAGCGAGCGCATGTGCGCCGGTTCCCGGTCGAGATCGAGCACGTCGGGCACGCTGGTCTGCATCCGGTAGGCCAGTTCGTAGCTCTGGAGGATGCCCTCGAGCTCGGGATTGCCCGGGTCGCCGGTGAGCAGCCTGCGATTGGCTTTTTGAATGAATTCGATCTGCCGCCGCTGCTGGGCGTCGCTGAGGCGGCCGTTCGAGAGATCGGGAACGCCGCCGCCGGTGCTGCTGAGGCGCGTGCCCTGAAAGCTCGCCGGCAAAAACGCCGAGCCGTAGTTCATCGCGCCGCCGTTGTCGGCTGCGGGGTTGATCGTCACAAAGCCCGGCAGATCCTCGGCCTCGGTGCCGAGGCCGTACACGATCCAGGCGCCCATCGAGGGCCGCACAAAGGTCTCGCTGCCGATGTGCAATGCCACGGTCGCCATCTGATGGGCGTTCGTGCGCGTCTGCATGCCGTGGAGGATGCACAGGTCGTCGGCGTGTTTCGAGAGTTCGGGAAACGCGTCGGAAATCATCAGGCCACTCTGGCCGCGCGGTTTGAAGTCGAAGACACTGCCGGTGTACTTGGCGAGCCCCTGTTCCTGGGCCTTCCGCAGTTCCGGTTTGTCATCAAACGTGTCCAGATGGCTGGGCCCGCCTTGCATGAACAGGAAGATCACGCGCTTGGCGCGCGGCGCAAAGTGCGGCGGTTTGGGGGCGAGTGGATGGATCGTCTTCGGCGGTGCCGCCGCCTGCGCCCACTGCCGATGCAGGGCGTTGAAGGCCAGCCAGCCGAAGCCAGCGCCGGTGGATTGGAGAAGTGTGCGGCGGGTGGTCATGAGGGTTGAGGTTGGAAGGATTCAAGCGCACTCATCCCTTCAAAACACATAGCGAAACTCCGCCGTGCCCAGGAGAGCCTGCGTCAGCGTTTGGGGATCCAGTTCCCGTGCGTCGGCGCTTTCCTCAGGGGTGGGCTCGCGGCCGAGGATGAGCTTGTAGATGGCGTTCGTGTCGTTTCCGGCCTTGTCGGCGATGCTGGCGGCGATGTCGGCGACGAAGGGGTTGTTGAGGAAGAACAGGGCCTGCTGGGGCGAGGTGGTGATCTCGCGCCGGCCCTGGATCTGGGTGGGGCCGGGGAAGTCGAAGGTGCTGAAGAGTTCGGGCAGGTTGTCGCGCACCACCGGCAGGTAGATCGTGCGATACGGCTCCCCGATGTCGAGCAGGCCGCGGGTGACGCCATGACGGCCTTTGCCGCCGGTGCCGGCGACCTGGATGCCTGCGGGGCGATCGAAGCGGAGTTGACCGGCGAGCTGCAGCAGCGTGTCGCGCAGGGGTTCCAATTCGAGGCGCTTCGGGTTTTGACGCCAGTAAAGTTGGTTGCCGGCGTCGGGATGCTGAGCGTGGGGCATGGAGCCTGGAGATGGGGAGGTGTTTGCTGGCCTTGGGCTCCAGGCTCTTGGCTCCGCGCTCTTGGCGGAAAGCCGATAGGTCCTGCTGAGCATCAGCTCGCGAATCATGCGCTTCACGCTCCAGCCCTTCGTGACGAACCGGATGGCGAGATGGTCGAGCAGTTCAGGGTGGCTTGGCTCAGCGCCGGTGTGGCCGAAGTCATCGGGTGTGCGCACGAGGCCTTCGCCGAAAAGATGCTGCCAGAGGCGGTTGACCATCACGCGGGAGGTGAGCGGATGCGTGGGCTGCGTGAGCCACTGGGCGAATTCGAGGCGGCCGGAACTCTGTTCGGGCACCTTCGGCATCGGCGGCAGGACGGGGAGCTTCATGTCTCCGCGCGGCGGGGCGGTGTCGCGATCATGCGGATCGCCGCCGATGGCAATGGTACAGTCGCTCGGTTCGCCCTCAATGACGCCCATGCAGAAGTGCGGATCGTGGTCGTAGCGGATGGTTTGCTTCGGATTGCCGAGCTCGCGGATGTCGTCCATCGAGTGGATGCCGGCGGGCAGCTTTTGCGGCGGGCCGACGGCTTCATGGAGTTCGGTGGGCAGGTCGACGAGGGCCTCGGGGCTGACGTAACCGCCGGCGACACCGTCGTTGCGGTTGGGGGTGCCGCTGAGGGTGCGGCTGCTGTAGAAAATGCCGGCGAGCGCGTAGTAGTCGCGCTGGCTGACCGGCTCGGTCTTGTGATCGTGGCAGCGCGCGCAGGCGAGGGTGAGACCGAGGAAGGCGCGACCGACGACGTCGATCTGGTCATCGACCTGATCGAGGCGGTGCTGCTCGAAGTCGCCTTCCTGAAGGTTCATGCTTCCTAGAGCCAGCAGGCCGGTGCCGACGATTTGATCGCGGCGCTGCAGCACGCTTGGGGCCGGCAGCAGATCGCCGGCGATCTGCTCGGCGACGAAGCGGTGGTAGGGTTTGTCGGCGTTGAGGGAGTCGATCACCCAGTCGCGGTAGCGCGCGGCATAGAGAAAGGGGGCATTCCAGACGCGACCGACGCTGTCCGCGTAGCGCACGACATCGAGCCAGTGCCGCGCCCAGCGTTCGCCGAAGCGTTCGGAGTCCAGAAAGGCATCGACGACCTTCGCGAAGGCGAGGTCGTCGGTGGAAGGATCGCGCAGGAAGGTGTCGATCTCGGCCTGCGACGGCGGCAGGCCGCGCAGGTCGAACGACGCCCGACGAATCAGCGTCGCGCGCGGGGCATCGCCGATGGGCTGCAGGTTTTCCTGTTCGAGGCGGGCGAGGATGAAGCGGTCGAGATCGTCCCTGGGCCATGAAGAGTCCCGCGGCGTTGGGATGGCCGGACGCCGGAGTGGCAGGTAGGACCAGGGCGTCGGATTGGCCTCATCGCCAGCCTGCAGAACGGCGGCTGCCAGCAGGCTGATCCCGACCAGTTTGCAGAGGTGGTGCCGGAGATGCATCATGGCCGGTGTTCCCTGGTGCCGTGCGTTCAGTTCTGCGCCTTCAGCCAAGCACTCAGCGCCTGGATGTTCTGGACAAAATCGAGGCTGTAGATCACGCCGCCGGCGGGCTGGGTTTTTTTGCCGTTGCGATCCCGCATCCAGCCGCGCTCGGCGTCGGTGACGGGCCAGGAATCGTTGGCGGCCTGTTCCTTGAGAATCGTGGCGATGTCGGCGTCGGTGGGAGGCGCGGACCAGCGCTCCTTTTCCACGCGCGGGAAGACGACCGTTTCGCCGCGGGCGATGCGGCTGCCCACCGCCTGCAGGGCATCGAGTTCGCTGTCCCAGACCCAGCCGTAATTGGAGGAGGCCTTTTGGTCGGAGTAGGTCAGCTCAAAACCCTTGCCGCCCGGGCCGCGCTCGAAGTAGAGCGGCTTGTTCGTGTGCAGCTCATAGAAGCGGGCGAGCTTGTTGCCGGGCAGGAGCACGCTGCGCAGGTAGGTGATGGCCTTGGCGACTGGCGGCAGGTATTTTTTGTCGCCGGTGGCGGCGGAAAGTTTCAGCAGTGCCCACATGGCCGATTGGCTTTCGCGACCGCTGATGGCGGTGGGCTCAAACTGCCGGCTCCACACGGGTTGCATGTCGGCGTTGTACTGCTGAGCCCAGGCGGGCTGCGGGGCGGGCATCTGCGCGAGCAGCAGGAAATCGCCGGCGCGTTTGGCCGCCTCGAGGTATTGGGCATCGCCGCGCAGCTGCCAGGCGAGCAGCAGGGTTTCCATGAGCGTGGCGTGGGTGTTGTCGTTGAGCACGTAGCAGCCGGAAAAGTCCTTCGGCCACTGGCGCGGCCAGTCGGCGGGATAGTTGCCGGGCTTGACCGGATACTTTTCCGCTGGCGGTTGCGACGTGGGATGTTCATCGAAGTTGGCGCTCCAGCCGCCGGCGGGATACTGCGTGAGCAGGATGGTCTTCAGTGCGAAGTCGGTGGCTTCGCGGATCTCGGCGTCCCTGCCACCGAGCGCGTGATCGACGCGCACCAGCAGGCGGGTGGCGGCCTGCGAGACATCGTCGTCGAAGGTGGAGTAGTTCTTCTTGTCCTGACGCCGCCAGTGGTGCCAGCCGGCCTCGTGAGTGGCGGTCTGGGGGCGGGGGATGAGCCGGCCGTCCGTCTCGCGGCGATACAGTTTCGATTCGCGGCCTGCGGCATCGAAGTGTCCCGAGTAGTCCCAGCCGCCGGAAGCCAGTTGGGTGCGCGAAACACATCGCGCCGCCTCGACGGCGGCCTGCAGGCAGGTTGCATCTTTCGTGGCCTCGTAGGCATCGAGCATGGCCATGCCCACGGCCGGCGTGCCCGGGGGCTGAATCCAGACCGTGTCGGGACCGGGGATGCCCTCGGCTTCGCGCAGCTGGAAGTCGGCGCTGTAGCGATAGACATAGCCGCCGTGGGTCGCGGCGTTGGCGTGGTAGAAGCGGACGGCCTTGACCACGGCGGCGGTGACCTCGGCGGGGGTGGCCGCCACAAGCGGCGGAATGACGAAGGACGAGATCAGAAGGCTGAAGGCTTGTGTGCGCATGAGGGGAGGCATGGGGCTCACGCCAAGGCGCAAAGACGCCAAGGTGGTGAAAGGGGGAGGGCTTGGCGCTTCGTGTGAGAAATCCGTGTGTCCGACAGCGCTGAACGGCGGAGGATCTCTACTCCGCCCTGATGCCGACGTTCCTGTTGCCGTTGTCGCGCACGGCATCGACGACGTTGTGCAGGGCTTTCAGCGGGATGTCGCCATCGCCACTGATCTCGACGCGGGCGCCGGGATGCTTGGGCAGGAATTGGCTGAGGAAGCCGCGTAGGCGGTTCATGGGGACTTTTTCACCGCCGATGACCACGGTGTCGCCGCCTGCCGTGACATGCAGGGGGAGGATTTCGTGGCTGCTACGCGCGGCCTCCGCCTCCGGGCTTGGCCGGCGGCCGGTTTCCGCCGAGGGTTTGCCGCTGTCGCGTTCGCCGGTCTTGGGACGGTCGCCATCGCGTTGCCCTGTTTTGGGGCGGTCGCCGTCGTGGGGGCCGGTTTTGGAGCGGTCGCCGTCACGCGGGCCGGTGCGCGGGGTATCGCCATCCCGTGCGCCGGTTTTTTTTCCGCTCTCACGGTCTTTTAACATGGGGTTTGCGTCGGACCTGTCTGACTTGTCTGACTTGTCGGACCAGTCCGACGGTGGGGTGGCAGCGCCTTCGCGGATCTTCGGCGGCACTTCTTTTTCGGCGGCGTGGGCGGTGCTGAAGGCATAGCCGGCCAGCACGCTGAGCGTGAGGACCAGCAGGATCTGAAGCGCGGGTTGGCGGGAGGGAGGCAGGGTGATCATGAGCAGGCGTTGGCGCAGGGTGGGGTGGTGGCGCACACAGGGAGCCAGCCCTGCCAGGCTCGGCGGTGCGAAAAAGCTTTCCTGAACGCGCAGAAGGGTGCGGCCGTAGTCGAGGCGTTCGCCGGGCGCGAGCCGCGCCAGCGCGCCGGCGTCGCAGCGCAGCTCGCGGTCGGCCTGAAAGCGGTCGACCACGAACCACACCAGTGGATTGAACCAGTGCAGCGCCTGCACGAACGTGGCGACCCAGTTCCAGAGCAGGTCGCGATGGCGGATGTGCAGCAGTTCGTGCAGCAGGACATGGCGCAGGCTGCGGTCGGTGAAACGCGAGGCCCAGTCGCAGGGCAGGAGCAGGGTCGGCTGGCGCAGGCTGACCAGGGCCGGCGTGCTGCCGGCAGCGGTGAGGCGGATCCGCGGCGTGGCGACGCCCACCTGGGCGGTGAGTTGGCGCAGCAGGGGCATCAGCTGCGGATCCTCGGCCAGGGGCCAGGCGGCGAGCTGGTGCTGAAAGCGGCGCTGGCGGAGCAGCGCGATCCCGATCACGCTGAGACTGCCAAGCAGCCAGACCGCCGGTACGGCCTGCCGAAGGGAGAACGACGCCTGGACCTGAGGCACCTCGACCTCGCCGTCCATGAGGTCCATTCGGTCCATCGGCTCCATCCGTGGCATCTGGGCCATCCCGTCCATCGGTTCCCTGCCCAGCAGGCCGAGACCAAACCCCGCCGGAATGCAGGCCGGCAGCAGCAGTTTCAGCCCCACCAGTGTCCACAGCCCGAGGCGCCAGGCGGGGCTGAGCCGGGGGCCGAGCAGGAGGCGCAGGCCGAGCACGGCAAGGATGAGCAGGCTCGCTTCAAGGGTGGTGCGCTGGAGCCAGTGGAGCAGGGCGTCGGCATTCATGGCGGCTTATTTTTTCGGCTTTGTCTCGGCCTGGTCGAGCATCGCGCGCAGGGCGGCCAGATCGTCCTCGGAGATTTCCTCGCGCTCCATGAGGTGGGCGACGAAGGGGGTCAGTCGGCCGCTGAAGACGCGGTCGAGGAAGCTGCGGCTTTCGGCGAGCTGGCAGCGCGATTGTTCGACAGCCGGGCGGTAGCGGAATTCGCGGCCGCAGCTGTCGACGGCGAGGGCGCCCTTGTCGACCAGGCGACGGATCAGCGACTGCACGGTGCGCGGTTTCCAGTGCAGCCGGCCTTCCAGTTCACGCACGACCTCGGCGAGGGAGCTTGGGCCGCGGGTCCAGAGGACATTCATCACGGTCCATTCGGCGTCGGAGATGCGGGGAGCGGCGGGCATTTTTTGGAATTACAAGTGTAATCCGAGATTACAGGTGTAATCCAGAAAAGCGCAAGCCCAAAAATTCAGCGCAGGTCCTTGCGATGGGTTTCCTCGGCCAGCCAGACGCAGACCAGGGTGATCACGGCCATGACGCAGAGGTAGAGGGCGACCGGCCAGGGGCGGCCGTCGCTCCATTCGAGCAGGGCGGTGGCGATGAGAGGGGCGAGGCCGCCGGCGAGGGGCGAGGCGAGTTGGTAGCCGAGCGAGGCGCCGCTGTAGCGGACGCGGGTGCCGAAGAGTTCAGAGAAGAAAGCGGCCTGCGGGCCGTACATCGCCGCGTGACCGATCAGGCCGATGACCACCGCGAGCAGGACGAGGCCGGGTTGGCGAGTTTCCAGGAGCTGGAAGAAGGGGAAGGCGAAGAGCAGGAGGAAGAGGGCGCCGCCGAGGTAGACCGGACGTCGGCCCAGGCGGTCGGAGAGGGCGCCGAACCAGGGGATGAAGACCAGTTGGGCGGCCGAGCCGACCAGGACGGCGTTGAGCAGATCGGGTTTGCCGAGACCGAGTTGTTGGGAACCGTAGCTGAGCACGAGCACGGTGAAGATGTAGAAAAAGGCGTTCTCGGCAAAGCGTGCGCCCATGGCCAGGACGACGTTGCGCGGGTGCTCGCGCAGGACGGTGAGGATGGGGATCTTGGGCGGTGGCGCCTGCTGGCGGGCCTTTTCGAAGATGGGGCTTTCGAGGATGGCGAGGCGGATGAACAGACCGACGCCGAGCAGCAGGACGCCGAGCAGGAAGGGGATGCGCCAGCCCCAGCTCAGGAAGGCGGCCTCCTCCATCGACGAGGCGAGGTGGAAGACGCCGTTGGCGAGCAGCAGCCCAACCGGCACGCCGGCCTGCACCCAGCTGGCGTGGAACCCACGTCGGCCCTCGTGGCCGTGCTCGACCGCCATGAGCACGGCACCGCCCCACTCGCCGCCGACGCCGAAGCCCTGGACAAAGCGCAGCAGTACGAGCAGCACCGGCGCCGCCACGCCGATCTGTTCATAGGTCGGCAGCAGGCCGATGAGCACGGTGGCCACGCCCATGAGCATGAGGGTGGTGACCAGCATGGCCTTGCGACCGACCTTGTCGCCGTAGTGGCCGAAGACGATGCCGCCGAGCGGGCGCGCGAAAAAGCCGACCGCAAAGGTGGCGAAGGCGGCCATCTTGGCGGCAAAGGGATCGAAGTTCGGGAAGAACAGCCGGTCGAAGACCAGCGCTGCCGCGGTGCCGTAGAGGAAAAAGTCGTACCATTCGATCGTCGTGCCGATGAAACTGGCGGCGACCACGCGGCGGAGGCTGGCGGGCTGGGACATGAGCGAGGAAAACGCCGCGGGCGGCGACCTTTGCGCAGAAGAACCGCCTTGAGGCGCGGAATCTGGCGAGCCTGTCACAAAGTCCGACCTATTGTAACAATAGTGTCACATAGAAGGGCTCGCCTGTGACGGATTCTGTCGCTTTTCTGTGAACCTCCCGACACAAACCATGAGTTCCCAACCTGTTCTTCTTCGTTTTCGTCACTTCTGGCGCTCCCTGACCGCCGGCAGCCTGGCCCTGCTGGCCGGTCTTGCGATCGCTCCTGCCGCCGAACCGAGTGGCAAGACGGCGGAGCTGATTTCCAGCGCCCTGAGTTCGCACTGGCTGGGCGACAAGCTGGAAAACCTCGGTCTGCTCCATCAGGACGAGAATCACGCCTGGTTGCAGGAACTCTGGCTGCTCGGTCGCTACCACGGCCAGTACCACTGGTCGGAGGGCAGTGCCGGCGACGACGTCGGTTTCGAGACCCGCCGTCTGCGCATGGGGGGGCAGGCCAAGCTGTTTGAGAAGATGACCCTGCACGCCCAGATGGTCAGCGGCAGCGACATCGATCCCTTTTACAATGGTTTCACCGAGCTCTGGGTGCAGTGGGCCTTCACTCCCGAGATCGCCCTGACGCTTGGCCAGCAGAAGCATCGCTTCACCCATGATCGCAACGTTTCCAGCCGCTACATCAACTACCTGGAGCGCTCGCAACTGACCAACATGTTTGGCCTCGACTACACCCCGGCGGTGACCCTGCAGGGCAAGGTCGGCGGTCTGACCTATTACACCGGCCTGTTCTCCAACGCCACCGGCTGGGACATGGGCCGCGCCTTCACCGAGTTCAACTCGGGCTGGTCCTACCTGGCCGCCGCCTACTACGACCTCGGCAAGTCGTTCGGCACTGACACTGCCCACGTGCACGTCACGTACCTGCAGAGCGACGCCAATGAGCCGGCGACCAACATGGATCATTTCCGCCATGGCGTTTCGTCAGCGCTGATTCTCACCGAGGGCTCGGGCTCGCTGGTGACGGAGGCGACCTTTGGCACCAGCAAGGATCGCGGCGACGCGGTTGGCCTCAACATTCAGCCGGGGTATTTCCTGACCGACAACCTGCAGATGGTACTGCGCTACCAGATCGCCGCCGCCACGCATGAGGACGGTTTGGAGCCTCAGAGGCGTTACGAGCAGCCCGCAGGCCTGCCCGACGGCAAGTTCTACCAGGCCGGTTACCTTGGCTTCAACTACTACATCGCCAAGCACCGGCTCAAGCTGATGACCGGCATCGAGTACTCCCGCCTCGGCGGCAAGGACGTCTGGACCGCCAGCACCATGCTGCGTTTCTTCTTCGGTCCGCACTCCGGCGGCGCCTTCCCCATGAACGTCATGCTGCCGGGTTTCCTCGACCACGACTGATCGGGCGGCTGGTGGAGCGAGCGTGTGACAAAAGTCACTCGCCGTGGATGGCGCGAGCAGGCCGAAGCCTGCCCGCGCACCGCTTATGGAGCGTGGGTGTCGACGCCCCTCGCTGAGACGGACCTGAAGTGGATCAGGCGAGCAGGCTCCGCCATGCGCGCGCTCCGCTCATAACCGCACCCGCCGCAGGCGCAGGGCGTTGGCAATGACCGAGACCGAGCTGAGGCTCATCGCCGCGCCGGCGAGCATGGGGCTGAGCAGCAGGCCGGTCCAGGGGTAGAGCAGGCCGGCGGCGACCGGGATGCCGAGGGCATTGTAGAGGAAGGCAAAGAGCAGGTTTTGATGGATGTTGCGGCGCATGGCGCGC
>CAZSBO010000066.1:0-20272 GCA_964605265.1 uncultured Prosthecobacter sp.
GCAGCTCGACGCCCTGCCCGGGCGCAAATCGCCGCTGCTGGAGCGGTTCTGGGGACTGCTGGAAACCAAGACGCCGTCGCAGCTCGAAGCCATGGCCCGCGAGGCCAGTGCCCTGACCCGCCGTCACTTCGGTCGCACCATGCGCCTGTTCGCACCGCTCTATGTGTCGAACGAGTGCGTCAACAACTGCTCCTACTGCGGCTTCTCGCGCGACAATCCGAACATCCTGCGCGTCACCCTCAGCATCGAGCAGGTCGTGCGCGAGGCGCGCCACCTCGCGGCCCAGGGGTTCCGCAACATCCTGCTGGTCGCCGGTGAGCACCCCAAGTTTGTCAGCGACGGCTACCTGGAGGAATGCATCCGCGCCATCCGCGATTTCATTCCGACGGTCGCCATCGAGGTCGGGCCGATGGAGGCGCCGGAGTACGCGCGCATGGTCGCCGCCGGCGCGGAGGGCCTGGTCGTCTACCAGGAAACTTACGATCGCGAGGTCTATGCGGAGATGCACACGGCCGGTCCGAAGAAGGATTTTGACTGGCGCATGGCCTGCCCCGAGCGCGGCCACGAGGGCGGGTTTCGTCGCATCGGCATCGGCGCCTTGTTCGGTCTGAGCGACTGGCGGCTCGAGGCCCTGCGCCTGGCGGCGCATCTGGAGCACCTGCAGCGCCACTGCTGGCGCGCCAGCTTCACGGTCGCCTTCCCGCGTCTGCGCCCGGCGGCGGGTGGCTTTCAGCCGCTGACCGGCTTCCCCGACTGGGCGCTGGTGCAGACGCTGTGTGCCTTTCGCCTGACCTTTCCCGAGGCCGGCATCGTGCTGAGCACACGCGAGCCGGCGGCGCTGCGCGATGCCCTGGCGCCGCTCGGCGTCACCAGCATGAGTGCCGGCAGCCACACCGAGCCGGGCGGCTACACCGGTGCCGGCGCCGAGGACCTGCATCTCACGGTCAAGGGTCGCCGCGTCGACCTCGCCGACAAGCCCGAGCAGGCGAAGGCCGAGGGCCAGTTTGGCATCGCCGACACGCGCAGCCCGGCCGAGGTGACCGCCATGCTCCGTCGCCAGGGCTTGGACCCGGTCTGGAAGGACTGGGACAGCGCCATTCTCTGCGGACTGAGCGCGGGCTTGACGGCCGCCTGAGCCGGGTTTTTGGGTGTGCCATGACGATCACCCTCAACGGCGAGAAACGCGAGTTCGACGGCCCCCTGCCGATGTCCCGGCTGCTGGAGACGCTCGGCCTGGCCGGAAGGCCGGTCGTGGTCGAGCACAACCGCACCGCCCTGCTGCCGCGCGAGATCGACTCGGCGCAGGTGGCCGAGGGCGACGTCATTGAGATCGTGCAGATCACCGCCGGTGGCTGAATCCGCGAGCGCGCGTTGCATCGGCGCGCCGTCTGTGGGAGGGTGAAACCATGAACGACTTGCCGTCCGTCCTGGAGCCGCCCTCCGACGCCTTTTACATGCGCGAAGCCCTGCGCCTCGCCGCCAAGGCCGCGCGCCAGGGCGAGGTGCCGATTGGCGCGGTGATTGTCCATCAGGAGCGCGTCATTGCCCGTTCCTGGAACCAGGTCGAGACCCTCAAGGACGCCACCGCCCACGCCGAAATGCTGGCGCTGACCCAGGCCGAGAGCGCGCTCGAGGACTGGCGGCTCACCGACTGCGATCTCTACGTCACCAAGGAACCCTGCCCGATGTGTGCGGGCGCACTGGTGCACTGCCGGGTGCGCCGCGTCATCTTCGGCTGCGTCGATCCCAAGGGCGGTGCCGCCGGCGGCTTTTGGAACCTGCTGCAGGCGCCGAATTTGAACCACCGCTGCGAGATCACCCCCGGCGTGCTCGCCGAAGAGAGCGTGGCCCTGCTGAAGAGCTTCTTTGCCGAGGCACGCCAGCGCCGCGCCGAGGGGCAGGTCCACACCAAGGGCATGATCTTCGACGGCCCCTGAGGCGAATCCGCTTGAGCCACCGCCACGGCTGGCCCAAGAATGGGCATGTCCATGCAGGCGGCAGCCGTCCTGAAAGCCTATCTTGAGCAGCGCCAGGCGGCCGGTGCCAGCCACGTGCCGCTGCGCCCCGACAGCCTGGAGCGCCTGCGCGCCTACCGCCAGGGCCGGCGCGCCCGCGCCGCGGAGGTGCGCCGCCTCGTCGAAGAGGAACCCGCCCCGCTCGCCGCGTCCGCCGGCCTGCTGCGCGAAACCGCCCCGCCGCCAGTCACCGCGCCCGCCGCACCCGACCTCGTACTCACCGTGCCGGGCACCAGCAAGGCCGAAAAACTCGCCGCCCTGGCGGCGCTTGCCGAAGCCGCCCCCGAGCCGCGCGCGCTTGGCAGTCTGCGCGAAACCATGGTCTTTGCCACCGGCTCGCCCGAGGCCGAACTGATGTTCATCGGCGAGGCGCCGGGCGCCGAGGAGGAGCGCCAGCGCGAACCCTTCGTCGGTCCCGCCGGCCAAAAACTGACCGGCATCATCAAGGCCATGGGCCTGGATCGCGAGCGGGTCTACATCAGCAACATCTGCAAGTTCCGTCCCGCCATGCCCGACCAGGGCAGCTCCAACCGCGCGCCGACCCGCGAGGAAATGCGCGCCTGCCTGCCCTTCATCCTCACCGAGATCGACATCATCCGCCCCAAGGTCATCATCGCCCTGGGCAAAACCGCCTGCGAGGGACTCGGCATCGAGGGCCCGGTGTCGCGCCTGCGCGGCCGCTTCTTTGAAGTGCGCGGCATCCCGACCATGGTCACCTTCCATCCGAGCTTCATCCTGCGCGAGGAACGCCTCGCTGGCGGTGGACTTGAAGTGAAACGCCAGGTCTGGGAGGACATGCTGCAGGTCATGGAAACGTGCGGCCTGCCCATCAGCGCCAAGCAGCGCAGCTTTTTCCAGCGCGGCTGAGCCCGTCCGGCCGGCAAGAACGCCGCCGCCAGGGCCGTACGCTAGGATCATGCGTCTTCACGCTCTTCTGGCTCTCACCACCGGCGCCGGCCTGCTCGCGGCCGCGCGCGCGGAGCCGTCCGCCGCGGACCTGGAGTTCTTCGAAAAGAAGGTCCGGCCGATCCTCGTCGAGCGCTGCTACGAATGCCATTCCGCGGAAGCCGGCAAGAGCAAGGGCGGCCTGACGGTCGATTCCCAGCCGGCCCTGCTGCAGGGCGGCGACAACGGCCCGGCCCTGATCGCCGGTGATCCCGACAAGAGCCTGCTCATCACCGCCATCCGCTACCAGAAGCGCGAACTGCAGATGCCGCCGAAAAGCCCGCTCTCGGCCGCCGAGAAACGCGTGCTGGAGGAATGGGTCAAGCGCGGTGCGCCCGATCCGCGCAGCGAGGAAATCGCCGCCTCCGTCAAGCCGCGCCCGGTCGATGTCGAGCAGGGCCGGCGCCACTGGGCCTTCCACCCGGTCGCCGAGGTGCCAACGCCGAAGGACGGCCATCCCATCGACGCCTTCCTGCAGGCCAAACTCGCCGAAAAGGGCCTCGATTTCGCCCCGCCCGCCGATCCCGCCAGCTTCCTGCGCCGCATCACCTTCGACCTGACCGGCCTGCCGCCGACGCCCGAAGAAGTGGCGGCTTTCGTCGCCGATCACAAGGCCGCCCCCGAGGCCGCCGTGCGCCGACTGATCGACCGCCTGCTCGCCTCGCCGCACTACGGCGAAAAATGGGGCCGGCACTGGCTCGATGTCGCCCGCTACGCCGACTCCAACGGCCTCGACGAAAACATCGCCCTCGGCACCGCCTGGCGCTACCGCGACTACGTCGTGCGCGCCTTCAACCGCGACAAACCCTTCGATCGCTTCCTCACCGAACAGATCGCCGGCGACCTGCTGCCGGCGCGTGATCTGGCCGAGCGCCAGGAACAGGCCACCGCCACCGCCTTCCTCAACCTCGGCGCCAAGGTGCTGGCCGAGCCCGACAAGGAAAAACTGGCGATGGATGTCATCGACGAACAGCTCGAAACCACCGGTCGCGCCTTCCTCGGCATGACGCTCGGCTGCGTGCGCTGCCACGACCACAAGTTCGATCCGGTCACCCAGGCCGATTATTACGCCCTCGCCGCCATCTTCAAAAGCACCCAGTCGTTCAGCAGCGACCGCATGGGGGCGCTGTCGCTGGCCCATGAAACGCCGCTGGGCGACTTCGAGGACTTTGCCGCGGTGAAGATCGCCGAACAGGCGCTGGCGGCCAAGAAGAAGGAAGTCTCGACCGCCCAGGCCGAGGCGAAAAAGACGCCCGGCCCTGACGCCGAGGCCAAAGTGATGCGCCTGATGGATGAGATGGAGGCGATTGAAAAATCCCTGCCCGACCTGCCCACCGCCATCGGCGTGCGCGACGCCGAGACCATTCAACCCAAGCTCGCCATCCACATCCGCGGCAGCCACCTCACGCTCGGCAAGGAGGTGCCGCGCGGGTTCATCCAGGTGATGCAGTCGCCCGGCGCCACCGCCCCGGCCTTCCCGACGGAGCGCAGCGGCCGCCTCGAACTCGCGCGCTGGCTCACCGATCCCGCGCACCCGCTCACCGCGCGCGTCATCGTCAACCGCGTCTGGACCTGGCACTTCGGTCGCGGCATCGTCGGCACCCCCGACAACTTCGGCCTGCTCGGCGATGCCCCCAGCCATCCGGAACTGCTCGACTGGCTGGCGCGCTGGCTGCCGGCCAATGATTGGAGCCTCAAGGACCTGCACCGCCTCATCCTGACCAGCCGCGCCTACCGCCAGGGCGGGCGCGACCCGCAGCCCAAGGCCGCCCAAGCCGCTGAACTGGATCCGGAAAACCGCCTGCTGCATCATTTCCCCATGCGCCGACTGGAAGCCGAGGAGGTGCGCGACAGCCTGCTCGCCGTCTCCGGCCTGCTCGACCTGAACATGGGCGGCAAAACCGTGCCGCTGCGCAACCGCCAGTTCGTCTTCAATCACACCTCCAAGGATGCGACCAAATACGACAGCCTGCGCCGCGCCCTCTACCTGCCGATCATCCGCAACAATCTGTACGACCTCTTCCAGCAGTTCGATTACCCCGATCCGGCCGTGTCGACCGGCCAGCGCAACAGCACCATTGTCTCGCCGCAGGCCCTGCTGCTGATGAACAGTCCGCTGGCCCGCCAGGCCGCCGCGGGTCTGGCGATCCGCCTGCAGCGCCAGCAGGGCGACTTGGAAGCCCGGGTGCGCCGGGCGGTCGCCCTTGCCTACGGTCGCACCGCCCGTGCCGATGACATCCAGAACGCGCGCAACTTCCTCTCCGCCGCCGATGCCACCCTGGCCTCGCAGGTCGAGGATCCGGCCAAGCGTGAGCGCCAGGCCTGGGAACTGCTCTGCCAGGCCTGGATGATGACCAACGAGTTTCTGTACCTGCGCTGAGGTTGGCGAGCCCCGCCTGAGACCGATGGGCCGACCACGGCACCACGATGCGGTCAAGGCTCTCGCGAGCGATGGCGCTCAGCCCTCGGGATACACCGCCAGGGCCATGACGCCCTCGCCCGGCAGCCAGCCGACCACCTCCACCCGCTTGGGGGCGCTGCGACCGTCGGCAAGGCCGTGGCGGACCGTGTCGACCAGACGCTTCTGGGTCTCGGGATTGACGGCGCCACCAAAGAAGGAGGCGAGGTTGGCCAGAACAGGGGCCGGCGCCTCCATGCCGACCACGGTCATCGGCTGCAGTCCCTGACCGCCGGCGACGATCTGCTCGCGCATCGCCTGCGGACTCAGCCCGCCGGGCAGGAGAATCAGCCGGCGCAGGCGTGCTTCCGTGGGCGCATGCACCTGAGGTTGGGCGGCGGCAAGGCGACCGCCTGGCAGGGCGGGCGGCGGCTTGATCGACTTGGTCGGCTTGAGAAAGGCAGCGCCGCTGGCCGGCAGCATGGGCGCGGCGGGTTCGAGCAGGAAGCCCTCGCCGGTGGGCAGGGGCAGGTCCTCAGCACGCGCGACCAGCGCGGTCAGACAGATGATGGCGACTCCTCGAAGCATGGACGGGCCGCGGTTTTATCCGGAAGGGGGGCTGGCGACAAGAAAAAAATGCCGCCCGCGGGGAAAACCCGGGGGCGGCTGAAGCTGGGGGGGCAGCAAGTCCCGTCCGCCCGGTCAGGGCAGGCGCACGACCTGCACCGCGTCCAGATGGACATTGCCCTGGGCGCCGTCGGTGCGGAAGATGACCGCGGCCTCCTCGCCGGCGTTGAAGCTGAACTCGCCCAGGCGGTGGGCGCCCTGCTTGCCGGCGGCGGGCTTGGACTGGTCGATGCGCAGGGTCTTTTCGCCATCGGCGCTGAGCACGCTGACCGGCGCGGCCTTGGCGCGGTTGGCGTGCGGCTGCCAGTAGATGAAGACCTCGTAGCGACCGCTCTCCTTGACGGCGAAGGAGAAGCGCGCGCTGGCGTCCTTGGCCTGGGTGTAGCTGTAGTGATTGCCGACGTAGGGCTTGAGGCCCTCGCCCGTGGCCCAGTTGCCGGTCAGTTCGGCGTCCTCATCGTCGATGACCAAGCCCTCAAGCTTCTTCGGATCAATGCTGTCGCTGACAATCTCCGGCAGCTTGCGGGCGTTGGCCGGCAGGTACAGTTCGCCCTCCAGGCTGTCGCGGCGCATGGCCCCGGGCTTGCTCATGAGATCCTTGAGGATGTCGAGGTACTGCTCATAAACGCCACGCGGCGTGGTGTGATGACGGACGCTGATCCAGGCGGCCTTGCCGACCACCTCGCCCATCATGCCGCAGGTGCGCATGACGCGGGTGCTGCCGAGCGCCCAGCGGTCGACACTGATGTTGCGGCCGGCCATGAACAGGTTGCCGACGTCCTTTGAATAGAAGCAGCGATAGGGCACCGGGTAGCCGTTCTTGCGGTCGGTGTGCTTGCCGAATTCCGCGCGCGAGATGAAGGGGTTGTCGGGGAACTTGCCGGCATACTGCTCCTTCGGGTAATGCAGGTCCTGATCCCAGGTGGTCGGCACGCAGGCGTCGGGCTGGATGACGCCCTTGACCATGTCCTCGCCCTTGAGGAGGAAATCGCCGACAATGCGGCGCGATTCACGGGTGCCGCCGACGTAGGCCAGCCACTGCATGTCGTAGTTGCCGTATTTCTCCGGCAGATGCTTTTTCAGCGCGCTGACCGCGCCATAGACCGCGCGGAAGTTCCAGTCGCGGATGCGCTCAAGGCCGTTGATCGGATCCTGGTCGAAGCCGCTCTCCCAGAACCACTCGCCGTGCACGTACTCGTCGGGGTTCGGCACCGGCGTGTAACCCAGGTCGTAGCCGGTCTGGTTGGCCTTGTTTTTGACACCGGCCGGTTCGAGCGTGCGCGGCTCGGGGAAATCGTCGAGCCCGAGCGGCAGCGCCCAGGGCGTCTCCGGCCAGGCGCGCGGCTGGGCGACCTTTTTCAGCACCCACATGTTGCTCATGCCCATGCGGCCCTTTTCCTCCATGAGGATCTCCGCGCCGGCGAGCGCGCCGACACTGCCATGGCCGGTGCAGTCGCTGAAGAACTTGCCGCGGAAGCGGGTTTCCCTGCCCGTGCGGGTGTCGAGGCCGATGACGCTGCGCAGGCGGCGTTCACCACCTTTTTCCATTTCCACGGCATGGACGTGGGTGTTGAGGAAGAGGTCGATGTTCGCCTCGGCGCGCACGATTTCCTCCTTGAGACGGTCGTTGAACTCATCCGGCGAGGCCGCCGGGCTGTTGCTGGCGCGGTCGGCAAACTCTTCAACGATCTCGCCGAGGTGCGGGTAGAGGCCGCGGCGGGTGCCGCCCATGGCCCAGACCTGGACTTCGCCGGAACCGTTGCCGCCAAGCACCGGGCGGTTTTGAATGAAGGCCACCTTCAGGCCCTGGCGGGCGCCACTGATCGCCGCCCCCATGCCCGAGTAACCACCACCGACGACAACCAGGTCGTACACTTCCGTCTCCGGCGCGGTTTCCGGCAGGCCGAGCGACTGCCGGCGCAGCTGATTCGTGGCGGCAAAATCAGCCGGCGGCGTGAAACCGGCGTCGCGGGTGAGCAGCAGGGCGTCGACCCGGCCCTCAAAGCCGGTCAGGTCGTGCAGGCCGAGCGACACCTTGCCGGCCGTCAGTTCGGCTTCGCCGGCCAGTTCCCAAAGCCAGTCCTTGCCCTCGGTGCCGAGCACCTTGGTGAGCTTGGCGCCATTGACACTGACTTGGAACTTGCCGGGCGCGCCGGCAGCCTCCCAGGGGCCGACCCAGTTCTTGGTGCGCACCCAGACGCGGTAGCGACCGGGCTCGCTCACGCTCACCTCGGTCTGCGCGTCCTTGACCGGCGCGCCCATGCCGTGGGCGAGCAGGTAGGGCGAGCCCATGATGTCGATGAACTGGGTGTCGAGCATCCAACCGCCGGGGTTGGCGAAGGATTCCGCCTCGACCCAGAGCGGCTGGGCCTGGCTGGACAGGGCTGTGGCCGCGAGCGCGGCAAGGAGGAGACGGGGTGTTTTCATGGTCGGATCAAGGGGCAGTGTAAACGACAGTGGCCATCGCTTGCAATCACAGGATGACTGTTACAGTAACAGCCATGCCCAGTCCTTCCCTGGCCGAGATTGCCGAGCGGGTCGGCGTCTCCCGGATGACCGTCTCGCGCGCCCTGCGCGGCGGCCATCACGTGGCCGCGCCCCTGCATGAGCGCATTCTCGCCATGGCGGCCGAGCTTGGCTGGCAGCCGGACCCGGAACTGACCCGGCTGATGGCGCGCCTGCGCGAGGGGCGCCGCGCCGCCGAGCCCCCCGCCCTGGCCTTCATCTGGTCGGACCGACGCGAAACCGCCGCGCGCTCGCCCTGGGGCAACGAGCTTTTCGAGGGCGCCACCCAGCGCGCCACCGAACTCGGCTACCGCCTTGAGGAATTCCACCTCGCCAGCCGCGGCATGAGCGGTCGGCGCCTGTCGGAAATCCTCGTTGCCCGCGGCATCCGCGGCCTGATCCTGTCGCCCCTCATCTCGCGCAGCCGCGCCCGCGTGCCGATCCGCTGGGAGGACTTCAGCAGCGTCGTCATCGGCCTCGGCTACGCGCGCCCCGAACTGCACCGCGTCCACCATCACCACTTCCTCGGCATGATGACCCTGCTGCGCGCCCTGCGCCGCCGCGGTTTCCGGCGCATCGGCTTCTATTCCGAGCGCACCGTCAACGACCGCATGTTCGGCGCCTGGCCGGCGAGTTTCCTGACCCATCATCCCCTGCCCGCCGCCCAGGCCGGCAGCCTGCTGCGGCTGGTGCGCCGGCCGGCGCGCGAGGATTTTCTCGACTGGCTGCGGCAGGCGCGACCCGAGGCGGTGATCGATCCCTCCCAGCAGTGCCTGGACTGGCTGGCGGAGTTGCCTGCCGGACAGCGGCCGGCGCACTTCACCCTGAACTGGACCCTCAGCCGGCCGGAACTGGGCGGCATCGACCAGCAGGCGGGCGTGCTTGGCGCGGCGGCGGCCGAGCTGTTGGCGGAGCAGGTGGCGCGCGGGGAACGCGGTGTGCCCGAGCACCCCAAGATCGTCATGACCGCCGGCGTCTGGCGCGAACCGGCGCGACCGTCGGCGGCGGTTTTTTGAGCCGCCATCACAAAAGAGTCTTGCCCTGTCACAAAAGAGTCTTGCTAGATGAAAGGAAGCTTCTAGACTCGCCGGCTTCATGAACCGGCCCCAACCAGCCGGTTGTTTTTTATACTCCCGATGAATTCCATGCTCCTCGAACAAGGTGTCGTTGTCTCAATCGCCCTGGCCGTTGCCGGCCTGGTGATCGCCGTTCTGCTGATCCGCCAGATTTTGGCCGCCGACGCCGGCAATGAGCGCATGAGCCAGATTGGTGGAGCCATTCAGGAGGGGGCCAAGGCCTACCTGAACCGCCAGATCCGCGCGGTCGGCCTGATCGCCATCGTCATCTTCTTCGTCGTCTGGTATGCCCGCGATGGCATGACCTCGGCCGGCTTCGTGGTCGGCGCGGTCTGCTCAATGGTCGCCGGCTACATCGGCATGATGATCGCCGTGCGCGCCAACGTCCGCACCGCCCAGGCCGCCAGCAAGGACTCCCACGGCGCCCTCAAGATGGCCTTCAACGGCGGCGCCGTCACCGGCCTGCTCGTCGTCGCTCTCGGCCTGCTCGCGGTCGGCGTCTTCTACCTGATCGTCGAAAAAATGGCCGGCGTGCGCGCGGCCATCGACTCCCTCGTCGGCCTGGCCCTCGGCAGCTCACTGATCTCCGTCTTCGCCCGTCTCGGCGGCGGCATCTACACCAAGGCCGCCGACGTCGGCGCCGACCTCGTCGGCAAGATCGAGCAGAACCTCAACGAGGACGACCCGCGCAACCCCGCCACCATCGCCGACAACGTCGGTGACAACGTCGGCGACTGCGCCGGCATGGCCGCCGACGTCTTCGAAACCTACGCCGTCTCGCTCATCGGCGGCATCCTGGTCGGCCACCTCACCGGCCCCGAAGGCAACCACGCGGTGCTGGTCTATCCCTTCGTCCTCTGCGGCCTGTCCATCCTCTCCTCCCTGCTCGGCATCGGCTGGGTCAACTTCGTCAAGCAGAAGCCGACCGCCTCGCTGGTCAGCGGCGTCGCCGTCGCCGGCATCGTCTCCGCCGGCCTGTTCAAGTGGGCCACCGGCGCGATGTTCACCGAACCCGTCCTCATGGCCGGCAAGTCGGTCTCTGCCGACGCCCTGTTCTACTGCGCCCTGGTCGGCCTGGTCATGACCTTCGTCGTCGTCTGGATCACCAACTACTTCACCTCGACCGCCCACGCCCCGGTGCGCCGCATCGCCAAGGCCTCGGAAACCGGCCACGCCACCAACATCATCGCCGGCATCAGCGTCGGCCACCACGCCACCTTGCTGCCGGTGCTCGCCATCGCCGCCTCGATCTGGATCTGCTGGGACCTGGCCGGCCTCTACGGCATCGCCATCGCCGTCGTCTCCATGCTCAGCCTCTCCGGCATCATCATCTCGCTCGACGCCTTTGGCCCGATCACCGACAACGCCGGCGGCATCGCCGTCATGTCCGGCCTGCCCGAGGACGTGCGCAAGATCACCGATGAACTCGACGCCGTCGGCAACACGATGAAGGCCGTCACCAAGGGCTACGCCATCGCCTCGGCCGGCCTCGCCGCCATGGTCCTGTTCGGCTCCTACGTCGAAGAGCTGAAATACATCCTCGAACAGAAGACCATCGCCTTCGACCTGATGAATCCGCAGGTCATCATCGGCATGTTCATCGGCGGCCTGTTGCCCTACCTGTTCACCGCCTTCGGCATGGACGCCGTCGGCAACGCCGCCGGTGCCGTGGTGCGCGAGGTGCGCCGCCAGATCCAGGCCAAGCCTGGCATCCTCACCGGCCAGGACACCCCCGAGTACGGCCAGTGCGTCGACATCGTCACCAAGGCCGCCCTGCGCCAGATGATCCTGCCCGCCCTGCTGCCCATCGTCTTCGTCGTCGGCGTCGCCTTCCTCGGCAAGGAGGCCCTCGGCGGCCTGCTGATCGGCACCATCGTCACCGGCCTGTTTGTCGGCATCGCCATGACCTCCGCCGGCGGCGCCTGGGACAACGCCAAGAAGTACGTGGAAGAGGGCCATCACGGCGGCAAGGGCAGCTTCGCCCACCAGGCTGCCGTCACCGGCGACACCGTCGGCGACCCCTACAAGGACACCTCCGGTCCGGCGGTGAACCCGATGATCAAGGTCGTCAACATCCTCGCCATCCTGATCATCCCGGTCTTCTTCAAGTAAGGCCCCTCAGCGGCCGCGCCGGCCCGTGCCGGCGCGCCGGCGGTTTTGCTCGCGCCGCCATTCCGTGCGGTGGTTGCGCGCCCATTCGTTGAGGGCGCGCTCAAAGCCGACATCCCTGCCCTCGCGCTCGCTCACCAGCCACTTGTGGCGCTGGATCTGCTCGAGCTCGGCGAGAAAGGCGGCGTAGGGACTGCTGGCTCCGTCGTCCATGGGGGGATGACAACGTGGCCCCGCCAACGCCGGCTTGCAAGGATTTCGCCCGGTCTGGGCGCCGCCCGCCGTGAAAATGCGGTCGCCCTCAGAAAGCGAATGACAAAGTCGCGCAACCGGCCTACGTTACAAGCTCATCCGACTTCCAGTGCCGGTGTAGCTCAGTGGTAGAGCATCTCATTCGTAATGAGAGGGTCGCGGGTTCGAATCCCGCCTTCGGCTCCACGGACCCCATGTCCAGCCCTCCAGCCAGGCCCGCCGACCCGAGCGGAGACCCCCAGGTGGCGAAGATTCTTCTTCGCATGGCTCTGCTCCTCACCGCCGTCGCTCTCACCGCGGCCCTGCTTGCCCTCAGCCTGCGCGGCAGGCCGACCTCCAACCCCTTCGAGAAACTGCTCGCCGGCACCCCCGATGGCAGCTTCCGCTCCGACTCAGCACAGAGCCTCGAACACCTCGAGCGGGTCTCCCGGGCATTTTTCGAGGCCCCTGATACCGAGACCCTGCTCGCGGTTTGCCGCGATCCCGAACGGGTCGCACCTCTCATGGCCCGCCACCACGCCCGCCATCCGCTGCAGCCCCTGGTCTGGCAGGGACTGGATTGGGCTCGGCCGCTGCGCGAACCCGGCCAGAATCTGTTCCTGACCCAGTCCTCCTTTGCCGGACGCGACCCCCTGCAGTTGGTGGTCGAACTCTCCCCGCGTGGCTTTCACGCCGACTGGGAGAGCCACGTTCGCTATGGCGACATGGCCTGGACCGACTTCCTCGCCCATCGACCCACCACCCCCACCTTGTTCCGGCTGCTGGCCACCCTCCGGGCTGATCCTGCCGAGAGCGGCGACGGCCTGGCCCGACTGGAACTGCAGCACCCCGATCACCCGTCAGCGCTGCAGGCCGTTGTTCGCGCCGACGATGCGCTCTGGCAGGCGCTGCGCGCGCCGCTCGTCCAGGGAGGCTGGAAAAAAGTTCCGTTGACCCTGCGATTGTGTTATGACGAGGAAATTCAGGATCCCGGCACGGTTCGCATCACCGGTGTCGAAGGCAGGGGCTGGTTGATCCTGAATCATTAACAGGAATTGAAGCACGTGAGCAAATCCACCAAGAAATCCGCCAAGCCCGCCGCCAAGGCGGTCTCCACGTCGGCCAAGGCCGCACCGAAAAAAGCTCCCGTGCAAAAGCCATCGGCCCGGAAACCGGCGGCGCCCGCCAAGAAACCCGCGGCGAAGGCGGCTCCAGCCAAGAAGCCGGCCCCGGCCAAAAAGCCCGCCGCCAAGGCCGCTCCAGCCAAGAAGCCGGCCCCCGCCAAAAAGCCCGCGGCGAAGGCCGCTCCGGCCAAGAAGCCAGCACCTGCCAAAAAGCCCGCGACGAAGGCGGCTGCAGCCAAGAAGCCGGCCCCGGCCAAAAAGCCCGCAGCCAAGGCCGCTCCGGCCAAGAAATCGGCCCCGGCCCAGAAGCCGGCTGCCAAGGCCGCCGCCGCCAAGCCGGTCCAGGCGGTGAAGCCCAAACCCGGGGGTCCGCTCTACTACGATTCCCACATGCACACGCCGCTCTGCAAGCATGCGTGGGGCGAGCCCGAGGAGTATGCGGCCCAGGCCCTCAAGGCCGGCCTCAAGGGCATCATCTTCACCTGCCACTGCCCGATGCCCGACGGCTTCTGGCCGAGCGTGCGCATGTCGAACAGTGAGTTCGACACCTACCTCGAACTGGTCCGTCGCGCCGCCAAGGCCTACGAGGGCCGGCTCGACGTCTGCCTGGGTTTGGAAAGCGAGTTCTACCCGGGCTGCGAGGACTGGATCCGCAGCCTGCATGAGCGGGCCGAGTTCGACTACATCCTCGGCGGCCTGCACTGGCAGGCCAAGGAGTACCTCTCCAAGTTCGAGGTCGGCACCATTGAAAACTTCCGCCGCACCTACTTTGAGCACCTCGCCCAAAGTGCCGAATCCGGCCTGTACGACTGCCTTGCCCACCCCGACCTGGTGAAAAACTACCATCCGGACAGCTGGTGCTTCGCCATCATCAAAAACTCGGCGGAAGCGGCGCTCGACCGCATCGCCAAAACCGGTGTCGCCATGGAGTTGAACACCTCCGGCCTCAACAAGAGCTATTCGGAGATGAACCCCGGCAATGAGATGCTGCGCATGATGGCCGAACGCGGCATCCCCGTGGTTGTCGGTTCCGACGCCCACCGCGCCAACCGCGTCGGCGAACACTTCATCACCGCCCTCAACAACCTCACCGAGGCCGGCTACGACAAGGTCTGCTACTTCCAGAAGCGCCAGCGCATCGACCTGAAGATCAGCGACGTGCTTTCGAGCATCAAGCGCGCCGCCGACGCCAATCTCTGAGCCGCACCGCCGACAACGGGCGTCCAGCCTCCGCCGGACGGCGTTCCCCAACGTCGCCGGGCTAGGGCGGGCATTGACGCCTTGCCATTTGCCACGGCCCCGCCACTGTCCCGCTTCCGATGCCCGATACCCCCCCGTCGAAGAAACTCTGGGACCGCGCCGCCTGGCGTGACGCCGGCTTTTTCCTGCGCTACCTGCGTCCGCACTTCAATGTCTTCATCCCGGCGCTCATCGCCCTCGCCTTCACCGGCGGGCTGACCGTCGTCTTCATCAAGGAACTGGCCGCCCTCGCCGGCAAGGGTCTCGGCGGCGCCTCCGGCCCCGAATGGATGGCGGAGCTCGACGACAAGGCCCTCTTCCTCGTCGGTCTGGTCGCCACCCAGGCCTTCATCGCCTTCTGGCGCATCCTGCTCTTCGCCAAGGCCTCGGAACGCGCCCTGGCCTCCCTGCGCATGGACACCTTCGGCACCATCCTGCGCCTGCCCATGGCGACCCTCAACCGTCGCCGCGCCGGCGAACTCGCCTCGCGCCTTGCCAACGATGTCGAGGCGATGCGCGAGACCCTCGTCATCACCCTGCCCATGCTGATCCGTCACACGGTCATGCTGGCGATCTGCCTGACGCTGATCCTGCTGATGTCGGTCAAGCTCTCGCTGTTCATGGTGGCCACCATTCCGGTCGTCATCGTCCTCATCGCCATCTTCGGCGCGCGCATCCGCAAACTCACCCGCGCCGCCCAGGACAACCTGGCCGCCACCCAGGTCGTGGTCGACGAAAGCCTGCAGAGTATGGTCAGCGTCAAGGCCTTCCGCAACGAGGCCCACGAACTCGCCCGCTACGACCGCAACCTCGGCGCCTACTTGCGCACCGTCATCCGCGCCGCCGCACCACGCGCCTCCTTCATCGCCTTCATCATCTTCGCCTTCAGCGTCGCCCTCATCCTGGTCACCTGGTTCGCCATGCGCATGCTCGAGCGCGGCGAGATCGCCCGCGCCGAGCTGACCCAGTTCGCCGGCCTCAGCGGCATGATCGCCGCCTCCTTCATGCAGTTCCCGGAACTGGTCGCCCAGCTCCAGCGCGCCCTCGGTGCCACCGAACGCGTGCGCGAAATCCTCGCCGAAGACGTCGAACCCGCCGACGACAGCCGCGGCCCGATCGAGCGCTTCCGCGGCGAAATCGAGATGCGCGGCGTCCGCTTCGCCTACCCGACCCGGCCGGAGGTGACCGTGCTGCACGACTTCGACCTGCATGCACAAGCCGGTCAGCGCATCGCCCTGGTCGGCCCGAGCGGTTCCGGCAAAACCACCAGCATTTCCCTGCTCTTCCGTTTCTACGATCCCACCGCCGGCGAGATCCGCATCGACGGCCAGCCGCTCGCCGAGCTGTCGCTGACCCGCCTGCGCCGCAACCTCGCCCTCGTGCCGCAGGAAGTGCTGCTCTTCGGCGGCAGCATCCTCGACAACATCGCCTACGGCCGCCCGGGCGCCAGCCGCGACGAGGTGGTCGCCGCCGCCATCCAGGCCAATGCCCACGACTTCATCAACGCCCTGCCCGAGGGTTATGAAACCGTCGTCGGCGATCGCGGCACCCAGCTCTCCGGGGGCCAGCGCCAGCGCATCGCCATCGCCCGCGCCATCCTCGCCGATCCCGCCATCCTGATCCTCGATGAGGCCACCAGCAGCCTCGACGCCGAGAGCGAGCGCCTGGTCCAGGATGCCCTCGACAAGCTGATGGCCAATCGCACCAGCCTGATCATCGCCCACCGCCTGAGCACCGTGCGCCGCTGCGACCAGATCCTGGTCATGTCCGGCGGTGCCATCCTCGAACGCGGCAGTCACGACGAGCTGATCGACCGTCCCGGCGGCCTGTACCGCTCGCTCGCCAAGCTTCAGTTGGAATAAATCGCCCGCCGTCAACGTCCCACCTCTACCCACCATGAAACGCTTCCTCCTCCTGCTCGCCGCCCTCGCCCTGCCCGCTCTCGCCGCGGACTTCCCCAAGGGCAGCCCGAAATTCCTCACCAGCTACGACGCCGCCATCGCCGCCGCCACGGCGCAAAACAAGCCGGTCGTCATGGTCTTCTCCGCCGTCTGGTGCCCACCCTGCCAGGTCATGAAAAAGTCGGTCTACCCCAGCAAGGAGGTCACCCCCCTGCACGACAAGTTCGTCTGGGCCTACCTGGACACCGACGTCGAGTCCAATGCCGCCGCCGCCCAGAAGCACGGTGTCAGTGGCATCCCGCACATCGAGTTCCTCAGCCCCCAGGGCAAGAGCCTCGGCAATCAGGTCGGCAGCACCAGCCCGGCCGAGTTCGCCGGCACCCTGGAGAAGATCCTGGCCAAGGCCAAGTGACCCTGAAGCGCAAGATCCACACAAAGCCGGCGGTTATCCGCCGGCTTTTTTCGTACTGCAGGGTGCAATTTCCGACCGCATGATCTAGAATGCCGTCATGAAGGCCGGTGCTGCGACTTCGTTCTACGCGCAGCCGGCCGTGCGTCAGCGCCTGATCGAGTTTTGCGGCGCCGACCACCTCGAACAGGCCACCGCCGTCTATCTCACCCACACCGACGGTTGCGCTTACGACCGCCGCGAGCTGCGGCCGCCGGTCGAACTCGACTGGTTTCTCGAGCGCCATCTCGACATCGCCCGCTCGCTGGCCGACACGGAATCGCTGCTGCTGCACCTCGACCTGGAGTACGTCAACTTCGACGCCCCCGCGGCGGCCTTCGCCGACCCGCAGCGCGCCTTCGATCTGCAGGAACCGGTGGTGCGCGAGATCGAGGCCCTGCTGCTCGGCTGGGGCATCCGCCCCCTCCACCTCATCACCGGTCAGGGCCACCA
Organism: uncultured Prosthecobacter sp.; assembly: GCA_964605265.1. Lineage (GTDB taxonomy): Bacteria > Verrucomicrobiota > Verrucomicrobiia > Verrucomicrobiales > Verrucomicrobiaceae > Prosthecobacter. The sequence goes on from CAZSBO010000066.1 coordinate 17,072, forward strand.
CTTCGTCTGGCGCATTCGCCGCAGCTCCGAGGTGGCACGCCGCATCACCGCCCTCAATCCGGCACCGGAACTGGTGCCGCGATGCTTGGAACACCTACCGCCGCTGCTCACCGGCCACCTCGACACCGCCGCCCAGGAGGCCTTTGCCGCCCTCGCCCTGCTGGCGGAATACGTCGCCCAGGAGATCAAGCGCCGCGCCGCGCCCCACTGCCCGCTGCCGGTCGAGATCACCGCCGTGCACGTCGGCCCCTGCGCCACCCGCCAGCGCGAGATGATCTCGATCGACATCTCCGAGTATGGCGACCCCCTGCACACGCGCATGATTCGGATGCCGTTCACCGCCTACCTGAAGCCCTCCGCGCGCAAGCTGACGCAGGCCGCAGGCATCGCGCGTCCCGCCCTGCGTGCCATCCCCCTGCATGAGATGGACTGTCGCCAGGCGCTGCAGGTGCGTCGTTCCGACGTCAAGACCGCCGAACTGGCCCGGCGCGCCTGCGTGCGCATCCCGCTTCAGGAGGAGGGCAGCACGCACCTGCTGGAACAGTACCTCGCCTCGCGCCTGCGCCGCTTCCACGAGTACTACTACTCGGCCCGCCACGACCCCCGCCACCTCTGGCCGCAAACCTACGACCGCACCCCCCTGGAAACACTGCCGGGCTGCGTGCGCCGTCTGCTGGAGCAGCCCAACGACCTCCTACTCAAGCCCGCCGGCATGCAGCTCGTCACCCGCTGCCTGCTCGCCGATGGCTGGCATCCGCGCCACATCGCCGGTCTGATCCGCTCGAAGTTCGAAAACCCGGCACACGGCTGGGGCATCAACTGGGGCGACTACGAGGCCGGCACGCGTGCCGATTTTTACACCCGCCTGTTTGCCGGCCTGCTGGCGACCGGGGTCGACCGTTTGGTCGATTTCAACTGCACCTCGACGCTCGAAAAGGGCTTCTGCTTCGCCGTCGAGGGGCGGGCCTGCGAATTGGAAACCCGGCGCTCGCGCCTGCTCACCCTCCTGCCGCCATGAATCCCTGGCCCATCGGACTCTCCACCGGCTGCTTCTACCGACGCAGCATCTTCGACGTGCTCGAACCCATCCGCGAAGCCGGCTTCCGCGAGGTTGAGGTCTGCTCCTTCCCGATGCACCTCGACTACCACAACGTGGCCGACGTGCGCCGCGCCGGCGAAGCCATGCGCAGCCTCGGCTTGCATCCCTTCTCCTTCCACGCCCCCTTTGCCGACCGCATCGACATCACCGCACCCGACGACGCGGGTCGCGATCTTGCCCTGCACGAACTGGTGCGCGCCTGCGAGGCCGCCGCCCTCATGGGCTGCGACAACATTGTTCTGCATCCCGGTCCCGAGCGCGAGGGCCGGCCGCACGAGGAGGAGTTCCTGCAGCGCATGCACCGCGCCGCCGACTCGCTCAACCGCGTCGCCGCGCGCTGCTGCGAACTCGGCATCGAACTGCTGCTCGAAAACATGCTACCGCACCTGATGTTCGGCCACGTGCGCGACATGATGTACCTGCTCGGCGAAATCCGCGCCTGCACGGTCGGCACCTGCCTCGACACCGGCCACGCCCACCTCGCCGGCGAAATGGCCACCGTCATCCACAAGCTCTCCGGCCACCTCAAGCTGGTGCATGCCAACGACAACCGCGGCGACCGCGACGCCCATCTGCCGCCCGGCGAGGGCCAGATCGACTGGGCCTGGGTGGCCGGCGAACTGCGCCGGGCCGACTTCCACGGCGTGCTCGTGCTCGAACTGTCGAGCGGCGAGAACGAGCCGGTGCAGGACATGCTGGCGCGCGCCGTGCGCGCCCGCGAACACCTCGACCGGGTCTGCAGCCCCCTTGTCGGTTGACCCTGCCCGACGCGGCCTGTTTACTGACCGCGGCATGATCTACCTCGACGCCAACGCCACCACCCCGCCCGATCCGTCGGTGGTCGAGGCCATGCAGCCCTTCCTCGGCGCGCGCTTCGGCAACCCCTCCGCCGCGCACGGCCCCGGTCGCCAGGCCCGGCGCGCGCTCGAACAGGCCCGCGCCAGCGTCGCCGCCCTGCTCGGGGCCGAGCCCGACGAAATCGTCTTCACCTCTGGCGGCACCGAAGGCATCAATGCCACGCACCTCGGCGCCCGCACCGAATGGCCGGACCGGCCGGTGCTGGTCACCGGCGCTGCCGAACACGCCGCCGGCCTCGAATGCGCCCGCCGTTGGCAGCGCAGCGGCGGCGAGGTGCGCACCGTCGCTGTCGACCGCCACGGCCTGCTGCAGGCCGACTCCCTGCGCGAGGCCCTGAGACCCGGCCGCACCGCCCTCGTCTCCCTGCTCTGGGCCAACAACGAAACCGGCACGATCGCGCCCCTGCGCGAACTCGTCGACATCGCCCACGCCGCCGGTGCCGCCGTCCATGCCGATGCCGTGCAGGCCACCGGCAAACTGGCGCTCGACCTGCGCGAGGTGCCGGTAGATTACCTCAGCCTCAGCGGTCACAAAATGCACGCCCCCCAGGGCATCGGCGCGCTCTTCATCCGTCGCCAGGCCGCCTTCCAACCCCTGCTGCTCGGTGGTGGCCAGGAAAACGGCCGACGCAGCGGCACGGAAAACCTGCCGGGCGCGGTCGCCCTCGGCCGCGCTGCCGAACTCGCCCTCACCGCCCTGCCCACCGCGAGCGCCGAGATGGCGCGCCTGCGCGACCGCCTGGAAGCGGGCCTGCTCGCCGGCGTGCCGGACGCCGTCGTGCACGGCCTCGGCGCGCCGCGCCTGCCCAACACCAGTTCGATCGCCTTCCCCGGCGCCGACTCCGCCGGCCTGCTCATCCTGCTCGATCAGCAGGGCCTGTGCTGCTCGGGCGGTTCCGCCTGCCACAGCGCCGCCCTGCATCCCTCGCATGTGCTTGAGGCCATGGGCTTCGACGCCGCCCACGCCGCCAGCACCCTGCGCTTTTCGCTCTCGCGCTTCACCACCGAAGCCGAGATCGACGCCGCCCTCCCCCTCATCCTCGGCGCCGTGCACAAGCTGCGCGACCTGCAGGCCGGACCGGCGGTGGTGATCAACTGAAGGGACTGCGCGGTCGCACTGCGCCCCTCTGACCGAAGCGCGCGCATGGCGAAGCCTGCTGGAGTGTAGCCATCACACTCCGTGTGATGGCTCCCCACCCCTCACTCGGAGTGTGAGGACTACCTTAGACCTGAGCGCGTGGCCAC